>JAGIBK010000005.1:0-300000 GCA_017744355.1 bacterium | reverse complement strand
GCGACAGGCACCTGGATCGGCGCCTCGCCGTCGATCGTGACGCTGATCGTCGCGCCGGTGATCTCGCTCCTCACCACCTGGACCGTCCTCGGCAGACGCACGCGCAGCGAGAGCGAGGCCTTCGGGGCCTCGGCGATCTGGCCCGCGGGGGTACCGGCCCCCGCCGCGGGGAACGACGCGCACCCCGCTATCAAGAGCGCGGCCACGGCGCCGCAGGCGCCCAGGAGGGCGAAAGTCTTGTTCGTGACGCTCATGCTCAAAGCCCCTTCCGGATCATGCGGGTCACCAGGATAGGCTGCGAGCCGCTCGCCTCGTGGACGTCCTCGCGCAGCAGGCCCTCGGTGGGCGAGTACCAGCGGTCGAAGCGATAGGTGACGTCCTGCGTGCTCCCGTTGCGATTGGTGACGTAGACGTTCTCCCACTGGAAGCGCTTCACCGTTCCGGCCCAGCCGTTCCAGGGCGCCTCCGCCCCGACGATGGTCGCATGCGCGGGCAGGGTCGTGAGGGCGCCCCAGCCGAACGAGAAGCGCCACCACTCACTCGCCTCGGGCCAGGGCTCAAGGCCGAGCTTGCGATAGAGCCAGCCGTCGGCATGGCGGAACGAAATCGATTCGGTCGCTCCGCTGGCATCCACCAGATCGAAGTCGATGCTCTCGGCGCCCGAAGGCAGCTGGTAGGCCGCGAACTCCGGCAGGTCGCGAACGTCCATACGGCGAACGGGCAGCGCGGACCCGAAGTCGAGATCCAGCGCGCTCGCGCCCACATTCAGTTCGAGCGTGACGGTCTCCGAGCCACCGGGCATGATCGCCGCACTGGTGTATTGCCGGTCGAAGACCTGCCCCTTGTATAAGGCGATGGCCGTCACGTCCACGTACCCGGCAGGAACCTGGGCGAACTCGATCACCTGGCCGAGCCTGACCGTTCGTTCTTGGCGACGCACGGCGGGATCCTGCGCGTCCGGGCTCTCCACCGTCACCAGGACCTCCACCTCTTCCAACGGGAAGTCCGTCAGTTGCTGCGCCTTGTAGGCGAGCGCCGCGTTGCCGAGTCGGACCGTCAGGCCGCCGGTCTGTGCCTGCACCGCACTCATGCCGCCGCCAGTGCTCGGGGAGAGCACACCGGAAAGCCCCTGGCATCCGACCAAGGAAACCGAGAGGGCGGCGAGTAGCAGGTGGCGCAGGCGCATCTTGGACCTCATCATCATTCGTTCCTCCCCTCGCGACTAGACCCCGGGGACGGGCGTCATCGAGGGCCACGGGGTGGGCCAGACGGTCCCTGCCGAGGGCGCCACGGGCGAGTTCATCAGCCCGTATTCCCTCACTTCCCGTTCGATCCGATCCCCGAACCGTGCGAGGTAGGTTTCGCGCATGTACACGACGCCGACGTTGCGCCGGATCGTGACCTCGCGAATCGCGCCGGGTCTCGGGTACTTCTGACCGCCGCGCGTGAAGTGAGGCACCGTGTAGGTGTAGGTGACCGTGTCGTTGTCAGGGCCGAAGCCCTGCTGATAAACCCGGGTCTGCGGGTTCAGGAAGCACATGAAGTCGAACTCCGGGTGATTGGCCAGATCCGCGACCTGCGCCACCTGGGGGCCCTCAAGGATCTCCGCGCCGCCCTCCCAGGATCCGCCAGGGTTCGAGATGCGAACCGTCACCTCTCGCTGCTGCCAGTACGAAGGCCCCTGCACGCGATAGGTCCAGTAGCTTCCCGACTCCACGGCGGGATCCATGTAGTGGTCATCCACCCAGAGGGGGCCATTGCGCCCGCTCGCCTTGGCGGGGGCCACCGCGTCCGCGGTGAGTGTCACGTCTGCGGCCAGCGCGCCCGGCTTGAACGTGACGGGCTTCAGCTCGGTGGCGGCGCCGTCCACATCGACCCCGATGAAGAGACGGGCCGCGCTGGGATCCCGGAAGTAGCTCCAGAGCCTCGAGAGCAGCGGAATGCCCGACTCCGAGGATTGCCCCGGATAGTAAGGGAAGGTGGCGGGGATGGTCACCCGGATCTCGGAGTCGCTCACCACCTCGACCCGATTGGCAGGGAAGTAAACGCGCTCAACCTCGACCATGGGGCCGCCGCTGGGCGACGGATGGGGAGAACCGCCCATCCGCCAGTCGCTCTCGATCTGGAAAAAGACCTGCTTGCTCCAGGCTTCCCGGTCCTTCGCGAAGTTCGAGCCCGTCAGGGTGATCACGTCGCCGACCCCGAGCGAGTCGCTGGAGATGCTCGTCAGGTGGGATGCGTTCGCCGCGTTGAGCACGATGTTGAGCCCCACGTGGGAGTGCACGCCGGCGATCACGTCGATAACGCGCGCATCGGAGCCGATCACCGCGTCATCTTCGTAGAGGATCGCCGACAGGCGGACATCCGCCTGCTGTGGGATGTCCCACTCGTAAGTCGTCGGCCCGTAGCTGGTCAGCGGGTTATCGCCCCGGTCGATGACGACGTCCGGGAAGGCGGCATCGCTCGCATCCATGACCGGCAGCTCGTGCTCGGGCGAGGCGGCGCTGCCCGCCTTGGTCAGGCGAATGACCATCTTGGTGGCGCGGAAGGGGATCGCCTGGGTCTTGCGGGGCCAGGCGACGCTGATCGCAAGCTTCCCCATCTCATGCTTGATGGCCTGCTCGGCCGCAGACCGGTTGCCCGCGCCGCCGTTCAGGGAAGGCGGCATCGCGCAGGCGGCGATCGCGAGGGTGGTGGCGATCGCGATCGCCGAAGCCCAGGAGCGCGTACTCATCTTGATCACCTACCGTACCTCCACGCTCACGTGGCCCAGCTTGTCGCCGTTGAAGAAGCCGGGCGTCAAGCGATAGCGCGTCCGTTTCGACTCATCGGGATCGTCGTTCACCACGAGGAGCGGGAAATCCGCGATGCGGCTGAAGTCGAAGCCACCATTCGGGTGCTTGTTCCAGGTGTGGTCGAGGGTCGCCAATAGCGTGTTCGTCTGGCGTCCCGAGGTGTCCACGATCTGGGCGTGCAGGGTCATGACGGTCGGCCCTTGCTCGAAATCACCCACCAGCTTCAGCTGCTGCTGGGAATCCGCGACCTCGAAGTGCACCTTGTTGGTGGCGAGCTTGCGCTTGCCTTGCTCGAAGGCGTAGGTCGGCGAAAAGCTCATGGCGACGGGGAAGGTCACCCGTGCACCGGCATTGTCCTTCAGGCGCGCCGCCACGTTGAGGTCGATCGTGGATGCCGAGCGAACCGCCATCGACATGGTCGACTGCAGTGACGGGTAGTGGCTGACGATCGAGACCCGCCCCGGCAGCGCAGGCAGGTGGGTGCTGAGGTCGGTCAGGCGCGAGAAGATGGGGTCGCGCAGCAAGTCCCACAGCAGATCCACCGGACCGCCGAGCTCCGTGTTGAGGGCAACCGGGACCGAGGCGCTGCTCCTGAAAGAATCCGCCTCGAAGCGGTAGGAATAAGCGCGGGCCGCATCCCCATTGGGTGTCAGGTCGAAGTCGAGGCTGAAGGCGCCCATGGTCCCGAAGACGGGTGTCTTCGGCCCGAACAGATCGATGATCCGCGTGACGAAGGGGCCATCATTGCTACCGCGAAGGAAGCGCGTGCCCCAAGGCGTATCCGTCCACTGGCCGGCGTCCATCCTGGCGCGCAAGGCGAAGGTGCTCTGGTCGGAATACTGCCCACCGAAGGAATCGGGCGCCCCGTTCACGTCAAGCTGCCAGCGCTGAGGGTCGGGCCTGCTCAGCTGCCAGTCCCCCTTGAAGTTCGCCCAGGCATCCGGGCTGGTATAGCCCTGCCAGTAGAGCGCCAGGAGCGATCGACCCAGGAGATCGACCCCCCAGGAGCCTTCGAACTCGGGCTCCACGCCGACCTCCCAGAGCCTTTCCGGGCCTGCGGGGGGCACCCCCTCGGACGGCATCGGGAAGCCACCCTCATCCTCGGGCGGGGGGGAATACGGCCGCAGCAGATCGCCGAGGGTCCTCCGGCCCAACACGCGATCGAAGGCGCCCTTGATGGCCTCGCCTTCCGACGTCCGCTCGTAGTTGGCGAAGTCGTGGAAGCGCTCCATGTAGCCTTCCAGGTTCTTGACCAGCGCCAGCTGGTTCGCGTACACGACCTGGAGCGCGCCGGTGTCCGTCAGCGTGATCGACACCCCGAGCGCCACGTTGTCCAGCAGGCGGATATTCGCCTGGCGGCCTTCGGCCAGGCGCGTGTTGCCCGGGCCGTAGGCGACCGCCTCGAGCGTGACCGAGCCGAGCGCCGGATCCAGATCGAAGGTGAGGGTGGTGGGGGTGTTCAACTGACCGGCAGCCGGGCGCTGTGCCGTCTTCTCGTGGACCTTGGCGCCGTTCGGGCCCAGGATGGTCACCACGATCTTCTCGGTGGCGTTCGGGATGGCCTGGGTCGCGAGACCCTGCCGCTCGGGCCAGCGGATGCGAAGGATCAGGCTGCTTGTGTGGTGGGCGGGCGCGATCGCCGACGCTTCGGGCCCTTGGGCTGTCGAAGTGGATGGAGGCCCGATGCGGCTCGGCGCGACCGCCGTACAACCGACCAGGCCCAGGGCGAGCAGGATCTCCCAGCGAAGGATTCGCTTCGTTCTCACGTCTTCTTTCCTCCGCTACTGAATCTCGGCGCCGATCTGGCTCTTGCGCTCGACATCGATCTGAACCTTGGTCGACACCGTGGCGCTGTCCGTGGAGGCGAGCCCGAAGATCTCGTACAGACCGACCGGCGCGCCCGACAAGACGCGCAGCTGGCGATTGGCCGCATCGACCCGCACGTGGGCGGAAGGCGAGGCGTACCAAGCCACCAAGCCGAAGTCGGTAGAGGTCGTCTTGTTGTTCATCTCGAGGCTGAGGCCAAGTGATGCGGTCGAGGCGCCGATGAGCGTCGCGCCCGGGGGCAGGGGCCCTTCGGGCGGCACGACCAGCTTCAGCGGTTGCGGCACCGTGAGCGAGATCTTCTTGACCCGCACGGGGGTGCTCAGAACGCTGATGGGGCCGACCTGGAAGGTACGGTCGCCGTGCGTCGCCTTCAGGGTGATCTCGCCGGGCCTCGCGCCCGAGGAGACGACGAGCAGGCTGCCCACGATCCTGACGCCCGCCTTCTCTTGGACGAGCGACCAGGTCGGCTCGAAGGCGGTGTCGTCCGTGAGCTTGGCGTTCGCCTTGAGCAGCAGCGCGGTCGGGAAGGCGATGGGGTCGCTGACGTCTTCGCCTGCGACCTTGAAGGGGATGTAGACCTTGGTCGGGAAGTTCGGTGCCGGCTCGAAGACCTTGACGGCCGTCGGGGCCTTGACCGGGACCTGGTTGAAGCTCGAGGGCGGCGTCGGGGTGGGGGTCGCCGTGGGCGCCGCGGGCTCTTGCTCGCCGCCCTTGCGGGTGTTGACCGTGGGGTCGAAGCTGGTCTGCGCCGCAGAGAGCGCATCGGCCGCGTCGCGCAGGCCCTTGAGCGCATCGGTCGTCTGCTGGACGAACGAGATCTGCTTGAGCGCCTGCTGCACCTGCTCGAACTTGGTGGTGTCGGTGTTGAGCAGGACCGAGACGAGGGCCTCGGGCCTGGCCGCCAGCACGGTCTTGGTCGCCGCGACCGCCTCGGCGACCTTGGCGACGTCGACGGTCTTGAGGTTGTCGCCCTGAGCCTTGGCCACCGTCTCGGCGACCAGGGTCGAGGCCAGGTCCAGCTTGAGCTGGGACTTCTGCTCCTCGGGCTTGTCCACCTGGTCCTTTTCGACCTTGGTGATGGCCTTGAACTGCTTGTCCTGACCCGTGGCGTCCTTGAACTTGGCGACGATGGTGTAGACCTTGTTGACGTCCAGCTTGAGGCGGACGAAGCCCTGCTCGTCCGTACTCCCGATAACCGGATCGCCGCCTGCCGCGGGATAGGCGATGACCTCGGCGCCTGCCACCGGCACCTCGGCGTAAAAGTTCTCGTCGGCCTGGATGCCGTAGCCGGCCTGGGTCCGGTATCCCACGGCCTGCTGAAGCCCTGCCGCCTGTTGCAATCCCGCGGCCTGCTGCAAGCCTGCTGCCTGTTGCAGCCCTGCGGCCTGCTGGAGGCCCGCCGCCTGCTGCAACGAGGGCGCGGTCACGCGGATGGGCGCAACCGTCGCGAGGGGCGCCACGGTCACGAGGTTGTTGCCCGTCGGCGGCGGAGTCTGCGTGATGCCGGGCTTATCGTCCCAGCCCGCCCCCATAGGACAGCCGGCAAGCGACAAGCTCAGCGCGCCGAGCACAACGGCCCGACGGGCGCTTGTGCGTGTGGGGGGCAGGTTCTTCGGTTCGGACATGTAGGCTCTCCACGGCATGGACACCGCTCAATCGATGTGATCGAAACAAGCAAGGGCCATCATGAAATTACCCGGGTTATGTCGCTTTTATTACAAGAACGCCCCGCCGTCACTCTATCCCAAAGCAAAGACGCCCCCCGCTTGGGGGGCGTCTTTGCGGCCGTGGACATCACGCCCAGGGGGGTGGTTTTATGGCGTCGGCTCGGGCGAGGGGCTCCTGGTAGGCTCCGGCGTCGGCTCGAACGAAGGGCTCCCGGTCGGGGACGGGAGCGGCTCGGCCGAAGGGAACCAGGTGGGCTCAGGCGATGGGCTCGGCTGCGGTCCCAGGGGCGTGAAGGGCATATATTCCGTCCGGCCGGTGCTGTCCAGCTTCACCAGGACCTGGACGTAGCTACGGCGCCCGATCAGGAGCGGCGCCACCGCGTCGCCGCTCCCGATCACCCGCCCCTCCTGGTCGATGGCCTCGACGTGGACCCTGGCATCCCCTGCGACCAGCGCCATCCCCGTCGCCTTCGACAGCTCGATCACGTTTTCGAGCGGGGCCTGGCTCGGCGATGGCGTAGGGCCACCGGGCGAAGGGGAAGCGAGCGGAACGACCGACAGGGTGGCCTGGGTCTCGAACACCCGGCCTGCGACCGAGAGGCTGACCCGCGCTCCTGCCACGTCGCGCGCCACCGCCTGGACCCGACGTCCCAGGTCGAGCTTGAGGGTCAGCGCCGGGGCTTCACTTGAGTTGCTCGGCCCGAGCGGAGCCTGGGAAGTCGGGGGAAGCGAGGCGCAGCCCGCGATCGCAAGCAAGAGCGCCCCTGCAAAGACGAAGAGCTTCGAAGGTTTCATGGGCTTCTCCTTTAAAGCGGCGCGCGCATGAGGCGGAAGGACTGCCAGTGGCTCTGGCCGTAGGAACCCTCGCCCCCGAAGGCGGTCCCCTGTTTGCGGAACCTCACGTGATAGGCGTAGTCGCCCGTCGGCGCGTCGACACCGACCGGATCGCTGACCTCCTCACCCGCCTTCCCGTTCCAGGCCACGCTGCCGGCAGGCCCCCAGGCGGAGCTCCAGACCGGCTGGTAAGTTGGCCGACCTTCCGTGTAGGAAGCCGACGCGACCACCACCTGGTATTCGGCGTCGGGCGCGCCGCTCTTCGGAGCGAAGGCGAAGGCGTCGAAGCCGGGCACGAACTCGCGCTTCGCAGTTGGACCGATCGAGGGCCTGAGCTCCCAGCCCACGTCGAGGCCGAACGACGCCTGGCCCATGTCGCTTACCTGGACGGGCGCCGAGACGACGCGCGCCGCGAGCGAGGGATCCATGAACCCCGTCGACGCGTCATAGACGACCTGATAGCGGCCTGGCGTGACCCCGAAGAAGAGGGTGTTCCCCTTCTCGTCCCGCGCCGTGCCTGCCTCAGCCGGCACGAAGGCCTCACCGTCCCAGCGCTTGAGGCCGAGCGGGAAGGGCATGGTCAGGGGATCCGATCCCCTGAGAAGCATCCCGGCGAGCCGGACAGGGGTCCGGCTCAGGGTCGAGCGGACGACACCGTTCTCGCTGACGGTCTCCTTGATCGTCCCTTCCAAGGGGGTCACCCACCGATCGAAGGTGTAGAGGCGACGCTCGTCGTTCGCCTCGTACTCGTTCGACCAGCGGAAGTGGCGAACCTTCGTCTGCCCCAGGAGGGGCTCGGAGTCGACCCGCACGGCATGCCCGGGCAGCTGATACCAGGCGTTGGAAGGGTAGCTCACCGACGGCTGGTGAGCGATCTGGCGCTCCAGGTGGTCCGCGTCCGTGGTGAAGGTCAAGTAGCTCGTGCCCTCGGGCGTCTCCAGCTGGAACGGCAGCACCCGGCGCCCGGGCATGAACTGGCCGTTGCCGAGTGCCGCCCTGAAGTCGGGGTCGAGGCCGTCGGGCTGGTCGAACGTCCGGTAATCCCGGGTGTTCGCGCCGAAGGTGACCCCGACGTCGGCCGCCGTGGAGCCGCCGACGGTCAAGGCGAACTGGGCCGCCGCCTGGACGCCGGGCAGCAGGTCCACCCAGCGCGACTGGGTGTCGATGAGCTGGTTTGTCACCACGTTCTGGGCCGACACGGTGAGCAGGGCATGCCCCGGGGCCAGATCCCCGAACACCGCGGGCACCCCGCTCTGAACGTCGAGGGTCCGGGGGGAGGCGTCGGACTGGTACGGGAACTCCAGCCGCACGTGGATGGCGATCGCCGACAGGTCCACGGCCTGGGCCCGATAGGCGCCCGAGTCGACGAGCAGCTTCAGGCTGCTCAGCGCTTGGGCCGTCGTCGCGGCCTCGGGCCTTGCGGCCAAGAGGTTTCCGGGCAAGGCCGCGCAGCCGCTCACGGTCGCCAGGGAAAGCGCGAGCACTGCGACGAAGGGGGAACGATTCTTCATGAGCATGGGCCTCACTCTCCCTATTGACGCACCGGCGCGGGGCCGGCGGGCGGCTCGAAGGCGACCAGACGGTATTCGCGCGTCTGGCGCGCCATCCCCTTGCCCTCGCTTCCGGGATCCTGGTTCGCGTGGAGGGTCACCTCGCGGATGCGGACGGGACCGACCCCCGGCACGACCCAGAGATCCCGCACCGAGGTGGCGTCAGGCCCGCCCTGCGCGGTGTAGAAGAGGTGCCGAGCGATCGCCGTGCCGCCGCCCGGCATGGGGACCTGCTCGTCGGGGAGAACCTGAATGCCCAGGGCCGCGGGCGCCGAGAGGCTCCGCATGAAGCCCCACTGCCAGTCCCAGCGCAGGTTGGTGCGCCAGCCGCTGGTCGGAGCCCCCTGAGCGTTGGACGAGACGAGGGCTTCTCCGTCGTCGTTCAGCAGCTGGACGCTCATCGTCTGGGTGCCGCCGGCGCGGTCCCCGTCGGTCCCGGCGACCTCGAAGACCCACTTGGAGCCGCTCGCCGCCGGGATCCCGAACGGGGCCGCCGTCAGATCGACCGAGGCCGTCGCCGCCTCGCGCGACGGGGCCTCGCGGCCCTGCTCGACGGTCACGGTGACCCCCGCGGAGGTCCCCCGGGGGATGGAGACCGGCACCCGGTTCGAGTTGACGCCGTCCACCGTGACCCCCAGGTAGAGCTGCTGGTTGCCGTTCGCGTGGAAGTAGTTCCAGAGGGCATCCACGAAGTGCCAGCCGTTCTCCATGCTGGACGGGATCGTCACCTCGATTCGCGAGTCCGAGACGACCTTCACGCTGGAAGGCGGCAGGTAGACCATGTTCCGGTACTGATGGGTCTCGGGCCCGAAGGCCGAGCCCCAGGCGTAGGTCCCTTCGCTCTCCAGGTAGACCCCGGCGGGCGACCAGTCGGGGTGGGACAGACCGAAGTTCCGGCCCTCCAGGACGATCCGATCCCCGATCTTGAAGGCGGTCGGGTTCACGACCTCGAGCTTCGGGGCCCCCTCGACCAGGATGTCCAGCGCAACGACCGAATGGTAGCCCGCGATCACGTCCACCGTCCGGGTGGCCGACCCGACGCTACGGCCTTCCTGGTCGAACAGCTCGGCCTTGAGGGTGACGCCCTCTTGCTGGGCAAGGCGCCAGGAGGCGCCGCCCATGGGGGCGGGTGGACCTCCCTCCATGCCCTGCGAGGTCATCCCGTCCTTGTTGGGGGTGGGCTCTGGCGCCGGGGCGGTAGGACGGGCCAGCTCGGCCGTGTGGACCGAGCCCGAAGCCTCCGTCAGGGTCACCACCGCGTGAGTCGCCCGGTTGGGGATGGCCTGGGCGCCGTACCCGACCTGCTTGTCGGGCCAGTGGAGGTGGAGCTCCACGGTGCCGCCCGTCGCGGCCGGCTGGGCCGCATCGACCCGGCTGGGAGCCCCGCGGCCCCCGAGGAGGGTAGGCGTCGCGCACCCCGCGATCGCCACCGAAAGGGCCAGGATGGCCAGCGTATGCAGTTGCGTTTGCTTCATGGCTCTCACCTATCGCACCTCGACCTGAATCGTGCCGTCCACGTCGCCGGAGAAGAAGCCCGGCGTCAGGCGGTAGGACGTCTTCGGGGCATCCGGCTTGGTCGGGTCGGCGACCGTCAGCACTGGCCAGGAGGCCAGACGGCTGAAGTCCACGCGGCCCAGGGAGTCGATGGGCACCTCGTAGTTGAGGGTTCCCAGGACCAGGTTGGAGGCGATGTCGACGAACGAGGCCTGGATGGTCACCTTCGGCGGAGAGGTCTCCACGTGGGCGAGGCCCTTCAGGCGCAAGCCGAGCGCCACGTCGTCCAGGGCGAAGGCCACGTCCGCTCCGGCGATCTCGGGCTTACCGTTCACCGTGCCCAGGCGCTCCTGGACGCCAAGAGCCAGGTCGTAGTGGCCCGGCTTGCCATCCTTGTCCAAGAGGCGCCAGATCGACTTCAGCTGGCCGCCCAGGAAGTCGTCGGCGGCCTTGATGTCGGCCGTGGCCGCGAGGGTGGGCGTTTGGGCGACGAGTGCCGCGTGCGACGGCCAGTTGGCGGTCGGCAGCGACGACTGGACCTTGGATTGGAGGAACTGGTAGAAGGCGGTGCTCGAGACGTCGCGGACCTGGTCCAGGGCCAGATCCAGCGCCGCGCCCCGGGCGGCCATCCCGCCGGGAGCCACGTCCAAGTGCAGCTTGCCTTGCCGCAGGGTCTTGAAGTCGGGGCGCATGCCGCCGAGCAAGGCGACCGAGCGCGTGCTCACCTCGGTGGCACCCGGCTCGTAGCCCTTCGCGATCGGCATCAGGTTCGGCTCGCTCACCCAGGCATCGGCATCCAGCTCCCCGTGAAGGTTGGCCGTGGTCAAGTCCTGCCCGGCCGGGGTCACGGCGAGGTCCAGGGTGTGCAGGCCGGTGCTGCCGCCGCTGAAGGAATAAGCCCCCTGGAAGCCGGGCCAGTACAGGACGCTCGGGACGCCGTCCACGAGATCGACGGCCTGGAACGGGGCGTCGATGAGCCGGAAGCTCGGGTTCTCGAGGCTCTGCACCCGGTACGGGGCAGCGGCCACGGTGGGCGACGGGGAAGGGGCGCGCTCGTCGCGGCGATCCCCGAACAATCGGGCGATGGTCGCGTCGAGGGCGGCCTTGATCTCCAGGAACTCGGGCGAGGTGCCGTACGTCCTGAGGTTGGAGTAGCGCGCGGCCAGCTCGGGGAGGCTGTGGAGCATCGCCAGCTCGGGGGCCAGGCGCAGGTCGAGGCCCGTCTGGTTGCCGTTCTGGTCGACCAGATCCAGGGCGATCGCCACCGGGGTCGAGGTGTTGTCGCGCACCGGGACCGCCAGGTGCTTGCCCTTGGCCAGCAGCTTATCCGCCTGCCAGGCCTCGGCGAAGACGTCGACCTGCTTCAGGGCCGGGTCGAGGGTGAACCTCGCGGTCCTCACGAAGGTCCCGTCGGTGGGCCGGGTCAGGACCTGGGACTGGATCGCGGTGCCATCGGCCTTCTTGACGAAGACCTTGACGGCGTCGGGGTTGAACTGGACGGCCTGCGTGCTCAGGCGCGGGCCGGGCCAGCGGATCTGGAAGTAAAGGCTGCCGCCCTGCGCGACCGGCTCGGCCAAGCGCGTGCCGGCGGCGCCGGGGGCCCCGGCCTCGCCTCCGAGGCGGTTGGGAATCGCGGCGGTGCATCCCACCAGGCTCAGGGCCAGCAAGAGCTCCCAGCGAAGGTATTGCTTCAATCTCACCTGCGGTCTCCTTGCCACTAGAACGAGGGGAAGACGATCTCGATCGGCGTCTCGGACTTGCGCACGATGGGGATCTGAACGGTCGCAGAGGGGGTGGCGACCAGGCGATTGGTCGGCGGGACGGGGAAGTTGGCCGTCACCGTGACCACCGCCGTGCCGCCGCCGCTGTTGGGCAGCGCTCGGACCGTGCCGTCCGCGTCGATCGACACCAGGTTCGGGGTCGTCGTGCTCCACTTCAGGTGGGGCGTGCTACCTGCGAGCGTCGACTCGCGGCGATCGTTCCAGACCAGGCGAGTGTTGAGCTTGACGGAGGTGAGGCCGCTCAGGTTGTTGTCGCCCGGCACGGTGAAGTCCGCGGGCACCGTGAGGCCCGCAACCCCGTCCGGCAACGCGGTGCGCACCGCGGCCACGCGCTCCGGCGTGGCCAGGAGCTGGATCGGCTTGATCGCCGAGAGCGCCGAGGGCAGGATGGGCTCGGCCTTGACGTTGACGTAGCCGGGGACCGCCGTCGGGTCGATCCGCAGGATGCCGGCGCCGACCGAGATCTTGCCTCCCTGGTCCCCTGCGGCGATGGACCACTTGGCCGCGGCGATCACCGTGTCGTCGGACAGGACGGTCCGGGTCTTCATGAGGGCGGCCCCGGGGTAGGCGGGGTCCACGACGGGCAGCCCGTCGACCACGAGCGGCAGGAAGATCTGGGTGGGGATCCCCGGCTCGAACTCGAAGCGCGAGACGGTCGGCATCGGCGGCGGCGTGGGGGTCGCGGTGGGGGCGGGGGTCGGCGTCGGGCGCGGGGTCGGCGCCGGGGTGGCCGCCGCCAGTTGCTCCTGGGCCGCCTTGGTCGCATCCTGACCCGCTCCCACCGCGACCGTGACCGTCTCCTCCTCGCCGGAGGGCTTGAGGCTCACGGTCTCGTCGTGGCTCCGGTGGGCCTCCTCGACCGCCGCCATGGGGCTGGGAACGTCGGCGAGGGCCGGATCGCTCTCCTTGGCCATGGCGATGGTCTTGAGGGCCATGTCGATCGACGCCGCGTTCCCCGCATTGGTATCCAGCAGGACGGAAGCCAGCAGGTCGGACTTGGCCCGGATGATCGTCTGGGTGGCCTCGACCGCTTTCTGGACCTCCTTGACGTCGATCGCCTTGAGGTTCCGGAAGTCCCCGCCGCTCTTGGCGGTGATGGCGGCCGTGACGACGGTCGAAGCGAAGTTGACGCTCTGGGGAGGCGGGTTGTCTCGCTGGTCCTTGCCGACCTTGACGATGGTGCGGAACTCCCGGTAAGCCCCAAGGGCGTCCACGAAGGGGGCGGTGATGTAGTAGACCTTGTTGAGGTCGAGCTTGAGGAGGACCCGGCCCTGGGAGTCGGTGGTGCCGACGATCTGCTGGCCGCCCGTGGTGCACAGGGCGATCACCACCGAGTTGGGAACCGGGGCCTCGCTGTAGGAAGAATCTTCGGCCTGGACCCGGTAGCCGGCGGCTTGTTGAAGACCGGCGGCTTGCTGGAGGCCGGCAGCCTGCTGGAGCGCGGGGGCAGCGAGGGTGAGGGGGACCGCTGCCTGCAACGGGGGAACCTTGACCGTGACGGTGCCGGCCTGCTGCTCGGGGGCCGGAGTGGGCGCTCCCCCCGTGATACCGGGCAGGGAGGTCAGGGCCTGGGGGCAGCCGGTGAGCGAAAGCGTCAAGGCGAGGGCCACCAGCGCCGGCCCGCCCATCCTACCTGCAATCCGTCCCGCCTGGTGGCGGCTCTTGGGTTCTGACATGCATGCTCTCCACTCGTGAAAAAGCGACGCGGCGGCTCGACTGAGGGAGCTGAATCCAGCGCCCACAGCGAAAATACCCCCCCTTGCTCCTTACGAGTTGGGACCATCGTCCCGACATGCGTCACAATTCCGTAACGTCATGTGACAAACAAACGACATAAGTTTTCAGCAAAAAAACGGCACCCCCGACCGGGGGTGCCGCTTTCGTGAAGAGTCGCTTAAGGCTAGGGCTGCTCGTCGTCCACCTGCTGGACGACGACCTTGGCGGCCTCGATCCAGGCCGCGATGCGCGCCTCGGTGGGGGTGCCGCCCTTGACGAAGGGACGCGAGATGTTGTTGGCCGCCCAGACGCGCTCGGCCAGGTTCCGGGCGTTGCGACGCGCAAGCTCCTTGACCGAGGCCACGCCGCAGGCTTCGAGCAGATCGGCCTGCTTGACGCCGATGCCCGAGATCCGCATCAGGTCCGCCTTGCGAGTCCAGCGCAGGATCAGCTTGTAGGAGATGCCGGTCTTGTCGGCGAGCACCTGACGATCCTTGCGGCTCTTGGTCGCATCGAGGTACTTGGCGGTGGTGTTGAGGCCCGCTTCCTTGAGCTTGGCGGCGTACACCGGGCCGATGCCCTGCATGTCGATGATCGTGTAGGCGCGATTCGCTTCCGCATCGACATCCTCGGCTACCGCCAGCGGCGAGCCCGTGGGGGTCCCGCAGCCAGCCAGCGCACCGAAAGCCAGCATCGCAACGAGGGCCAAGCGAACTTGCATCATGTCGAAAACCTCACTTTTCATCGTCTCATGACAAGGATTTAATACTTGCTTAATAGGTTTATCGCGCATGGCAGGAGCGATCTTGCGCAAGATCGCTCGATTTAACCTACTAATGACGATTCGTTATAGTTCAGAAAGCGAGGCGTGAGACGTCCTCGGCCCTGAAAGGCAGGCTCATGGCCAATCGTGGCCGATCCCAGAGGTTGCGCCAGTCGCCGCCGTGGCTGAAGCGTTCGGGCGCAAGGGCCTGAAGGGGCGGGATGAAGTTGGTCGCAAGCAACTCGTCCTCGGCGAAAGCCGCCAGCAGGTCGCTTTTGGCGATCCCTTCCTCGGAGAGAGGCAGATCCAGCGCGGCCTCGAAGTCATAGGGACGCGGATCCGTCCCACCCGCCCAGAAGCCTGGCGAGGCCTCGCCGGGGAAAGGATCGGCGGGCACTCCGTCGATGAAGAGGGCGAAGTGCAAGTGTGGCGGCACCAGGGGAAAGAAGGTCTCGATGGCGAGCCCCGTGCCGCCCGACTTGGCGATGAGCTCGCCGCGCGCCACTTTCTGGCCCTCGCGCACCAGCATCACGCTCAGATGCTGGTAGACCGTGGAGTAACCGCCCCCGTGATCGATCCAGAGGTAGTGGCCGCCCACGGGCTCGTGGCGCGCGGCGAGCACCACGCCCGCGGCGGCGGCGGTGACGGGGGTGCCGACGGGCACGACGAAGTCGGTGCCCAGGTGCTTGTCGTAGGTGAGCTGCCCCCCGCGCCAATCGCGGCAGGTAGTGACGGCAAAGCGCATGGGGTAGGCGATCGCGCGGCAGGTGTGGTCGAAGAAAGCGTAGACCGGCACATCACGGCCGCCCACCCGCAGCCCCAGGTAGGTCAGGGGCCCGCTCAGGGGCCTCAAGAGACCGAGGGTGCGGGGACTAAAGTCGATCGCCCGGAGCTTGGCTCCGGGCGATTCAAAGGATTCGCTCATTCTCCCATCAGGCGGCGGCTGTACTTGGTGTGCCGCACGCCGCGGTTGGCGACGTAGATGGGACCGTGAAGGTAGGCCGACAGGCCCTTGTGCTTGTCGCCGCCGAACATCCGGGTGTACTCGGCCAAGAGGCGGCAGCCGAACTCGAGGTTGGTCGCCGGATCGTAGAGGTCCTCGCCGCGGCGAGCGTGCCCCTTGCGGATCTGCATCAGGCCCATGGCATCACCGGTGCGCTCGCGGGGCTGGAAATCGCTCTCCAGCTTGATGAGGCGAGCGATGAGCAGGGGATCGTGGCCATGCTTGGTGGCCTTCTCGTGGATGAGCGGGGCGAAGCGCTCGGCCTTGGCGCGGCCGTAGTGCGAGGTGATGAAGCGAACGACGGGATCGTCCTTGGCGAGCGAGGGAGCTTGGCTCGCAGCGGTGGCGGGAAGGGCCAGACCGATGAGCAGCAGGGGCAGGACGACGAATTTACGCAAAGGCACCTCCTTGCTTAGAGGACCAAGTATAGCATGCAGGCAGAGGTTACCTGTTTGCACGCATATTGCGTCGGCGTTTCGAAGAGGTGAGCAAGCTGGCTAGCGTACACCCGTCGTGCTGCCCGTCGCCGAGGACTCAAGGCCGTTAGCCGCGGCGCTGCTGGGCGTCGCCAGGTAGAGACAGGCCGGGTAGCTCGCGTGCAGCCGCGGATCCCGGGGCGAATCGAGCACCGTGAGCGGAGCGCCCTCGACCGTGGCTCGGCCCTCCTCGCGGGCCGCCCCGTCGCGGGGCGTGCCGTGGGGGTCGGTGAAGCGGTAGCGGTAGCGCGAGACGAGCGTCCACTCACCGGCCTTCACCCGGCGCAGGTGGGTCGCCTGCAGGGCAATCTCCCCCTGGCAGACGTAGCCCGAAGCCACCAGGTGGCGATCGCGCAGGAGCGCGAGCACCACCCCGAGGATCGTCCCGAACAGGGGCAGCACGCAGAGCGCGAGCAGCATGAGCGCGCTGAACTGCAACTGAGGGCCCACCAGGCGAGCAAGGGGCGTCAGGGCCACCAGGCCCGAGATGAAGACCACCGCCCACAGCAGGCGCAGCAGGATCAGCAAGCCCTTGATCGGCTCAGCGGTCCCTCGAAGGCCCGCAGCACGCGGGATCGGCGCTTCGAGTTCGGGCTCCTTTTGCCAGGTACCGCCGCGCGCCTTGAAGGGCTGCTTGGCCGCGAGCGCCTCGAAGGTGCGAGCCAGGTTCGAGTTGCCCTGGCTCCGCAGGAGGGCCGGCAGGAAGACCGCGATCACGAGCAGCAGATCGAGACCGTAGGCGACGAACGGATCCAGGCGATGGAAGAGGAAGGCCACCGGCACCGCGAGCGGCAAGAGCCAGGCGGCGCGGCCAAACTCGCCCAGATTCGACGAGCGTAGGAACTTGGCGCTGCCCGCGAGGTTCCAGCCGCAGCCGGCACACCAGACGAGGGACTTGGTGCGGGTGTAGGGCTGGGTGCGCATCAGGGCGCCGCAAGCGGGACAGGGCAAATCGGTGGGACGGCCGAGAGCGGATGTGGTCTTCATATGAGCAATCATAGCAGAGGCCGCGCGTTGACAGGCTTGGGGCGGGGAAGCTATCTTGTCGGGGTCCCTTCCCTGTTAATTGAGTAGGAGATCCCCGACCGCCATGAAGCTCAAGCTGCCGGGCCTCGCCGTTCAGATCCTGCTGGGGTTGATCGCGGGTGCCCTCTTCGGTCACTTCCTGCCCCAGGCCGGGGTGAGCGTCCAACCTCTGGGCGACGCCTTCATCCGCATGATCAAGATGATCGTCGTGCCCATCGTCTTCTCGACGGTGATCCTGGGCGTGGCGGGAGTCGGCGACCTCAAGCGGGTCGGCAAGCTCGGCGGCCTCTCGCTGCTTTACTTCGAGATCGTCACGACGGTGGCCATCGTCCTCGGGGTGGGGTCGGCCTACCTCTTCAAGCCGGGACACGGGGTCTCGATCTCGGGGCTCGCCCGGACCGACGTGTCGCAGTACACCAGTCAGCATCACGACTCGATCCAGATGCTGCTGCACATCATCCCGACCAACATCCTGCAATCGGCCGCCAACGGCGAGCTCTTGCCCATCATCTTCTTCTCGGTGCTCTTCGGCGTGGCGCTCGCGGGCGCAGGGGCCGTGGGCCGGCCGGTGGTGGACTTCCTGCATGGGGTCTCGGACGCCATGTTCAAGCTCACCAACATGATCATGAAGGTCGCCCCCATCGGCGTCTTCGGCCTGGTCGCCGCCACCATCGGCAAGTACGGGATCGGCGTGCTGGTCCCCCTGGGCAAGCTGGTGGGCACCCTCTACATCACCATGGCCTTCTTCGTGCTGGTGGTACTCGGTGCGATCGCCTACTCCGCCAAGATCCCCTTCTTCCGCCTGCTGAAGCTGATCGGCCCCGAGATGCTGCTCGCCTTCTCGACGGCGTCGTCGGAGACGGTGCTGCCCCGCATCATGCAGAAGCTGGAGCGCTTCGGCTGCCCCAAGGGGATCGTCTCCTTCGTGGTGCCGACCGGCTACACCTTCAACCTGGATGGTTCGAGCCTCTACCAGGGCCTCGCCGTCGCCTTCATCGCCCAGGTCTACGGCCTGCACCTGGGCTTCGGCCAGCTCGTCTCGATCGTACTGGTGCTGATGCTGACTTCCAAGGGCATCGCAGGGGTGCCGGGCGTCTCGTTCGTCGTGCTCGCCGCTACCCTGTCGAGCACCGGCCTACCGGTGGAAGGCCTCGCCCTCATCGCGGGCGTCGACCGCTTCATGGACATGGGGCGCACCGTGGTCAACGTCATCGGCAACAGCCTCGCCGCCTGCGTGATCAGCCGCGTGGACGGCGGCTTCGACGACGCCAAGCCCGCCCGGAGCGAGTTCGAAGCCTCCATCCCGGAAGTCACCCACGCCTAACCCTCAGGACCACCATGCGCCCCTTCGCCACCCTCGCCGCCGCAAGCCTGCTTCCTCTCCTCGCCACCCCCGCCCTGGCCGTTTCCGAGGTGCCGTCGCTACGCTACGGCGGGGTCCCGCACCAGCGCCTCAAGGACCCCTTCGCCACCCTCTCGGTGGGCATGAACCTCGACACCTCGGTGCCGCTCGCCAGCCAGTGGCCGCTCGGCATCTCTGGCGGCGGCTTCTCGGAGGTCGCCCCGGCACCGCTGAGTTCGCTGATGCTCACGATTGGCGGGCTGCACTTCCACCGCCACGCCGAGATCTACGTGGGGGTCCCGGTCCAGCGCTTTGCCGCCGACATCGGCGCCCCCGGCGCTGAGCGCCAGGCCAAGGCCTCGAGCGCGCAGCTCACCTCGTTCAAGTACTACCCCTGGGCGCTTGATCTCGGCACGGTGCGCCCCTTCGTCTCCTCGGGTCTGATGCTGCGCGCCCTGTCGTTTTCGGACGGGGTGGATCCCACCACCAACCCCGGCGCCCAGACCAAGTACCTCTTGCCGCTCGGGCTGGGCCTCGGCTGGAGCTTCCCCGGCGGCATCCTGGATCTGCAGGCCCAGTACGCCTTCGGCGATCGCTGGGAAGTCGCCTCGGGCCTCGTCGCCCAGGACCTCGCCCAGCGCGCGCCGGCCTACACCACCCGGTGGCTGGACCTTTCGAGCATCCAATGGACCGTCGGCATCCGGACCAACCTCGACCCCTCGGCCGCTGCGGTCGAGCCCGGCTTCGTGGAGGCCGAGGAGGCCCGCGTGGCGCAGCGCCGCGCGAACGGGAGCGCCTCGACCCTCTCGGTGGGCATGGGACCCTCGGCACGTCTCTATGCCAACGACTCGACCTACTTCTCCGAGCGCCGCCCCTACCTCGGGGCTACCTACACCGAGGGGACCTTCCCCCACATGACCCTCGGCTACCGTCTCGATCCGCTGGACGCCGAGCTGCGGCTCTCCTACCGCAGCTTCGCGGGGCAGGCGGCCGCTTACGGCGCCCAGCTCGACACCTCGCGCTCGGGAGTGATGCTCGAGGCCTTCAAGCTGTTCGATCCCAACTTCTACGGCTTCGTGCCGTTCGTGGGGGCAGGCCTCGGCTACGAGACCGGCACCTTCAAGGACGTGGCCGCCGGCGTCACGACGACCGCGAACACCCAGCGCCTGGTGCCCTCGCTCATCGCCGGCTGGGACATCCGCATGGACCCGAGTTCTGCCTGGCTGTTGCGTACCAACCTGCGCTGGACCCCCTCCTTCTCGCTCGATACCGGCAAGGGCAGCGCCTTCGACCTGGGCGGGCTGGAGTACGACTTCATCCAGCTGGTCGTCTACCCTCAGCGCCTCTTCTCGAAGTAGCATCTACCGAACATCACGCGGCCCCGGCATCGCCCCGACTCGGGGCGATGCCGGGGCCGCGCTCGTGCCTCAGCTCCGGTGAAAGTTGCCGTGGAAGCCAAGCGGCAGATGGTTCGGCAAGAGGGCCTCGGCGACCGGGCCCCCGGCCAAGTCCTCGCCGTCGAGCACCACCAGGCGACTGCGATGGGCCTCGGGGTCGTAGACCATCGACAGGAGCCAGACGGCCTCTTCTTGCGCCCTCCCCTCCTTGACGACAGGGACCGCCTCGCCGACCAGATGCCCCGCAGGCGCGCACCAGCGCTCCAGCCGGCCGGTCTTCGCGTCGTGGCGCGCAACCGCTCCGAACGGCTCCCCCTGAGTCTCGGGTGCATCCTGGCGGCTCGAGACGAAATAGCCATAGCGGTGCGCCTTCCCCTGGCGCCTGGGATCGATCCGCGGGAACTCGAAGGTCCCCGGATGCAGCGTCTCGGCCGCGACCCGGCCGTCGCGGTAGAGGCGCAGGCGCTCGAGGCGCCCCGCTTCGAAGGCCGAGAAGCCGCGGGTCCGGACCCCACCGACCGCATCCAGGATCGCCCCGCTCGAAAACGCGACCAGATCCAGCACCACCGTGTCCTGCTCGTCGAAGCAGTTGAGCACATGGAAGGAATACATGGCAGGCAGTTCGTAGCGCCGGAGGTTCCCGCCGTCGCGATCGGTCACCAGGACGCAAGTGCCCCGCTCGGGCTCCCAGCGCGCGGCCTCGGCGGGGGATGCCATCCCCGCAAGGAACTTGAAGGGGTTGAACACGTGTGGGAAGAGCGGGACGACGATGTGGCGCTCCGAGAGGCCGAAGTCGTGAACCAGGCTTGGCATGTAGGGAAGCGCCAGCTCGAAGCGGCGGCCGAGACTGCCCGCGGCCCCATGGCTCGTCACGATGACCTTGGGGTCGCGGCCGAACTGGAGGCAGGCCGCGACCGCCTCGCGGCGCTCGGGGTCCCAGTGGGGATGGGCGCTATAGCCCTCGCCCCCCGTGAGGGCCCCCAGATCCTCACTGCCCAAGGTCTCGAGGGTGACGGGGTCGAGCGCGACAGGGCGGCTCCCCTCTTGCAGGGCGTAGAGGCGATCGCCCAGGCGCAGGGCGTTGGTATTGGCCGTGCCCATGTAGCCGTTGCCGAGCACCCCGCCCAGCATTCCCGAGGGCCGGGTCCCGAAGCATCCCACCGGGCGATCTGTCGCTTGCGATCGCGCAAGGGCCTCGGTCTGAACGAAGCGGCTGCGGTAGCGCGCGCCGCCTCGGCCGTCGAGTGCGATCGCATGGAGCTGACCGTGGCCGTCGAACCAGTGCTGGAAGCTCCCCTTCGGCCAGTCGAAGGCCGTCGGCACGACCCTGTACAGGGTCCCGGCCAGGCCTTCGGGCAACGTCCCCGTGATGGGCAAGGAAACATCCGTCACCTCTTCCCACAGGTCCTCGAAAGCCCTTGAGCTCAGGCGCGTTGCAACTGCAGGGGTCTGCATGGGAAGCCCTCCTCTCGATGTGCTAGAATCAGATAGTCTCACTATCCATCTCATTGGCGGATAGTAAGACTATCTGATTAGACTGTCAAGCGCCTTGGAAAGACCCGCCATGAAAATCTCCGAACTCAGCCAGCGCTCAGGCGTGCCCCTCGCCACCCTCAAGTTCTACCTGCGCGAGGGGGTGCTGATGCCCGGCATTCCCACCGGTCCGAACCAGGCCACCTACACCGACGAGCACCTGCGGCGTCTCGCGCTCATCCACGCGCTCAAGGAGGCGGGCCATCTCTCGATCGGCGGCATCCGCAAGGTCACCGCGCTGGTGGACCAGCCCGACGCTCCCGTCTGGGACGTACTCGGCGTGGCCGTGGATGCCCTGAGCGAGCGAGAGGCTGCGATCGAGCCGGCCGATGCGGCGCGCCTCTCGGCGGAGGCCGATGTGGATCGCCTGCTTGCGGGCTTCGGCTGGCAGACCCGCCCAGAGGCTGCCGCAAAGCAAGACCTGGTGGATGCCCTTCTGGCCATGCGCCGCTTGCTGAGCCCCAATCTGCCCGTCGAGACCCTCCTCCCCTATGCCCAGGCGGTCGAGGCGCTCGCCAGCCAAGAGGTCGCCTACACCGCCGAGGCCGTCAGGAGCGACGCCACCCGGGCCATCGAGGAGGTGGTGCTCGGCACCATGCTCTTCGAGCCGGCGATCATCGCCCTGCGCCGCCTGGCGCACGAGCATCTGGCCAACCCCACCCGGCAGGCCGAGGGGGCGCCGAAGCCCGAAACTTGCTGCGATCGCCCGGGGATGGGACAATTGACGCCAGAGCCCCCGAGTAAGACCGACCGGAAGTAGCGCCGATGATTGATCCGAAAGCCCCGCACGTGCCCGGCCTCTACATGCGCGAGCAGCAGGAGGCCTTCGAGGCCGCCTACCTGTCGCCCAAGGCCGCCCGTGCCGCGACGACCCGCGGCCGGCAGAAGCCCGAGGCCCCCTGCGCTTACCGCACGGACTTCCAGCGCGACCGCGACCGCATCGTCCATTGCAAGGCCTTCCGCCGCCTCAAGCACAAGACCCAGGTCTTCATCTCGCCGGACGGCGACCACTATCGCACCCGCCTGACCCACACCCTCGAGGTCTCCCAGGTCTCACGCTCCATCGGACGGGCGCTGAGGCTCAACGAGGACCTGATCGAGGCCATCTGCATGGGCCACGACCTGGGGCACCCTGCCTTCGGGCACACCGGCGAGCACGCCCTGGCGCGCTGCGTGCCGGGCGGCTTCCAGCACAACGCCCAGAGCCTGCGGGTCGCCGACGTCCTGATGGACCTCAACCTCACGGACGAGGTCCGCAACGGCATCCGCTGGCACACCGGCGTCGAGACCCCCTACACCCTCGAAGGCCAGATCGTGAAGATCTCCGACCGGGTCGCCTACCTCAACCACGACGTGGACGACGCCATCCGCGCGGGCCTCTTGCGCTTCGAGGATCTGCCCGCGCGCTACCGGGCCCTCGGCACCAGCCACGCCCAGCGTATCGGCGCCATGATCCACGACCTGGTCGTCTCGAGCTTCAATCAGGACAAGATCCAGATGAGCCCCGAAATGTGGGACATCCAGACCGAGCTGCGCATCTTCATGTTCCAGAAGGTCTACCTGAACTCCCAGGCCAAATCCGAGGAGAGCAAGGCCCGCCGCCTGGTCACCGACCTGTTCAATCACTTCATGGAGCAGCCCGCCAAGATGCAGCAGATCTGGGGCGAGGCCTACAACCCCGAGCAGCACACCCAGCACGTGGTCGACTACGTGGCCGGCATGACCGATCGTTACGCGATCCGCGTCTACGAGGAGATCTTCATCCCCCGTCCCTGGACCATCTTCGGCAAGAACGGATCCCAATAACCCACCCATGAGCAAGGACTTTCCCGGAGGGCTCGATCCGGTCGAGCTCGTGCGCGATCGCGCCGACATCCTCGAGATCATCGGCGAGAGCGTCGTACTCAAGCGATCGGGCCGCAACTACACGGGCCTCTGCCCCTTCCACGGCGAGAAGACCCCCTCCTTCAACGTCAACCCCGAGAAGCGCATCTTCCGCTGCTTCGGCTGCGGCGAGGGCGGCGACGTCTTCGCCTTCGTCATGAAGCAGCAGAACCTGGGCTTCCGCGACGCCCTCAAGGTGCTCGCCGAGCGCTACGGCATCGCCATGGCCGAGTCGGACCCCATGGCCGACGAGCGCAAGCTGATCCGAGAGGCCAACGAGCTGGCTGCCGCCTTCTACCGCAAGTTCCTTTCCGAGAGCCCGGCCGCCCAGGACGCCCGCACCTACCTGGAGGTCCGCGGGGTCGGCCCCGAGCTGCAAGAGACCTTCAGCCTGGGCTACGCCCCGCGCGAGTGGGACGCCCTGCACCGCTACCTCACCGGCAAGGGCGTCAGCGCCAAGGTCCAGGAGGACGCGGGGCTGGTGCGCGCGCGCAAGGAGGGGAACGGCTTCTACGACTACTTCCGGGGCCGGGTCATCTTCCCGATCACCGGGGATTTGGGCCAGGTGATCGCCTTCGGCGCCCGCGCCATCCACCAAGGTGACGAGCCCAAGTACCTCAACAGCCCTGACACCCCCCTCTACCACAAGGGGCGCCACCTCTACGCCCTGCCGCTCGCCAAGGAGGGCATCAAGCGCAAGGATCGTGCCCTCCTCATGGAAGGGTACATGGACGTGATCGCCGCCCACCGCTCGGGCTTCACCGAGGCGGTCGGAGTGCTTGGCACCGCCCTGACCCCGCCTCAGGCCAAGAGCCTCCTGCGCTACTCCAAGCGGGTGGTCGTCTCCTACGACGCGGACAAGGCCGGCCAGGCCGCCACCGACCGGGGGATCGCCACCCTCGAAGAGGTCGCGGGCGCTGCCGCCCTGGACGTGCGGGTGCTGCGCATCCCCGAGGGAAAGGATCCCGACGAGTTCCTCAAGCACCACGGCCCCGAGGCCTTCGAAGGGCTGATCGAGGGCGCCACCACCCTCATCCAGTACCAGCTCGACCGCGCCATCGAGGGCGTCGGCGACACCCTCGACAGCCCCGAAGGCAAGGAAGCCGCCGTCCAGGCGTGCAAGAAAATCCTCGGCCGGGTATCCAGCGCGGTGCTGCGCGACGAGTTCTACGCCCAGCTCGCCAAGCGGCTCGACGTCAGCCGTGACGCCCTCTCACTGGAAATCGGGAAAGAGTTCCGGCATAATAGAGCACCCCGAAGGTCGCACGGTATCCCCTTGGCAAAACGGAACGGTTTCCGTCAGGCCGAAGCGGATCTGTTGACCCTGATGGTCGAACATAACACCGTCCGACAGGACGTCGCTGAGCAGTTGGCGGGCATCCCCTTCACCGATGAGGACTGTCAATGGCTCAGAGAGACGATCGAAGCCTGGCCGGCCGAAAAGGAATTGAGCTGGGAGGCGTTACTTACCGAATACACTGGGGAACAAGAACAGGGGTTCATTTCCCGCCTCGCCTTCGGCGCGGATTCGGAGAAATGGCACGACGTGGCGCAGGCGGCGACTTCGATCATCCACACCATCGCCATCAGCTTCTGGACCCAGGAGCACGACACCTGCAAGGAGCTCCTGGAAGAAGCGATGCGCGCCGGCGCCCCCCCGGACGAAATCAACGAAGTTTTGCGGCAGTACAAGCATGCGCTCACGCGCAAGGAAGAACTAAAATCGCGCAGTGGTAGCGTGTTGCCAACCCATAAGATCGGGTAACCAATCATGGGGCCCCCAGCGGGGTATCGGACGCTGCCTGGTGACCATCCCTATCCAGTGCTGACGGTGAGGGTGGACCTACGGAGATGAATAACTTGGCCAACAAGACGGAAAGCCTCAAGGACAAGAGCCACGCGAGTGTGGACGACATCCTGGAGGTCTTCCCCGAACCGGAAGAACCCCATGATGAGGGCGATGATCTCATGGATCATGGCCTCGAGGCCTCGGACGAGCCTGGCGAGTCAGGCGACGAGCCGGCCCTCGACCTCTCGATCCCCAAGGGCGTCTCGACGGACGACCCCGTGCGGATGTATCTGCGCGAGATCGGCTCGATTCCCCTTTTGAGCCCCGCCCAGGAGATTGAGCTCGCCCGCAAGATCGCCGCCGGCAACGAGCGCGCCAAGCGCAAGCTCGCCGAGGCCAACCTGCGCCTGGTGATCTCGATCGCCAAGAAGTACGTCGGGCGCGGCATGCTCTTCCTGGACCTGATCCAGGAGGGCAACCTGGGCCTGATCCGCGCGGTCGAAAAGTTCGACCACGAGAAGGGCTTCAAGTTCTCGACCTACGCGACCTGGTGGATCCGCCAGGCCATCACCCGCGCGATCGCCGACCAGGCCCGCACCATCCGCATCCCGGTGCACATGGTCGAGACGATCAACCGCCTCAAGAAGGTCTCGCGCAAGCTTGCGCAGGACCTGGGCCGCAAGCCCAGCGAGGAAGAGATCGCCAAGGAGATGGAAGTCACCGTCGAGAAGCTCCGCGAGATCATCAAGGTCGCCCAGGAGCCCGTCTCGCTCGAGACCCCCATCGGCAAGGAAGAGGATTCCAGGCTCGGGGACTTCATCGAGGACAAGGAGACCGAGGCCCCGGTCAACGCCGTGACCCACGAGCTCCTGCGCGAGGACATCAACGACGTGCTGAGCACCCTCAGCTCGCGTGAGCGCGACGTCCTGCGCCTGCGCTTCGGCCTGGACGACGGCCGCAGCCGCACCCTCGAAGAGGTCGGCCAGCAGTTCGGCGTCACCCGCGAACGCATCCGCCAGATCGAGGCCAAGGCCCTGCGCAAGCTGCGGCACCCCAACCGCAACAAGCGCCTGCGCGAGTACATCGAGTAAGAACCCAGAAGGGGCGCCGATTGGCGCCCCTTCTGCTTTGCTTAGTCCAAGCGATCGATTTGCACGTCGTCGAAGGCGACGTGGGCATCCTCGTTGTAGAGGCCGATGACTCCCGACGCGTAGGGCGTGGGGTCCGTGTAGGGGGTGCCGAGCGCGACCCCGTCGCCCTTGAGCGAGATGACGCCCCCGCGCTGCTCCACTTCAAGGGTGTGCCAGGCCTCCAGCGAGAAGGGCGTCTCGCCCGTCGCCAAGAAGCGCTGCTCGGGCCCGTTCGCGCCGGGCACCACCTTGCCGAGCTCCCAGCCGTTGGGCTTGAGCAGGGCGTAGTAGAAGTGGTTCTCGTCGGTGTGGTGCCAGATGAGCCAGGGCACCTCCCAGGGATTGGGCGCCGAGCCCGTGCGCAACTGCTGGACGGTGCGCAGCTTCACCCGAGCCCTGAAGTCGCCGAAGCGCTCGCGGGTCGTCACGAGCGAGGCATGGGTCTCGTCGGGCCGCGTCGAGGCCATTGGCGCCTGCTCCAGCACCTTGCCGCCCCGCTCGGCGATACCGACACGCCCGTAGCCCGTGTAGGCCAGGCGCCAGGCGCCGTGCTCCGAGGGCTCGACCCAGTTCCCCAGCGAGAAGCCTTCCCAGTCCTCTTGCAGGCCGCTCACCGCGGCCGACGGCGCAGCGCTCGCCGTGGACTTGAGGCGTGCATCCTCGTCCCCGCCGGCGCACGCCGGGAGTAGCAAGAGGGCTAAAAGCGCCCAGGCTCCCGGTCGCCGCTTCTGATTCCTGCCTGAAGTAAAGGCCATCCGTCCGCTCCTTGCGGGGCTCCTGGCCCCTTCTCCGGTATACCCGGTCCGGAAGCGCTCGATCATGGGTCTTTACTTTTTCAAGTTCATGCTTTAAATTTTCAAGCATGAAATTAAACCAGTTCCCTTCCCGCTGTCCCGTCTGCACCGACGCCCTGCGCGTGACCGAGCTTGGCTGCCCTGGCTGCGCGACCCAGTTGCGCGGCACGTTTGGCCTGCCCCTCTTGGCCCAGCTGCCCTCGGACTTGCAGGAGTTCATCGTCACCTTCGTCACCTGCCGCGGCAACATCCGCGAGGTCGAGAAGGCCCTCGGGATCAGCTACCCCACCGTCCGCAACCGCCTGGAGAGCGCCATCGAGGCCCTCGGGCGCAGCACCCCGACCGTCACCCCGAGCGCGCAGCCGAGCCGTGCCGAGATCCTCGCCTCCCTGGAGCGCGGCGAGCTCAGCGCCGCCGAGGCGATCGCCAAGCTAGAGGATATCAACGCATGAACGACGAACGCATGAAGGTCCTGACCATGCTCGAAGAGGGCAAGATCACCGCCGCCGAGGCGGCGACCCTGCTGACGGCCCTCGGCAAGTCCGAACCCACCGCCCAGGCCCCGAGCACCCCTGCGACCGAGGCACAGGCTCCTCAGGCGCCCCTCTCGCTGGCGCACCAGATGGCGCCCGCCTTCGAGCAGGTCAACAAGGTGCTCGATCGCCTCCCCGAGCAGATCGCCACCGAGCACCTGCCCAAGGTGGGCAAGGGCGTGAGCCGCGTGGTCGACGTCCTCTCGGGCCTGCTCAACCAGGGCCTCGGCATGATCGAGAGCCACCTGCAGCCCACCCACACCTTCGAGCAGACCCTCGCCTTCAGCGAGACGGCCGATCTGGTGGGCTTCGACGTGCAGAACACCCACGGCACCATCCGCCTGATCGGTGAGGACCGCGAGGACGTCGCCATCAAGGTGGTGGCCCATATCCCCGGCGCCACCTACGAGGCCGCCCAGAGCTTCTTCGCCGAGCACCCCGTCACCCTGCGGCGCGAGGGCGCCCAGCTGCGCCTCACCCCGCCGACCTCGCTCTCCCAGAGCCACCCCATCGGCGCGCTGATGATGCGCCACCGCTACGACTTCGAGTGCCGCCTGCCCCGGCACCTGGTGCCGCAGGCCGCGAGCATCAGCGGCGACCTGCACGCCGACGACCTGCGCTACGGGGGCCACGGCCACCTCAAGACCGTCTCGGGCGACATCCAGGTCCAGGGCATCGAGGGCAACCTCTCGCTCAACACCGTCAGCGGCGAATTGACCGCCACCGACTGCGCCGGCCACATGGACGCCCGCGCCATCAGCGGCGACGTAATCCTGCGCAAGGCCTGGCTCTCGGGCAGCGCGAGCACCGTCAGCGGCAGCATCGACCTGGACGGCAAGCTCTCGGGCGACCTCAAGCTCAAGAGCATCAGCGGCGACATCGAGGCCGAGGTCGAGGCGGCCTTCGCCATGAGCGCGAGCACCACCTCGGGCAACATCGACGTGCGCCTCGCGAGCGGCTCGAGCGGCTACGTGGACGCCTCGACCCGCTCAGGCGACCTGGAGATGAAGCAGGACCTGACGGAGACCATCTTCGCCAAGCGTCACATCAAGGGGAAGCTCAACAACGGCACCGCCGCGCTCACCTACTCGACCATCAGCGGCGACGTCACGATCCGCTAGACCGCGTAGCAGCTGCCCTAGCCAGCGATGAATGAGAGGCTGTGGTCATGCCACAGCCTCTTTCGCATGATTTGCGCATCCGTGTACGGCCTAGCGGCGCAGGCCCATCTCGAGGTCGATCCGGCGCGCTTTCCCCAGCAAGTTCGAGGTGACGGTGCTGCTCACGCGATGGGCATGCCCCTCGAGGGATTGGTTCTTGTAGGTCTTCGTCCAATTCTCGTAGAGATCGCGGTTGAGGCGTAGGTACTCGCTTCCCGTCTGAGGCTTGTTGGCCCACTTGAAGCGCCACTCCTGCACCAAGAGTCGCTCACGATTCGAAAGACCGGAGTTCATGAGCTTCAGGAACAACGCTTCCTGGGAATGGCGCGTGACCATGCGCTCGGCCGCGAAGGTGGCCTGAGGGCCGGCTTTGAGAAGGTCAGGAGCAGGATTCACGTAGTTCTCGCGCTGGAAGGCCCGCTGATAGTTGCCAACCTCCTCGCGGATCTCCAGCGGCATGGCGAGTTGATGCCCCTCGCGCGCCAGGAAGCCCTGGTAGGCATGGGTCTGCTCATGCACGAGGGTATCGAGCACATTCACCAGGGGGCCCTGCAGTTCGCGCGGGTTGAGCGTGATCTTGCCGTCCTTATAGGATCCCGCGAGGTTCTCCGTCGCCTCGAATGCGACGGCCGGCGCGGGGAACTTGAAGGTATCCGCCACCTCTGCGCTAACGGCTTGACCAAGCTTCTGGGCCACTTTCAGGCGCTGATCGGCACTCAGTCGCTCCCATGCCGCAGGCGCCTCATTCCAAGCACTGATCGGCATGCCCGCCTCCCGGAAGGCCGCGGGCAGCGCGGCGCTCTTCGAGAGTCGCGTCGAGAGGTCACCCGAAAGGTGATCGTACATCTGCTTGAGCGACCCGGCGCCGCGCTCCTGAAGCTGCTTGAGAAGGCGGTTCTGGTCCGCCAGTTGCTGCCGCGAGGCCGGGCGCAGGGCTGCAGGAAGGTCGATGGCCGTGGCCGGGACGCGCGCGTAGGAGTTGCCCGCGGGGTCCGTCAGCGTGACGGACTGTCCATCGGCCGCGATCCCCGTGATCCTGGCCTCCTTCAGCGAAACGGGAGCGCCGTTCTGATCCGTCACCGTTACGCCGGTGACGGTCTTGCCAAGCTGGTTGGGGCGCGTGAGCCCGAAGGATTCCATCAGCTCGGGGCTGGCCTGAACCGTCAGCTTTTTCCCCACCCTGATGCCCTGATCGACGATGCGCAAGCCCAGCTCGCCGTCCTTGCCCAGGGTGAAGCCCGAGAACTCGGCCTCAGGCAGGATCAGCTTCTGGCCAGGCTGGTTGGGGTGATCGATCGCGACATTCGACGCTCTGCGAGCGCCGGGACTCGGCAAGGGCTCACTTGCTGCAGGCAAGGGCTTGCCGTAAGGGGTTGCCACGCTCGCGATGGAGGCGCGATCCGCAGCCCCCATATCCCGCGCACCGTGACGCAGCATCTGCCGCCCCTTGGCGTCCACGTTCCGAGCGGCGAGGTTGGGGCCGAGCGAGCTTACCGCTCCCCCCAGGGCACCCCCGATGGTCTGATCCTTCACCCGGTCTTGCCACCCCTCGCGGAAGCCATCGCTGGCCTCGTTGAGCAGGGCTGCTCCCCCCGATCCGGCCGCCCCCGAGGCACCGCCCAAGGCCGCCTGGGCTCCCTTGGCGGCGATCGCATTCTCAAGGCCCTCGCCCAAGAGCTTGCTCCCGGCGCCATGGACGGCCCCGCCCACTGCCGCGCCTACCCCGACGCCCACGGCGACCCGCGAGAGCCATCCTTCCTGGAAGCCCTGGGATCCCTCCTGAGCCAACCCCGTCATGCCCGCGATACCACCCTGCAGGGCGGCGCTCCGGGCCGCGGTCTGGGTGAGCCCCGCCGACAGGCCGCCCGTGAAAACGGCCGCGCCGGCGTTCAACCCACCGAGCAAGAAGTTGCTCATCCCCTCTTCCTTGAGGCTGTACTGGTTGTCCAGGAGGGCGTGCGCGCCGACCGTGGCCGCCCCACCCACCACCGCGGCTCCCGCGATCATCGCGGCTCCGATGGGTGCTCCCAACCCCGTCATGACCAGGGCGGCCCCGCCGACGGTCAGCAAACCTACCGACACGTCTGCCGTCAGCCCGGACCAGAACTTGTTGGTCGAGGAGAAGGCTTGAAGCTGTCGATCGAACTTCTCGCGTGAATTCTGGGCCTTCGTGAGGGCCCCCTGCAGGAAGTCGCTTGCCGCTTGAAGCTTCGCCGGATCCCCATTCGCCGCTTCCATCATGCCGTGGAAGGTTTCGAGATCCTTCGGCAGCTCCGAGCGCAGCACGTGCAGGGACTGGGAAACGGTGGAGTCCAGGGCGTCTCGGTTGCCCTTGAACACGTTGACCAGGGAGTTGAAGCCTTCTGCCACCAGGTTGCCGTCAGTGGCCTGGGCCGCGGCGGCTTCGATAGCGCTAGCCTGCTCGGCTGCCTTCGCCTTGACTTGATTGACGAGCGCCTCAAGGCGCTTGGCCTCGTCCTGCGGGTCTCGCGCACCGGCCTGGATCGATGCCGTATCCGATACCAGCGTGGGCGCCGGCGTCCGCTGGGGCGGCGTCACGGGAGCGCCGGTGAGTGGCCCTGTGGCCATGCGCGCTAACGGGCCGGTAGCCCGGGGCGACTGTGAGGTTGAGTTAATGTTCATCGTCCGCACAGCCTTTGGTAGACAGCAGGAAGGGGAAAGTGATCTTTCTATGCCCGAATACCAAGCAATAGAAACCGCCAGGTCCGACGCGCTCTGGTGGCTGAGGCATCGCAGGGCTGAAGAGGCGAAGAACTACGGGCTGGTGGATAAGATGCGGTTACGCCCTTGCTCCTTGGCCCGGTAGAGGGCCCGATCGGCCGCCTCGATGAGCTCGCTGAGCTCGCCGTGGCCGGGATAGGCGGCGACGCCGGCGCTCAGGGTCACGGCGAACTCGCCCCCGTCGGCGGTGCGGTGGCGCAAGCCCTCGAAGGCCCGGCGGATCTCGTCGAGGACCTGCACCGCCCCGGCGGCGTCGACCCCGCCGAGGATCACCGCGAACTCCTCGCCGCCGTAGCGGCCGATGAGGTCCGTGTTGCGCAGGCGCTGCTTGAGCAGGGTCGCGAGGCTCTTGATGACGCGATCGCCCGCCAGGTGCCCGTGGGTGTCGTTGACCGACTTGAAGCGATCGAGATCCACCATGGCGAAGGCGAACAGGCCGCCGTGGCGGCGCGCCCGCGCCAGCGCGAGCTCGAGTTGCTCCTGGAGGTGGGTGTGGTTGTAGAGACCCGTCAGGCTGTCGCGGGTCATGTAGGTGCGCAGCAAGCGAGCGCGTTGCAGGCGGCTGAGCACGCTCACCGAGACGTGCTCGGCACGCAGCGGCTTGAGCAGGTAGTCGTCCCCGCCGAGTTCGAGGGCCGCGAGGTGCTTTTCGGCACTGGCGTCCGCCGTCAGAAAGACGATGGGGATGCTGTCGTAGGCGTCCTGCTGGCGGATGGCCGCCGCGAGATCCAGGCCCGTGCAGCCGGGCATGACCAGGTCCATGAGGATGAGCTCGGGGCGAAACTCGGCCAGCGGCGCCATCACCTGCATGGGGTCGGTCACCACCCGGGTCTCGATCCCCATGCCCTCGAACATCAGCGCGTGCATGGTCGCTTCGAGCGGGGAGTCGTCGACGAGGAGCACCCGGTAGGGCTCCTGGGGCTTCAGGTGGGTGAGGACGTTGAGCTTGTCGATCAGGGCGTGGGTATCCAGGGGCAAGACGAAGAAGGCCTTCCCCCCCGCGCGGGTCGCAAGCAGGCGCGACGGCAAGTCCCCGCAGGCCGAAACGTAGACCACGGGCACCTGGGCATGCCTGCCCACCTCGCGGGCCGCCTCGGCGTCCTCGGGCAGGGTGGCCACGATGGCGGCAGGACGCTCGGTATGGGCGATCGCCTCACGGTGGGCGACGGTCTCCACCTGATAGCCGAACTGCACGAGTTGAACGCTCAGCTCGGCCTGCAGCTCCGGCGCGCCCGGCAAGCAAAGCAGGATGCGAGGCGGCGAGGCACCGAGCGCGGGCAACTCGTGCGCGCAAGGGGTCGAATTGCCGCTCGCGCACGCAAGGAACGCTTGGACGACCCCATCCAGCCTCACAAGCTCCGCCGGTGCAGGGGGGGCGTTCGTGTCCAGAATCGCTCGAAGGGGCTGCTCGACCAAGCGCGCGGCGACACTCAACTCCGGGAAGCCGAAGGTAGCGGCCGCACCGGTCATCCGGTGCGCGAGGCCATGCAGCTCGCGCAAGGCGCCCGCATCGTGGGGTGCTGCGCTCACGCGCGCGTAGGCGGCCCTGAAGTCGGCGATCTTCTGGGGCAGCTGAAGGGCGAAGCGCTCGCTGATGATGCGAATCTGCTCCATGATGGCGTCTTGGCGATCAAGCATAACTCTGAATCCGGCGCTCCTCCGGGGTTCATTATAGGCGGCATCCCGCATGATGTCAGGCTCCGCGCAGCACAAAAGCGGACTCCCCTCGCCCCGCCAGAGGCCCGGCAAATGCCCCCTTGGCGCGTTAGCTTCGGCGCCGCGCGTCGTACATGAAGATCCCCCGGACGATCCGTACGAAAGAGAGCGCGTTGCAAAGCCCCAAGCTTCTCGGCCCCATCCTCGCCTGCCTGACCCTGCTGATGACGAGCCCCCCGCCGGCCCATGCCGCCACCGCTCAAGGCTTCTCGCTGCGCGGGCTGGCCGACCCCATCGCCATGATCCCGGTGCTGCCGGGCGGCGTGGTGGCCCTGGAGGCGTTCGATCCCATCACCAAGCGCCCACTCTCGGTACGCTGGAGCGCTCCGGCCGGAAAGGTGCGCGACCAGGACACGGGTGCCGTGTGGCAGGCCCCCACCCAGACCGGACTCTACCGGCTCGAAGGGCGGGCGGAGATCGACGGCCGCACGCTCCGGCGCGTGGTGAGCGCCTTCGTCACCGTCCCGTCCGAAGAAGCCAAGGACGGAGCCATCAACGGGTACCGGGTCGGGCGCTACCCGGCGCTCGCGAGCCGCAGCGCCCGCTCCTTCGCCATGCTGCCGAGCGGCTTCATCCGGCTCGACGCCGAGAGTGCTCAGGCGCCCGTCAGCCGCTCGTTCAAGCTCGGCCAGTTCGCCGTCAAGGACGGCGCGCGCGCCGAGAAGTACATGATGCTGAGCCCCCGCCTGCTCGAGAAGCTCGAGCGGATCGTGGACGCCCTCAACGCGCAGGGCTACCCGGCGCGCTCCCTGCGCATCATGAGCGGCTACCGGACACCCGCCTACAACGCGGGCATCGGCAACAAGACGACCCTGAGCCGCCACACCTACGGGGACGCGGCGGACGTGCTCGCCGACGACTGGGACCGCGACGGGGCGATCACCCGGCGCGACGCGGAGATCCTCCACCGGATCGCCGACAAGCTGGATCGCACGACCGGGCTCACGGGCGGCCTCTCGCTCTACAAGCCAACCACAAGCCACGGCTGGTTCGTCCACGTGGACACGCGAGGCAAGGCCGCTCGTTGGTAGCCTGAGGACGGCGTTATACCATAAGGGGGCTCGTCGCCGACCTCGCGCACAAGGATGCCCCTATGAGAGGACGCCTCGCGACCCTGTTTTCGGTTGGCCTCGCGCTGCTCTGCGCCCGGCAAGCCGGCGCCCAGGCAGCGCCGGTCCTCGTGGGGCAAGCGTGGATCCACGAGGTGAAGCCCAAGGAGACCCTGAACGGCATCGCCCGCCGCCACGGGCTCAGCCCGCAGCGCATCCGGGCCCTCAACGGCCTCAAGCCGGGTCAGCGCCTCAAGGCCGGCCAGCGCCTCCACCTGAGCAACCGCCACATCGTGCCTTCGAGCCGAGGCAGCAAGCTGCTCATCAACATCCCCGACCTGAGGCTCTACCGCTTCGAGGGCGATCGCCTGGTGGCCCACTACCCGGTCTCCCTGGGCGAGCCACATGACGAGCGTCAGCTGAAGGAGCCCAGGCGCTGGCAAACCCCCTCGGGCACCTTCAAGATCGCCGAGAAGCGTGCGAACCCCGCCTGGAACATCCCGCGCTCCATCCAGGAAGAGCGGGAGGCCGAAGGAAAGCAAGCTATGACCCGGATGCCGCCCGGGGCCGAGAACCCGCTGGGGAAGTATTGGCTGGGGCTCACCAAGTGGGGCTACGGGATCCACGGGACCATCGCCCCTTCGAGCATCGGGAAGTTCGCCACACACGGCTGCATTCGCATGAAGCCGGGGCACGTCGCCGAGGTGTTCAAGGCGGTGAAGCTGGGGGACGTCGTGCGCCTCGCGTACGAGCCGATCAAGGTCATGACGGACGGCTCCGCGGTGTGGCTCGAGGTCGCCTGGGACCCCTACGCGCGCTTCCCCGACCTCCAGGCCCTGGCCCAAAAGCGCCTCGCGCAGGCGGGCGTGCTCGATCGGGTGGACCCGGCGCGGGTCGCCCAGGCCGTCCGCAAGCGCTGGGGGGTCAGCATCCGGGTCGAGCGTGGCGCTCCCGCCCCCTTCCCGCCCCTCGCCCCTGTCCAGGCGGTACGCGCGCCGTCGTAACAGAGCATCCGTAGGTCCTGCGGATGCCCTCGCCTGATTGGCCCTCTATAATGAGGCGGGGACGCTCTGTTCAGACGATCCTCATCCAGCCCCCCATCCCTCTAACAAGGAGGCTTCCCCTTGGCACGTACCATCGCCATTCTCGCCGCGGCGATCGCCCTCACGGCGACCGTCGCCCCCAACGCCCACGCCGCCGGCAAGGGCCTCGATCTCATGAAGCAGAGCGACTGCCTCGCCTGCCACAGCTTCAAGCTCTCCGAGCCCAAGAAGCTCGGCCCCAGCTTCGAAGCGGTCTCCAAGAAGTACAAGAACGACAAGACGGCCCCCGCCAAGCTTGCCGACAAGGTCAAGAAGGGCGGCGGCGGCAACTGGGGCGCCATGGCCATGAGCCCCCACCCCGCCCTCTCGGCCGGTGACCTCAACGCCATGGTCGACTGGATCCTCAAGGAAGGCGGCAAGTAAGCCCTTTCCGGCTTCAAGCATCACGCCCCGGATCGCTTTCGATCCGGGGCGTGATGCTTGAAAGGGGATTAGACGCGCGTCTTCTCGGGCTGAGCAGGCGCCAAGGGCGAGACGACCGGCACCGCGCGCGCGCGCTGGTACCGCTCGGCGAGGTTCGCCCCGAACAGGCCCGCGAGCAGGGCGGCCATCCCGGCCCACTGCAGGGGCAGCAAGCGCTCGTGGAGGAAGCCCACCGCCCCGAGCAGGATCCAGACGGGGATCAGGTTCATGAACAGCGAGGCCCGCGCGGCCCCCACCTGCTGCACACCCCGGCTCCAGAGCAGGAAGGCTGCCACCGTGCCGAGCATGGAGAGGTAAGCGACGACCGCCCAGCCCGAGGGCGGCAAGGTCGCGAACTTGGAGAAGCCGCCCTCCCAGGCCGCGAAGGGCAGGCTCGAAAGCGTACCCGCGAGCGCCGTCACCGCAGAGAGCAGGCGCGGCGAGTAGCGACCCGTGAAGCGCCCCGACAGGACCAGGTAGCAGCTCCAGAAGGCGCTGGTCAGCAGGATCATCGCATCGCCGAAGAGACGGCCGCCGCCCTGATCCCCTGCCGAGGCGAAGAAGAGCAGCGCCACCCCCAAGGCCGAGAGCGCGAGGGCCGCGAGCTTGGCCCGCCCGTGCCGGACCCCCATGAAGAGGGCCGTGATGATCGCGACGATGAGGGGCGAAGCCGCCGGCGCGAGGACCGCGTCCCCGGCGGGCGCGAAGCGCAGACCGACGAAGAGGCAGGCATTGAAGAGGGTGCTGCTGAAGAGGCCGACCATGATCAGCATGGGCACGTCCTCGCGCCGGACCGCGCGGAACTCGCGCCATGCGAGCGGCAGCAGGACCAGGGCGGCGAAGCCGTAGCGGGCGAAGGTGACGGTGAAGGGGGGCAGGTGCGGCGCGAGGAGCTTGCCGGTGCTGAAGACGCCGCCCCAGAAGACGGTCGCCAGGATCAGCTGGAAGAGCGGAACGAACCGCGTGAGGGCCTGAAACATGGGAAGGGGACTCTCCTCTCGCGTGCGGGAAGCCTCCAGTCTAGGCGCCACCCGCAAGCGCTGTCTCATTCCCAGCGCAGATCGCAATCAAACTTCAAGGTCGGGCGGCTCCCCGGCCTCCTGTCGGCGCACCTGCTTCTGCTCGTCCTTGCGGTAGACGATGGCCGCTCGCTTGTGCTCGTCGGCGAAGAGGTGCTCGACCCCGAGCAACGCCGCGCCCATGGTGCCGCTGCCCGAGGCGTCGCGCTTCTGGTAGAGCGTCGTCCAGCCGAGCTTGTCCGTCAGCCAGGTGATTCCGAAGAAGCCCCCCACCAGCCCGAACACCACAATCAGGAATCCCATCTCGACGCCTCCTTGCTATGCGTGCGCGGGCTCGAGCGCCAGCCGCCCGTCCAGGATGCGGATCACCCGCTTGGCCTGCGTGACGACCCCGGGGTCGTGGGTGGCGAAGACGAAGGTGGTGCCCTCCGCCTCGTTGAGCTGGCGCATGAGGGCGACGAGCTCAGCACCGGTCTTCGAGTCCAGGTTGGCCGTCGGCTCATCGGCGAGCACCAGCTGCGGCCTGGCCACCAGGGCCCGGGCGATCGCCACCCGCTGCTGCTGGCCGCCCGAGAGCTCGTCCGGGCGATGATTCGCCTGCCCCGCAAGCCCCACCCGATCGAGCATCTCCAGGGCCTGGCGCTTGACCTGCGCGCTCGGGACCCCGCGCAGATCGAGTGGGAAGGCGACATTCTCCCAGGCGCTGAGCATGGGGATCAGGTTGAAATTCTGGAACACGAAGCCCAGGTGCTGCCGACGAAAGGCCGTCAGCTCCTGCTCCTTGAGCTTGCCCACGTCACGCCCCGCCAGGCGCAAGGTGCCTGAGGTAGGGCGGTCGAGGCCGCCCATGAGGTTCAGGAGCGTGCTCTTGCCGCTACCCGAGCTGCCGACCAGCGCGACGAACTCGCCCGCATCGATGGTGAGCGAGAGGTCGTCGAGGGCCGTGACGGTGCCGGTCCCCATGGCATAGGTCTTGGTGATGTGTTCGAGTTCGACGACGTGCGACATGCGGTGCCTCCTGGAAGCTCAGGCTAGTTCGAGCGCAGGGCCTTGATGGGGTCGAGCCTCGCCGCCATGCGGGCGGGGAAGTAGTAGGCCACGATGGAGGCCGCGAGGCCCGAGACGAAGAAGGTCGCAAGCAGGCTGGGGTTGAAGGTCGGGTGCAGAGTGGCGATGTTGCCCATCGGCCCACCCAGGCCAAAGCTGGGGTTCGGGATCCCCTTCACCGAGAGCAGGTAGGTAATCCCACCGCCCAACAGGCCCCCCATACCGCTACCGAGCAAACCGAGGAAGAAGCCCTCGGCCAAGAAGAGGCCGATCACCTCGTGGACGTGCATCCCCATGGCCCGCAGGGCGCCGATCTCGCGGAAGCGCTCGGACACGCTCATGACCAGGGTGTTCATGATGGAAGGGATGAGGCTCAAGAGGGTGAAGACGGCCACGGCCTTGGGAAGGTGCTGCATCCGGCGCAGCGGCGCGAGCAGCTCCTCGTTGAGCTCCTCCCATGTGAGCACCTCCAGGGAGCCCTCGGATGCAAGCTGTGCCTTGAGGGTCTCGGCGAGGGCGGCGACTTCCTCCTTGTGGTGCAGCATGACGCCGATCTCGCTGACGCGCCCCGGCAGCCCGAGCAGGGCCTGCGCGTCGGCCAGCTCGAAGCACGCGACGCTCCCGTCCAGGCTCCCGACCCCGCTACGGAAGGTCCCTACCACCCGGTAGTCCTTGATCCGCAGGCGCCCCTCGGCGTCGTTGACCACCACCGTGACGGTACGACCCACCCGCGTCTTGAGGTCCTCGGCGAGCTTCTGGCCGAGCAGGATCTCGGAGGCGGCGGTGGGCAGGCGGCCCACCACGTCCTTGAGACGCAGCTGGTCCATGGCCTGCTCCTGCTCGGGCACGATGCCCTTGCCCATGATGCTGAACGAGCGCGCCCCGCTCTTCACCATCCCCCCGAAGCGCAGGCGTGGCGCGACGGCCTCGACCTCGGGACGCTCGGCCAGCGAGGCCAAAAGCTGCGGGTCGTGCGCCACCGACAGGTCGAGGGGCAGGGCCCGCGAGCTTTCCTGATAGCCCTTGGCCTGGATCTTGAGGTGGGCGGACTGAGTCTTGCTCACCTGCTCGACGATGCCGAGCATCATCCCCTCCATGTAGCTGATCATCAAAAAGGAGAGGCCAAGCCCGACCACCAGGCCGAAGGCATTCTGGAAGGTCTGACGGCGTTTGCGCGTCAGGTTGCGCCAGGCCAGCGTCAGGAATCTCAAGGTGGATCCTTTCGTCACGACGCGCACCGGGCGCGCTCTTGCCGATCAAGCCAGAACGAGAAGCCCATGGCCACGAGCCAGTCGAACACGAGGAAGGCCACGAAGAGGCCCCCCAGCAGCTCGTTCGAGAGCCTCATCAGCCACGGCGAGCCGAAGATCGAGAGCAGGCCCCAGGCCACCAGAAGCCACCCGGCCAACCGCTGGGTCTCGCGGTAGACCTTCTCGCTGCGCGAGGTCCAGGGCGTCCGGAAAGCCCAGAAGCCGTTGCTTCCGCTCTTGGCGATGAAGTTGCCCATCCCGATGAAGAGCACCCCCAGGGCAACGCAGTCCCAGATTGAAAGCCTGAGATTGACCTGACCGTTCGCCAACATTGAGAGCAACTTAAGATTGGTCAGCGACGCGACCGCGAGCACCAGATTCAGGATCGGCCCCCAGGCTCCTTGACGCTTGCGCGCATCGGCGACAAGCACCGGGTCCCAGCGCAGGCCGACGCCCATCATCAGCATCGCCACGAGCATGAAGCCGGGAACCCGCAGCGCCACCATCCAGGCGGGCGCGAAGGCGACAGGCTCGCCCTGCCACCAGCCGCTGGGGGCAGGATCCGGCAAGCGTCCCGAGAGGAGCGCCCCCAGCCCGATCACCAGGTTGAAGGCGAGCAACGAGAGAGGAAGGGCCAGGGCGCGCCAATCAAGCTTCATGGGCGGCTCCTTTGACGTCGGGGGCAGGATGCTTGGCGGGCTCCACCGAGAAGAGGTCGAACATCATCGCCGCCACCTCCTCGAACACCGAGAGATTGAGCGCGTAGATGACGAACTGGCCGTTCTTCTCGCTCTCGATGAGGCCCGCTCCCTTGAGCAGGGCCAGGTGGTGCGAGACCGACGGCTTGGACATGGCGAACCCTTCCGCAATCTCGCCCGCCGAGAGCGGACCGTGCTTGAGACGGTCGAGAATCTGGCGACGGGTCGGATCGGCCAGAGCCTTGAAGACCTCGGAAAGGGGCATTCGCACACCTCCATCATTTAGATGCTTGCCTAAATATCTATATACCCAAGCAACCCAAAAGCAGTCAAGCGCTCAAAAAATTCGATGAGCACCCTCTGAGGGCTACAAAGCAGGAGGGCCCCCCATCGATGGGGGGCCCTCCTGCTTTGGCGGTAGCCTACTTGGTCAGCTCGACGTCGTAGGTCTTCTTGTTCTTGGTCTTGAAGCCGAGGAGGTCGGTCTCGTAGATCGTGACCTTGCCCTTCAGCTTGAGCTTGCCGCTCTTGTCACGCTCCAGCTTCAGCTCGCAGTTGAGCCAGCCGTCGCTGTCCTTGTACTGCTCCTTCTTGTCGCTCGTGAAGGCGCCGTTGTACGAGAAGCTCGTCGCAGGCATCCGATCGAACTTGTCCGCGTTGAACCAGCTGTCGAAGTTGTACTGGAAGGTCTTGTTGCTGTACTTCTTGATGACGATCTGGTAGTCGTAGCCGTTTCCGGACTTGCCCTTGCTCTGCCAGGTGCCGTACCAGTCCTCCATCGCGAAGCCCTTGTCGGTGCTGACGACCGGAGCAGGGGTCGGAGTCGGGCTTGGCGCCGGGGTAGCATTGCCATTACCGGTACCGTTGGCGTTACCGTTGCCGGTGGTGGAGCCGCCGACACCCGTGCCGACGCCCCCGATCAGGTTGTCGCTCCCGATGCCGCCGGACCCGCCCGTGGTTTCCTTCTTGGTTTCCGAGACGATGGCCTCGTCCGCCTTGAAGGTCACGCGCTTCTGCGAGCCGGAAACCGCGGTGGCGTTGCCGCCGCTGCCGCTATCCGAGAGGAAAGTCGCGCTCTTGGCCTTCGCCGCCTCGTTCGAGGCCAGCGAGAGGGGCACGCGGGCGAGCATGACGTCCCGGTTCTCGCTCCGGAAGTCCTCCTTCACCAGTTGAGGCCAGAGGTCCGCCCCGGTGGCTGCGACCGTGTCCTTCTCGGTGCTGCCGATGTTGGTCCAGGGGCCCACCTCGAAGTTGGGGTCGTTGTCGCGGATGATCGCCCCGCTGATCTGGTCCCGCCACTCGAAGACGAAGAAGTTGGTGGTCTGGGACTGCTTCTGCTTCATGTTGTAGAGGGTCCAGGGGGTCTGGTACTGGGCGTCATTCCACAGGTCGAACTTTACCAGCTTGTAAACCTCGTAGATGCCGTTGTCGAGGCGCTCCTTCGAGGGATTCTTGAGGTCGGTCCTGACTTCGCGGGGGGTCTTCGAGACCAGTTGCTTGGCACCGTCGAAGCGCTGGGTGCCGGCGGGCACGTAGCGGGTATCGACCGCGGAATTCGCCAGCTTGCGGCCTTGATAGACGTCGGGCACGAAGTACGTGTTGCTGCTGGTCCCCGTCAGCTGCCAGTTGGCCAGCGCGGGGCCGGCCGGCAGGACGACGGTCGCCGCACCCACCAGGGCGAGCAACACCTTACCGAAATGATGCTTTCTCATGGCGTTTTTCTCCCCACTCTCGAATGCCTACTCCTCGTCCTGGTTCGCGAACCAGACTTCCTGGATGTTGAACACCTTGCCCTTGCGGGTGAAGGTCGCACGCTCCAGGTACTCGCCCTGCTGGTTCTGAACGACGCGCGAGGGCAGCTTGATCTCGGTAATGCCCAGCGAAGAGAGGGTGTGAAGCTCCTTGACGGTCGCCTTGCCGTCGCCGTCGTCGATCCAGACGAGCATGTCGTCGAGGGTCTTGCCCTTGAGGACGCCCAGGTTGATCGAGAGGGGGTTGTCCGTGGAAGCGACCTTGCCGTTGGGGTCGAAGAGGTAGGCGAGCTTCCGGAAGCCGCTCAGGTGGCCCCCATCGTCGCCGAACAGGTTCACGATGCTCAGATCCTTGCCCTGCTTGACGATCTCTACCGCCCGGTTGTTGCGGTTATCGACCAGAAAGCCGTCACCCTGCTTGATCCATTCGGTCCGGATGGGCTTGCCGGTGCCCTTGAGGTCGAACATGACCGAGCCTTGCGCGACGAAGGTCATGTTCTCCTTGGCTCGGAACTTGGCGGCGCTCTTGCCCGTGACGTCGATCTCGCCGTTGCCGTTCAGGTCGAGGACCAGCGGATCGATGGTGCGCTGGTGGGCGTTACCGGGGGAGGCCCAGTTCGAGCCCATCTCGCTCTTCCAGGCCGAGGAGATGGAGTTCGGCCACCACTCCATGACGCGGCGCCAGTCGTTGTCGTTCAGGCCGCTCACGTCGCCGCCGGCGGCGTTTCGAACCGCGTCGTTGTAGGCCTCCTCCGTCACCCAGGAGGGGTAGCTCTTCTTGAAGGACTGCTGGGTGACCGTGACCCAGCTGCCGCGCACGCCGTTTTGCGTGCCTCTCGTCGTCTGATGAGTGGTGACGGTGCGACTGTTGCCCGAAACCACCTCTCCGGGCCTCGGCAGGTCCGTGTAGTTGGTCGCGGAGCTCTGGTCGGCAAAAGCGGTGAGAATACCAGCGGAAAGTCCAATCGTGAGGGTTCGGCTTAACCATGTTGCTTTCATGGGCAGCTCCTTGTTCAAGACGCGACTCGCGATGCGCGCGCTCCATAAACCGGAACGCTTGCTCCTCCTATTCCCAAAAAATGCTTATTTTTCTGAAAATTCATGAACTTTAGGCATTTTTGCCTATTGCGCTCCACGTCTCAATGTTTTTATGAAAGTGTCGTTATTTAATCAAAAACATAAAAAGAGAGGCTGTTTCAGCATGCTGAAACAGCCTCTCTTTTATCGGTTCGATTCGCTTAAGGCAGCTTCGCGGCCGCAGCCGGCAGCAGTTCCCAGTTGGCTTTGAAGACATCCTTGGGCTGGATGGTCTTCTTGGTCTTGAGGTAGTCGATGATCAGCTCGCGGATGCTCTCCTGACGATCGTAGACGACCGGGCAGTCCTTGAGCATCTCGTAGCCCCCGCCGCCGCTGTGACGGTAGGAGTTGAGGGCCATGGTGAACTCCTGGTTGTCCTTGACCGGCTTGCCCTTGTAGGACAGGCCCACGATCCGGCTGCCGAGAGGCTTGCTCAGGTCGATCTTGTAGTCGACGCCCGAGACCATGTCGTAGTTGTAGGTCCGGACCTCGGGGTTGATCTTCACCGGGCCGCCATCGAACGGCAGGTAGTAGTGGGCCGAGAACTCCAGGTACTGCTTCAGCTTCTTGCCGTTCAGCTTGATCGCCACCATGTTGTTCTCGTAGGGGTAGAGCCCCGCGATGTCCGCGATGGTGATGTTGCCCTTGGCGAGCACCGCGTCCAGGTTGAACGAGGCCGCCGAGGCGAGCTGGGCGCCGGTCGCCTTGCGCTGCACCTCGTTGATGAGGTCCAGGATCGGCGTGTCCTTGATGACGCTCTCCTTGGCCGACCACTCGGAATTGGTCCGCGCGATCGGCGAGTGAACGTACTTGACGGTCGCATCGTGGGCGACCTTGGTGGCTTCGAGCACCTCCGGGTCGGGCGTCACGCCGTCCACCCCGAGGGTCGTGGTGGCCTTGGAGACGACCTGCCAGCGGCCGTCATGCTTGGTGAGCTTCACGTCGCCCACCACCAGGCGCTTGCCCCACAGGGAGGCCTGCGCGATGGCGACGCCGTTGACGACCTCGCTGGGCACGTCCTGGTGGGAGTGGCCGGCGAAGATCAGGTCGAGGCCGGGGACCTGCTTGGCCAGCTCGATGGCCACGTTCTCGGGGGGCAGGCCCGAGCTGGGCGAGTAGCCGGTGTAGGCCGGCACGTAGCTGCCGCCGAGACCCGCGTGCGGGATGGCGAGCACAATGTCGGCGCCCTTGGCCTTGATCTCGGGCACCCAGCGCTTGGCCGAGACGATCAGGTCCCGGGCCTCGAGCGTGCCCTTGATGTTGTCCTTGTCCCACAGCACGATGCCGGGGGGGGTGAAGCCGAGGATCCCGACCTTGACCCCGGCCACTTCCTTGATGACGTAGGGCTTGAAGAGGGTCTTGTCGGTGCCGGTGTAGTAGATGTTGCAGCTGACGAAGGGGAACTGCGCCTCCTTCTCGGCCTGCTTGAGGTGCGGGATCCCGAAGTTGAACTCGTGGTTGCCGACGCCGAAGACGTCGTACTTCATGGCGTTCATCGCCTGGATCATGGGGTTGGGGCCGCGGTCGTTGTGGACCTTGGCCTGGACGTAGGGCAGGGGCGAGCCCTGCAGCATGTCGCCCGAGTCCACCAGGAGGGTGTGAGGGTTCTTGGCGCGGTACTGCTTGATCAGGGTGTGGACCTTGGCGAGACCCAGGGCCTCGTCCTTGTCCGTGTAGTAGGTGGTGGGGTAGACGTGGCCGTGCACGTCGGTGGTGCCGAGCAGCGTCAGCTCGACCGATTCGGGAGCGGCTTGAACGGCAAAGCCCTGCCCCGAAAGGAGCAGAGCCGTGCCAATCATCGCCGCCAACTTGCGCTTATGAGTCTTCAAGGGTCGAACCTCTCATGACGAGCAGTGGGGGCTGTATTTAATTGAGGCGTTACCGCATCACCCGCGCGGCGCCGATCAGATCGACGGCCTTCAGACGGATGACGGCGCGGTGGAGGGCAGCCTCCGCCTCGACGTCCTTGACCTTGCCGGCCTGGATCTCGGCGCGCTCCTTGGCCTGACGGGCCCGGATGGCGTCGATCTCGCTGGCGCGCTCGGCGGCGTCCGTGAGGATGGTGACCTTCTCGGGCTGGACGTCCAGGAAGCCGCCCATCACCGCCACCACTTCACGCTTGTCGCCCTGGTGGACCGTCAGGAGGTCCACGTTGAGCTTGGTGAAGAGGGGGGTGTGGCTGGGCAGGATGCCCAGCTCCCCTTCGACGCCGCGCACCGCGATGAAGTCGACGTCCTCGGCGAAGACCACCCGATCGGGCGAGATGACTTCAAGCTTGAACGGCATAGTTTAGCCCTTCGCCTGGAGCTGCTTGGCCTTCTCGACCGCTTCCTCGATCGAGCCGACCATGTAGAAGGCCTGCTCGGGGAGGTCGTCGTGCTTGCCTTCGCAGACTTCCTTGAAGCTGCGGATGGTGTCCGCGAGCTTGACGTACTTGCCGGGGCTGCCGGTGAAGACTTCCGCGACGAAGAAGGGCTGCGAGAGGAAGCGCTGGAGACGGCGGGCACGGCCGACCGTGATCTTGTCCTCGGCCGAGAGCTCTTCCATACCCAGGATCGCGATGATGTCCTGCAGCTCCTTGTACTTCTGGAGGATGCGCTGGACTTCACGGGCGACGGCGTAGTGCTCTTCGCCGACGACGCCGGGATCGAGCGCGCGCGAGGTCGAGGCCAGGGGATCCACCGCGGGGTAGATGCCGATCTCGGTCAGGGCGCGGTTCAGGTTGGTGGTGGCGTCCAGGTGAAGGAACGCGGTGGCCGGAGCCGGGTCGGTGTAGTCGTCCGCGGGCACGTAGATCGCCTGGATCGAGGTGATCGAACCGTCCTTGGTCGACGCGATGCGCTCCTGGAGGCCGCCCATCTCGGTGGCGAGGGTGGGCTGGTAGCCGACCGCCGAGGGCATACGGCCCAGCAGCGCCGACACTTCCGAACCCGCCTGGGTGAAGCGGAAGATGTTGTCGATGAACAGCAGCACGTCCTGCTTCTGCTCGTCACGGAAGTACTCGGCCATGGTCAGCGCCGTCAGGCCGACGCGCATACGCGCACCGGGCGGCTCGTTCATCTGACCGTAGACCAGGCAGGTGTTCTTGATAACGCCCGAGTCGGTCATTTCGTGGTAGAGGTCGTTGCCCTCGCGGGTGCGCTCGCCCACGCCGCCGAACACCGACACGCCCGAGTGGAACTTGGCGATGTTGTTGATCAGCTCCTGGATGATGACCGTCTTGCCGACGCCGGCGCCGCCGAACAGACCGATCTTACCGCCCTTGAGGTAGGGGGCCAGCAGGTCGACGACCTTGATGCCGGTCTCGAGGACCTGGGGGGTCACTTCCATATCGACCAGCTTGGGGGCCGAGCGGTGGATGGACCACATGGGGGCGCCTTCGGGCGCGGGCTTCTCGTCGACGGGCTGGCCGAGGACGTTGAAGATGCGGCCCTTGGTCAGGTCACCGACGGGCACCGAGATGGGGGCGCCGGTGTCGAGGACCTTCATGCCGCGGGTCAGACCGTCGGTCGAGCTCATGGCGACCGCGCGGACGCGGTTGTCGCCGAGGTGCTGCTGGACCTCAGCGACGAGGCTGACCTTGACGCCCGAGTCCGTGGTGCCTTCGATGTTCAAGGCGTTGTAGATGGCAGGCAGGTGATCGGCGAAGAAGACGTCGATCACGGGCCCGATGACCTGGGTCACTTCGCCCAGGTTGCCTTTCGTTGCCGTAGCAGTCATGTGTGAATCTCTCTCCTTTATGCGTTCAACGCCTCGGCGCCGCCGACGACCTCGAGGATTTCCTGGGTGATCGCACCCTGACGCGCCTTGTTCAGGACGATCGTCAGCTGGTCGATCATCTCACCCGCATTCTTGGTGGCCGAGCTCATGGCGGCCATCTGGCTGGCCAGCTGAGACGTGGTGCTCTCCAAGAGGGACTGGAAGACCACGGTTTCGAGGTACTTGGGAATCAGTTCCTCGATCATGGCGCCAGCGGAAGGCTCGAAGATGTAGTCAGTCTGCTGAGACTTGACCGCGCCGGTTTCGGGCAGGGTCGCGGGCAGTAGGTCCAGGACCTCGGGGGTGTAGCGAAGCATGGAGTGGAACTGGGTGTAGACGAGCTCCACCTTGTCCACGGCTTCGTCCGTGTAGAGCTTGGCGATCTCCTCGCAGATGACCGTGGCCTCGGTGAAGGTCGGGATCTGGGGGAGGTTGGTGTAGCGCGACAGCACCTCGAAGTTGGAGTGCTTGAAGAAGCCGACGCCCTTGGTGCCGATGATGATCAGCTTGGGCTCGATCCCCTTCTCGCGCCACTCGCGCAGGCGGTTGACCGCCGCGCGCAGGACGTTGGAGTTGTAAGCGCCGGACAGGCCCTTGTCCGAGGTCACGACGACCACGGCGACGTTCTTGATCTCGCGGCGCTCGAGCAGCTTGGCCTCGATGTCGCCGGCGGGCACCTGAGCGGTGACCGCGGCGAACATGCCCTTGATGCCTTCGGCGTAGGGCCGGGCAGCGGTGACCCGGGCCTGGGCGCGGCGGACCTTGGCCGCCGCGACCATTTCCATGGCCTTGGTGATCTGCCGGGTGCTCGCGAAGCCCTTGATCCGCCGCCGGATTTCTTTTGCGTTAAGCGGCATGAGGGGTCCTTCCTACTTCTTGGCGGTGAAGAGGGTCGACTTGAAGGTCTTGACGGCCTCGTCGATCTGCTTCTTCTGGTCGTCGGAGAACTGACCCTTGGTGCTGACCTCGTCGAGCATCGCACCGAGGTTGTTCTTGGCGTAGGCCAGGAACTCGTTCTTGAAGCGGAGCACGTCCTTGACCTCGACGTCGTCGAGCATGCCCTGGGTGCCCATGTAGATGACCATGACCTGCTGGCCGACCGACAGGGGGCTGTACTGGGGCTGCTTCATGATCTCCATGAGGCGCTGACCGCGCGACAGCTGGGCCAGGGTGACCTTGTCCAGGTCCGAGGCGAACTGCGCGAACGCCGCCAGCTCACGGTACTGGGCGAGCTCGCCCTTGATCTTACCGGCGACCGACTTCATGGCCTTGGTCTGGGCCGAACCGCCGACGCGGCTGACCGAGATACCGACGTTGACCGCGGGGCGGAAGCCGGCGTTGAAGAGGTCGGACTCGAGGAAGATCTGGCCGTCGGTGATCGAGATGACGTTGGTCGGGATGTAGGCCGACACGTCGCCCGCCTGGGTCTCGATGATGGGGAGGGCGGTCATGGAACCGGCGCCCATCTCGTCGGACAGCTTCGCGCCGCGCTCGAGCAGACGGCTGTGGAGGTAGAACACGTCGCCGGGGTAGGCTTCGCGGCCGGGCGGACGACGGAGCAGCAGCGACATCTCGCGGTAGGCCCAGGCCTGCTTGGTGAGGTCGTCGTACACGATCAAGACGTGCTTGCCGTTGTACATGAACTCCTCGCCCATCGCAGCACCCGCGAAGGGGGCGATGAACTGCAGGGGGGCGACCTCTTCGGCGGTCGCGGCGACGACGATCGAGTAGCTCATGGCGTCGGCGTCTTCGAGCGCCTTGACGACGCGGGCCACGGTCGAGGCCTTCTGGCCGACCGCGACGTAGATGCAGACGACGTCCTTGCCCTTCTGGTTGATGATCGTGTCGAGGGCGATCGCGGTCTTACCGGTCTGACGGTCGCCGATGATCAGCTCGCGCTGGCCGCGGCCGACGGGGATCATCGCGTCGACGCCCATGATGCCGGTCTGCATCGGCTCGTGGACCGACTTACGGGCGATGATGCCGGGGGCCTGGCCTTCGACCGGACGGAACTTGTCGGTCTGGATGGGACCCTTGCCGTCGATCGGCATGCCGATGGCGTTGACGACGCGGCCCAAGAGGGCGTCACCGACGGGCACCGAAGCGATGCGGCCGGTGGCCTTGACGACGTCGCCTTCCTTGATCTTCTTGTAGTCGCCGAGAATAACGGCGCCCACGTTGTCTTCTTCGAGGTTGAAGACCATGCCCGTGACGTCGTTGCCGAAGTCGAGAAGCTCGCCGGCCATGGCCTTCTCGAGGCCGTGGATGCGGGCGATGCCGTCGCCCACTTCGAGGACGGTCCCGGTGTTGGTGACCGTCATCTCGGTCTGGTATTTCTCAATCTGCTGCCGCAGGACAGCGGTGATCTCATCGTGACGAATGCCAATCATGGCGTGCTCCTCTTTCGAACGCGTAAGCTTAGGCCAAGGTACGGGCCAGTGATTCCAGACGACCCTTCAGGCTGCTGTCGATGACCTGGTCACCGATGGAGACGACCAGCCCACCGATGATCTCGGGGTCGACGGCGACTTCCATCTCGATCTCGCGCGAGGTCGCCTTGGCGAGCTGCTGCTTGATCCCGGCCATCTCCTGCTCGTCCATGGGCAGGGCGCTGACGACGCGCACCTTGGTGCGCTTGCGATAGTCGTTGAACAGGGTGCGGAAGGCCTCGTGCAGAGCCGAGAGGGCCTCACCGCGCTTCTTGTCGAGCATCAGAAGCATGGTGTTGAAGACCATGGGGTCGACCTTGCCCGTGAAGAGCTGGGTGACGACCTGCTTCTTGTCCGAGGCTTCGACGATGGGGCTCGAGAGGAAGTTCACGAGCTCCTTGTTCTCGGAGAGAACCTGGGCGAGACCCGCAAGCTCCGCGTCGACCTTGTCGAGATTGCCCTGGGCCGAAGCGACCTGGAACAGGGCCTCGGCGTAACGCTGGGCTACAGCTTGATTGCGCATGAACCGTCTCCCACTTTCTCAATGAAGGTCGCCACCAGCTTGCGCTGGGTGTCGGCGTTCATGCTGCGACGCATCTCGGCCTCGGCGGCGGCGACGGCCTGGCGCATGATCTCCTGGCGGATGGCGAGCTGGGCGTTGGCCTTCTCGCGAGCGATCTCGCTCTCGGCATGCTGCTTGAGGCGCGCCGCGTCGGCCTCGGTGTTCTGGTGAATGTCGCTGGCGGCCTGGGTGGCCACCTGCTTGGCCTTGCTCACGATCTCGGCGAGCTCGGCGTCCACGTTGGCGAGGCGATCGCGGTAGCTCGCGAGCTCCTTGGCGGCCTCGGCCTGGGCGGTCTCGGCGGCCTCGAGGGCGAGGCGGTTCTCCTCGTGCTTGGCACGCAGGAGCTGGGAGACCTTGGGACCGCCGACCTTGTAGAGCAAGAAGACGATCAGCAGGAAGTTGACGACAGAAAAGATGATTTGCAGGATCACGCCTCGGCTCCTCCGCTGACGACGGCGGGCTCAGCGCCCACCTTGCGCGCGATCTGCGCGGCGAGTTGATTCACGTCGCCCGTCAGGCTCGAGAGGGCCTGATCGCGCTCGGTGCGGATCGCTTCACGGGCGCCGGCGATTTGCTGCTCGACTTCGCTCTTGACCGCGGCCATGCTGGCCTGACGCTTGCGCTCGGCCTCGTTGACGGCGGTCGAGACGGCTTCCTGAGCCTCGAGGCGAGCCGCCTTGAGACGGGCCTCGTAGTCTTCCTGCAGGTTCTGGATGGTCTTGAGGTCGTCCTTGGCCTGGGCGTGCTTGGAGGCGACGTAGGCGCGACGCTCCTCGAGGACCTTGGTGACCGGGCGGAAGAAGACGGCGTTCATGAGCCCGGCGAACACCAGAAACAATGCCATCTGGATCCACAGGGTCAGGTTGAACTCCAACATCGAGGATGACTCCTGTTCTGTGAGCTGGATAAAAGGGAAGCGTCGCCGGAGAGGGCATCAGCCCTCTCCGGCGAGGCGAGCTTACATCGAGGTCTTGGCGATCTCGAGGAGCTGGGTGGCCATCGGGGTCGCGATCTGGGTCACGAGCATGATCGAGATAACGAACGCGAACAGCGCGAGAACTTCGAGCAGGGCGAAGGTGATGAACATGGTGCCCTGGAGGCGGCCCTGGGCCTCGGGGTTACGGGCGATGCCTTCGATCGTCTTGCCGAAGAGGTTGCCTTCGCCGAGCGCGGGACCGAACATGCCGACGCCGATAGCGAAGCCGGCGCCGAGGGCAGCGAAGCCGCCGAGCGAAGCCATCGCGGTGACGGTCGTAGGATCAATAGCCATGGTGGGGGAATCTCCTTTCAGATTCGGAACGAGGTCGAGTGGTAGGATAACCGACTAGAACACTAGTACTAGTGATGCTCTTGGACGGCCCCGCCGATGTAGGAGGCGGAGAGGGTCGCAAAGATGAAGGCCTGGATGGCCCCGACGAACATCTCGAGGGGCAGCAGGGCGGCAGCGCCGACCAGCGCCATCCCGAGGAGCACCGTGCCCACGATGTGGCCGGCCAGGATGTTCGCGAACAGTCGCAGCGCGAGCGAAACGGGACGGGTGATGTCCTCGAGCATGCGCAGCGGGAACAGGATGAAGGGCTTGGCGAACCAGTGGTGACCCAGGAAGCCGCCGATGCCGTTCTTGGCGATGCCGGCCACCCAGTACATGGCGAGGCTCAACAGAGCCAGGGCCACGGTGGTGTTGAGGTCCGCGGTAGGGGCGTGGTAGACCAGGCCGTGGGGCGCGTTGATGTGGAGCGCCGCAGCCAGGCTGTTGCCGAGGCCCGAGAGCTGCCACGCCGCCCAGGGCAGCAGGGACAGCCAGTTGGCCACCAGGATGAAGATGAAGAGCGAGCCGATGTACCAGAGGTACTGGCTCGAGCCCTTGCCGACGAAGTCGTCGAGGATCTTCTGGATGAAGCCCAGGATCTGCTCGATGGCGCTCGCGCGCTTGACCTTGACGTCCGCCGGGCGCATGGCGACCGAGCGGCCCAGAAGCCCGAAGGCGATCAGGGCGATCGCCATGGCGAAGACGGTGGAGAGGACGGTGTCCGCGTGGACCACGCCGTAGGGAGTCTCCATCTTCCAGTGGTCGGGGATGATGCTCAGTTCGGCGGTGTGGCTGGTGCCGTGGCCCTCGGCGTGCGAGGCCGCAGCGCCGTGCTCGGCCGCGTGAGCGCCATGCTCGGCGCTCTCCGCTTCAGCCAGCAAGAATGCTTGTGACAAACCCGAGTCCTCCTCAGCAGGCTTCGCTCTTGAGCGTCCCCTGCGTGTGATTGACGATCATGGCCCAGTTGCGGCCGAGCACGATCGCCCCGAGACAAAGCCACCAGGCGCTTCCCCAGAGCAGGAAGGCGACCATGAAGGCCAAAAGACAAACCACCTGACGCCCGAGCACCGAGACCATGGTCATCAGGAGCCCGGGGCGCCGTTCGCGGCCGACCATCCGGTCCACCTGCACGCGCAGGAGCCAGAAATAGGCCGCGTTGGCCCAAAAGCCGAGCGCGGCCGAAAGTCCCCACTCGGGCGCGCGGACGATCCAGCCGACGAGGGCGGACGCCAGGCCCGCGAGAGCCATTTGAGCGGTCAGGGTCGTTTGCAAGCGCGAAAGCGTCATTTCCCGTCCTGCCGCATCAGGGCCACGTACAGCGCGTAGAGACCGGTCGCGAACCCGAGCACCGCGCCCGTGAGCAGACCCCAAGGGGCCACGCCAAGCCAACGGTCGACCAGATACCCGAGCGCGGTGCCCCCCAAGAGAGCACCGGCAAAGCCGTAAGCGGCCTCAATCCCCTTCAAATCGCCCCCCTCTCTTCCAGCTATCGAAGCCGGAGCGACTCGCCTTGCGGATCCGAGGTCAACTTGATCGAGATTTAACCCAGTTGTAACACGGATTGCGCCGCCCGACAAGGCGAACGGCGCACCTGATCCGAGGCGAGGATGGGGGCTTTGCCGCTAATAGCGGTTGCCGGCGAGGAGCTGGGGCGCCCGTGCCACCGTCAGCGACGCATCGGGGTTGTTCGGGGCTGCGGAGTCCTTGAAGAAGGCGATGGCTTCCAGCAGCTTGTGGGCTTGTGCGCGGAGATCGTCCGCCGACTGCGAGATCTGGCTGGTCGCGCTCGCGGCCTCCTGGGTGGAGCGGCTGATGTTCTCGACGGCCAGGAGCACCTGATCGCCGCCCTTGCGCTGCTCGACGGTCGCCGTGCTCACCTCCTGGGTCATGAGGTTCATGGCCGCGACGGCCGCGAGGATCTGCTGGGATGCCTTGGCCTGCTCACGGGTCGCCTGGTTGGTCTGCTGGGTCAGGGTGCTCATGTGCTCCACCGCCCCGGTGATCTGGCCGGCAGCGCTCGATTGCTCGCGGCTCGACTGGGCGATCTGGTCCATGAGCAGGCTGACCTGCGAAACCGAGTCCACGATCGAGCGCAGGGCCTCACCGGCGCTCCGGGCCAGCTGGGTGCCCGCCACGAGAGCCTCTTCGCCCTGACGGGTGGAGGCGACCGCATGGTTCGTCTCTTGCTGAACCGCCTTGATGAGGCTTGCGATCTCGCCGGTGGCCTTGGCCGAGCGCTCGGCGAGCTTGCGGACCTCGTCGGCCACGACCGCGAAGCCCCGGCCGTGTTCACCCGCCCGGGCTGCCTCGATCGCCGCGTTGAGCGCCAGGAGATTCGTCTGGTCGGCGATGTCGTCGATCACCGCGATGATCGCCCCGATCTCGGCCGAGCGCTTACCGAGCCCGTCGATGACCGTGACGACCTGGCGCATGGCGCCGTCGATGCGCCCCATGCCGTCGATGGTCTGCTCAACGGCCTTTGCACCGCCCTCGGCCACGGCTCCGGCGCGCTTGGTCGCGTCGTTGGCCTCCTCGACGTTGCCGGCCACCTGCTGGATGCTCTGGGCCATCTGCTCGATCGAGGCCGAGGTCTGGGTGACGACCGCCGACAGGGTGTCGGCGTTGCCGGCGACCTGTTGGATGCTCTGGCTCATCTCCTCGATGGAGGCCGAAGTGTCGGCCACGTTGCGGGCGAGCTCCTGGGCGTTGCCCGAGACCTGCTGGATGCTCGCGGCCATCTCCTCCATGGAGCTCGACGTTTGCTCGGCGGATGCGGCCTGGGCCTGGGCCGAGCGCGCGAGCTCCTCGGTCCCGGAGCCGATCTGTTCGCTGCCTGCCGCCACGCTGCCGGCGACCTGGCGCACTTCTCCGACGATCCGGCGAAGGCTCTCGGTCATCCGCTCGAAGGTCCGGGCCATGTCCCCCAGCTCGTCGTTGCTCGAAACGCGCACCCTGACCCCGAGATCGCCGCCCGCGATGGCCTCGGCCCCTTGCGAGATGGCGCCCAGGCTCCGGGTGATGCGGCGGGCGAGGAAGGCACCCAGAGCGAGCGAGGCGAAGACGAGCAGGATGTTGGCGGTGATGCTCAGGCCGAAGGCCCGCGAGTAGGTCTGCTTGGACTGCTCGGCCGCAGCCGCCCCGCCCTTGACGTTGACGGCGAGCAGTTCGTCCATGGTCGTCTTGATCTGAGCGTAGCGGGGGTTCACGCGCTGGTTGTAGTCCTGATAGGCCTCGTCAGCCCGCCCGGCGCGGCTCATGGCCAACAGCGAGGGGATCCCCTGCCAGTAGTCGCGGTAGGCATCCTTCATCTTCTCGAAGACCTTGCGCTCCGCCTCGGAGGTGATGGTGGGCGCGTAGCGGTCCATCTGCGCCTCGAGCTTCGAGCGGACCGTCTCGATCTCTTGCTCGTCGTTACGCTTGTCCGTGAGGCTGCGGTGGATCATGTTGCGCAAGACCAGGCGCTGCAAGTCCGAGGCGTAGGTGTCGATCTTGCCCACGGTGATCGACGCAGGAAGCCAGTTGTCCGCCATCTCGCGCGTCGCCCCGTTCAGGGCGTTCAGCTGCGAGATGGAGAAGCCCCCGACCAACAATGCGATGAACGAAACCGCCAGGAACCCACCGGTCAATTTCTTGCCAATCGTAAGCCGCATACACCCTCCGGTCGTGCCTGTTCATCGCGACCGATATCGGTCGCTGCGTTCCTTACGTCGCCGCATGATAGGCGGCGATCATGAAAAAACGATGAATGGCGCGGGGAGCGGGGCGACTTCGGGTGATTATTCGACCGTCACCGACGCGGTGGCGAAGAGGTAGCCCGACCAGGCGTAGATCCAGGCGACGCCGGGCGATGTGGCCGTGAAGGCACCCTCAGGGGTGAGGGTGCCGATGTCGCTCTCGGGCGAGCCAGGCAAGCTGAATTTCTCCGGGTCGAGGAGTTCCCAGCGCGTGATGGCGGGCGAGGAGACGGCCACCCCCTTGGTATCGAGGGCCGCCGCAGCGAAGGTCAGTTGCTGGCCCGGCTTGAGCTTCGCAGAGAACGGCGCGAGCGCCAAGGCGGAGAGGACCCGGAAGGTCCCGGCTTCGGCAGACGGGACCCCGTCGGCGAGAACCGAGAGGGGACCCGTGAGCGCCCCGGCCGGGACGCTCGCGACCAGGTTGCCGTCCGAATCGAGCGAGCCGCTACGCCTGGTCTGGCCGATGGCCAGCTGGTAGTAACCGCTCGCACCGAAGGCGCCGCGCACGACCACGGGCGCGCCGGGGCCGCCGTTGCTCGGGGAAAAGGACGAGACGAGCGGCTTGACGGCCGGTTTCAAGTCGAGCGTCACCACCGTGCGCTGGTTCGGGTACAGATCGACGCCCGCCACCATGTCGGAGGCGATGGGCACGTCCGCGGTGGCCTGCCCCGCCTGAAAAGCGGCGGCGAAGACCTGAAGACCCGTCACCGCGTCCATGAAAAAGCTCGAAGTGGCGACGAGGCTTTCGGTCCCCTCCTCGGGGCGCGGGATCAAGACGTCCTGCAAGACCTCGCCGTCCTTCTCGACCCGCAGCCAGATTGTCTCGGCGCTGAGGGGGATGACCTGGGTGGTGCGCAGGGGCCAGCGGACCGCCACTTCCATGGCGGCTCCGCGCCCCGGGGATGACGGCGAGGCCGCCGGCACGACGGTGCGACACCCGAGCAGGACGCTACACGCTGCGAGCGCGACGAGACTGCGCCGCATGAACCTTTCAATTCTCACTGGATCACCACTCCCAACTCGCTGGTCGCGCGGACTTCGACGGCCACGTCCTTGTAGACGCTGGGGTCGTCCACCGATTGGCAGCGCACCATGTAGAGCCCGGGCCGGGTCAGGTGCGTGGTCGCAATCCGGCCCGAGGCTTCCACGCTCAGCTGCCCCACCGAGCGATCGAGCCATTGAACGGGCGCCAGGAAGCGATCGCCCCGCACGGCGAAGCCCGTCAGTCGGCACTCGGTCTCGAAACCGAGACCCATCTCCTCGGCCACGGGCCGCGGGAACAGGACGACGTGCATGGCCGAGACTTCGAGCGCGGTGATGGCGACCTCAGGCTTGGCCGTGGGCTTGGAAGTTGGCGACGGCTGCGGGCTTGCGGGCCTCGGCGACGGGGTCGCACTGGGCGTCGCGCTCGGACTCGCCGCGTGCGAATCCTGGATGCCGCCCTCGATCCCGCCGTTCTGCGCGCCTTGCCCGCCACCGGGCGCACCCCCCAGCAGCGGCAGATCGGACTCCTCGTCCAGGGTGCACCCCCCGAAGAGCGGCAGCAGGGTCACGGCCAACACCGCGATGGTTCTAGGAAAGCGCCGCATCACTGCACCTTCCGGATGCGGTGGTTGCTGGTGTCCGCGATGTGGAGGATCGTCCCCGCGCCGTTGACGAAGAGGCCGTACGGACTGCTCAGACGAGCCTCGGAGGCCGCGCCTGCATCCCCCGCGAAGCCGCTCGTCCCGCCGACGATGGTCGAGATGGTCCCCGAGGTATCGACCTTCCGAACGGAACTGCTCGTCGAAACGTACAGGTTCCCCGCGGTATCCAGGACGATGGCCCGAGGGCTCGAAAGAGAGGCGGCGATCGCCATCGCTCCGTCACCGCTGGTGCCGCCGCCCGCCACGGTGGTGATGGTGCCGCCAGGGGTCACCTTCCGGATCCGGCTGTTGCTGGTATCCGCGATGAACACGTTCCCGGCGGCATCCACCGCGACGTCGTAGGGGTTGTTGAGCTGGGCGCTGACCGCCGGGCCATCATCCCCCGAGTAGCCGGCCCCACCCGTCCCCGCCAGGGTGGAGATCTTCCCCGTGCTCTTGGTCACCTTGCGGATACGGTGGTTGCCGGTGTCCGCGATGTAGATGTTCCCAGAGGAGTCCACCGCGATGCCTCGCGGGCTCTTGAGCGACGTGGCGGTCGCCGCGAGGCCATCGCCGGTATAGGCGGCATTGCCGTCGCCCGCCACGGTGGTCATGATACCCGTGGCCTTGGTCACCATTCGGATGCGGTGGTTGCCGGAGTCCGCGATGTACACGTTCCCGCTGCCGTCCAGGGTGATCCCCTGGGGGCTGCTGAGCTGGGCGGCGGATGCGGCCCCACCGTCACCAGCGTAGCCGCTGGTGGTCACGTAGTTGGCGTTGTAAACGCCGCCAGCGTAGGTGGTGATGGTGCCCGAGGTGTTCACCATCCGGACGCGGTGGTTACTCGTATCGGCGATGTAGACGTTGTTGGAGGAGTCGACCGCGACCCCCTGAGGGCTGGCCAGCTGGGCGGTGAGCGCCGTCCCGGCATCCCCCGAGAAAGAGCTCGTGGTGATGCCCGCCAGCGTGGTGATAACGCCCGTGGCCTTGGTGACCTTGCGGATGCGGCAGCTGTCGGTGTCCGCGATGTACACGTTCCCGGTGCTGTCGATCGCAACGCCCCCCGCATAATTGATCCGGGCGCTGGTCGCCGCGCCTCCGTCACCGGAATACCCCGGCGAGCCGTTGCCTGCGATGGTCGAGATGATCCCCGAGGTGTTCACCAGGCGGATCCGGTGACTGCCATTGCTGTCCGCGATGTAAACGTTGCCCGTGGTGTCCGCCGTAATGTCATAGACGTAGTAAAGCGTGCTGCTGGCCGCCGCCCCGCCATCGCTCGAGGCGCCGGGAGAGCCGGTGCCCGCGAAGGTGGAGATGATGCCGCCAGAGGTCACCTTCCGGATGCGCCAATTACCGTAGTCCGCGAGGTAGACGTTCTTGGCGCCGTCCACCGCGACCCCGTAGATGCTGCCGATCTGGGCGGCGGTGGCCGATCCGCCGTCACCCGAGGAGCCGGAGCTGCCGTTTCCGGCGATGGTCGAGATGATCCCACCGGGGGTCACCTTCCGGATGCGGTAGTTGGAGGTGTCCGCGATGTACAGGTTGTTGGAGGAATCGATCGCGATGCGGCGCGGATTGTTGAGCGACGTCGTGACGGCGGCCCCGCCATCCCCCGTGTAGCCCGCGCTGCCGTTCCCGGCGACGGTGGTGATGATCCCACCGGGAGTCACCTTCCGGATGCGGTGGTTGGAATAGTCGGCGATGTACAGGTTCCCGGCGCTATCCACCGCACCGCCCTGAGGGCTGTTGAGCTGCGCGCTGGTCGCCGGCCCGTCGTCTCCCGAGAAACCGGCCGTGTCCGTTCCCGCCACGTGGGTGATCACGCCGTTCGTCGCGATCTTGTAGACCTTGCTGCCGTGATTCGTGTAGAGGTTCCCCGCCGCGTCGGAAGCGACCCACCCGGCGGTGATGCCCCAGTTGGTGGCGGCACGTCCGGCAGGCGGCAGGGTGGTGCCCGCGAGGGTCTGGATCGTCGCGCTGCCCTTCAGGCCCGAGGCGACCACGAAGTTCTGGGGGCTCGTCGTCCCGACCTCGCCGGCGACCGTGACGGTCACGGGCCCGGTCGTGACGGCAGCCGGCACCGTCACGCCGATGACCGTCGGGCTCGCGGTGGCGATCGTGGCGAGCTTGCCGTTGAAGCTGACGACGTTGCCCGCGAGCGCTGGGCTGAAACCCGACCCCGTGAGGGTGACGCTCGTGCCTGACACGCCGGAGAGCGGCACCATGCTGGAGATGACCACCGGCACCCTGAAGGAGCCGGGACTCAGGCTGACACCCGATACCGTCACGACGACCGGTCCGCTCAGGGCCCCGGTCGGCACCGTGGCCGTGATACTCGTGTGAGTCACCTGGGTGATGGTGGCGCTCACGCCGTCGAAGGTGACGGTGTTGTTGAAGGGAATCGAGGCGTCGAAGCCCGAGCCCGTGAAGGTGACGCTGGTGCCGGGGCTGCCCGAGATCGGCGCGTACCCGCTCACCACGAGCTGGACGTTGAAGATGGGGCCGAGCGCGATCAGCTCGCCCACCTGGAGCGTCGTCTGGCCCGAGGTCGCCCCCAGCGGCACCTCGACCCTGAGGGTGCCGTCCGAGACCGACTGGGCGTTCGCGGGGGCGCCGTTGAAGCGCAGGACGTTGTTGGCGGGGGTGGGATCGAAGCCCTTACCGTTCACGGTGACGAGGGTGCCGACCGTGGCGGAGGTCGGGCTCATGCCAGTGATGGCGAGCGACGGCGCCACTTCGACCCACGCGCCGGTCGAGAGGTTGAGCCCCACCTTCGAAACCGGGTCCCGATCGGCGAGCAGGCCCTGCTCGACGAGGGCGAGGATGGCGTCGAGATCCGCCTGCGAGAGGTTGGTGACCGGCTCGTAGGTCGCGCCGCTCAGCTTCCCGAGCAGGGCGTCGAAGTCCACGGGACGGTCGGTGCCCAGGCGGAGCGCGGCGCCGATCGCGATCGCCGTGGTGTGCGGCGTCACGCCGACTTTGCCCACGGTCAAGGAGGTCCAGTCCCCTTGGCGGTACTTGACGATGGTGCGGATTCTCGCCGTGTTGCTGCCGGGTCGGTTGCTGTTGAGACCCTTGATCGCCTCCACGTAGTACGCCACGGCGGGATCGGGCCGGAAGGTCCTCGGGAAGACCAATGAGAACTGGCCGTTCGCGCTCGTCACGGCGGCGGCCACCGTGACGTTGGTGGTCGTATCAATCAGCGAGACCGTCGCGGCCTTGGCAACGTCTTTCAGGTCGGCCTGAGCCGCTCTCGGCTCGAACGAGACGCGGCCTTCCAGGGGCCGCAACTGCTCCGCTTGCGCCTCGGGCGGCTTCGCGGTCGGCGAGGTGGCCATCCCGAACGGATAGCGGCAGCCGATGAGGAGCACCAGCATCAGGAGAAGGGGAAGCCCCTTCCGGAAGCTCAAGCGCGACATCCTTGTCACCTTTCTCGGAGCGATCGCAAGAAATCGAGTGGCGAGGGGCCATGGCAAAGCGGGCATCGCAAAGGCGAACCGCAAGTCTCTGCTGGAGTTGAGGCCCCCAAGAAAGCTAGAGTGCGTGCACGGCCATCATTCACCACATACGGTATGCCACAATCTTGAGGGTCAAACCTCAACACTTACTGACAAATTGAACAAAGACGCATCATTCAGCCTTCGTCGACCCTTATGTGTTACGAACGCGCCAGAAGCGGGAATTCCATGGACAGGAGGACCCCTGCATGGACGCCTTCCATTCTTCGGCCAAGAAACCGGGCAGCGCTCCCTTCGGGGGGCCGGGTTACTCGGACCAGTTCGTACGTAGCGCCACCCAGCCCCTGACGAGCAAGGGCACTCGCCCGCTCGCAGCGGGTCCCGAGTCGGTGGCGCAGCAGATCACGGACGCCGAGCAGCAGCTCGCCATGTGCCGCACGATCCTCGAGCAGTTCGAGCCGCGGATCGGCATCCTCAAGAGCGCCGTGGAGCACCTCAAGAAGCCCGCCGCGCCGCCACCTCCCAAGAAGCTGGGCTTCGGCGCCAAGAAGCCCGCCCCTCCCGCGCGACAGGCGGCAGGCGATCGCGCCATGATCGAGAATCTCGCCCAGCGCCTCGGAGCCAAGCCCGATCTCTTGCGCCGCTCCGAGATCGCCCTGCACCAGTTCGACGATGCCCTGAGCACCCTGACCCTCGCCGAGACCAAGCTCGCCGGGTTAACAGGGCTCGACCCCTATGCGGCGGGCTACGCGCTGGACGGGCTTGGGCTGAGCAAGCTCCAGGGCAAGGTCTACCCCATCTGCAACTTCTACGAGGTCTTCAAGGACGACGAGATGCTGTGGCGGCTCTTCCCGCCGCCCCAGCAGACCTCGGTGCCGCGCGGCACCGGCCGCCTCTCGCTGGGCGGCTAAGCCTCCGTTCCCCCTGCCCCCTGCTGGGGCGGGGGGATTTCTTCGCTCGGAGCCTCCAGCTGCGCCTGCACGTCGGCAGGCGGGGCCATGCTCGGAATCTCGGTGAGCACCGGCTGCTGGGCCTGGGGCCGACGGCGCCCCTTGTACAAGAGCGCGATGATCTTGGCGACCGCCTGGAACAGCTCGGGCGGGATCGGCTGCTCGACCTCGACCTGGGCGTAGAGCATGCGCGCCAGGGGCGGGTCTTCCACGATCAGGATGAAGTTCTCCTCGGCGATCCGGCGGATCTCGAGGGCGTAGGCGTTCTTGCCCTTGGCGAGCACCATGGGGGCCTTCTGGCCCTTCTTCGGCTTGTACTCGATGGCCACCGCGTAGTGGGTGGGGTTGGTGATCACCACGTCCGCCTCGGAGACCGAGCCGCGCCCGGCGTTCATGGCCATCTCCATCTGCTTCTGGCGGATGCGGCCCTTCACGTGGGGGTCGCCTTCCAGCTTCTTGTACTCGTCCTTCTGCTCCTGCTTGGACATCTTGAGCGACTTCTCGTACTGCCACTTCTGCAGGCCGTAGTCCAGGATCATCAAGGCGATCATGGCGAGGGCGACCTTCTGGAAGATGGCCAGGACCAAGGAGCCCAGCAAGGCCATGGAGGCGGGGACCGCCATCCCGGAGGTCAGGAGGATCTGGCCCAGGGCGTCCTTGACGATGCCGTAGGTCATCCACCCGATGATGATGATCTTGAGGATGCTCTTGACCAGCTCGATGACCTTCTTCATCGAGAACATGTTCTTGACCCCCTTGATGGGGTTGATCTTCTTGAAGCCCTCGGTGGGGTTGAGGGGCTTGAGGGTCAGGAGCACGCCCACTTGAAGAAGGTTGCCGATCCAGGTGAGGAAGAAGGCGATCGCGACCAGCGGCGCGCTGCAGAGGATGATGATGAGGCAGGCCTTGAGCAGGATGCCCAGGACCCCCTTGAGGTCGTAGTCGGTGAAGAGGTAGAGCTGCTCGTAGGTCTCGACGAAGAAACCGTAGAGATACTTGAAGGCGTTCTGGCCGGCGAAGTTGATGCTGTAGGCGAGGCCGAAGAGGAGGATGCCGACGATCACGTCCTGACTCTTGAGGACGTTACCCGATTTTCGCGCTTCCTGGCGTTTATGGTCTGTGGCTGATTCTGTTTTTTCGTCCGACACTCAGCCTCACCCCCTTTCCTCGGCGCATCCTGGCGTGACCCAAAGCAGCGCCCGCGGCTGGTCACGCGATCGCGTGACCCAAAGCACGGAACTTTCGGCACGCCGGTTTTACTATACCCCACACACCCCCAAGGCCGCGTCAACCCAATAGGGGAGCGGCCGCGGGTCCCCGCGATCGTCGCCACGGCCCGATCCAGCGCTTCGCCCTCGGCGAAGGCCGTTTCGCTGTGCGCGCGGAGGCCCCCGCCCGGAGAACCATCGCCATGCACCAGCACGTCTCGGAGTTCATCGACTTCCTATCAGTCGAACGGGGTCTCTCGGAGCACACCCTGTCGGCCTACCACAACGATCTCCGCCAGTACATGGACTTCCTCAAGGCGCACGGCATCGACGGCTGGAGCCAGACCACCCGCATGACCATCACGGGCTTCACCAAGGAGCTGCGCGAGCGCGGGCTCGCTTCGAGCTCCATCGCCCGCAAGATCGCCGCTCTCAAGAGCTTCTACCAATTCCTGGTCCGCGAGCATTTGATCGAGCGCGACCCGAGCATCGAGGTCGAGCGCCCCAAGACCGCGCGCTACCTGCCCAAGGTCCTCAACCAGAGCGAGATCACCCGCCTGGTCGAGCACCCCACCGACCTGCGCGATCGCGCCATCCTCGAGCTGCTGTACGCCGGCGGCCTGCGCGTCAGCGAGCTGACCCGGGTCAACGTGCAGGACGTGAACCTGACGACCGGCTACGTCCGCTGCTTCGGCAAGGGCTCCAAGGAGCGCCTGGTGCCCATCAACCAGGCCGCCATCAAGGCGCTCGGCGCCTACATGGAGGACGTGCGGCCCAAGCTCAAGGGCCGCAGCCCGGAGCGCGCCCTGTTCCTCAACTACGCCGGTCGCCGCCTGACGCGCCAGGGCATCTGGAAGGTCGTCAAGGAAGCCGCCCAGGGCGCCGGGATCACCAAGGAGATCACCCCGCACACCCTGCGTCACTCCTTTGCGACCCACCTGATCGAGAACGGGGCGGACCTGCGCTCGGTGCAGGAGATGCTCGGCCACGCCGACATCTCGACCACCCAGCTCTACACCCACATCTCCAAGCGCCGCATGAAGGAAGTCTACAACGCCGCCCACCGGCGGGTTTCGGCCAACTGAGCGCACTGCAAGCAAACGAAGAGGCCCGCCGATCGTCGGCGGGCCTCTTCGTTTGAAGACCTGAGAAGGCTAGAGGGTTTTCAGCCACATGTCGTTGACGAGCCCCGACTTGCCGTTGCGCTCGAAGGAGCCCTCGGTGGTGATGCTGTTGCCCGCCGCGTCCTTCTTGTCGACGGCCTTGCCCCCGAGGCTCATCTTGGTGATGCCGAGCTCGGAAGGCTTCATGTGCTGGTTGGTGCCGTCACCGTTGGAGACCAGCATGGTGAGGCCCTTGCTTTCGAGGGTCTTGATGTCGCTGGCGTCGAGGTAGCCCTTGCTGATGTCGATGCCCGCGTACTGAGCCTCGGCCTTGAGGGTCTCGTAAGCGTCCTTGTGCTTGACGCCCTTCGAGTCGGTGGTGGCGATGGGGGTGTCGCCCATGGCGAGCACGCCGTCGCCCTTCTCGGCCCACTTGGTGGCGGTGGAACCGTCCACGTTGATGCCCCGCTGGTCCACCGTCGCGTCGGTGTCCCCGTCCTCGTTGAGGTCGAACACCAAAGGGTCGCAGAGCTCCTTGCCGTTCGCCTTGGCCTCGCCGACGACCATATCCCAGGCCTCGAGGAGGGCCGCCTTGCTGACGGTCTCGTTGCCGTTGGCGTACTCGTTGCTGTGGATGGCCGCCGCCTGGAGGCCCCAGCCGCGATTGGCTTCGTTGTTGGCGAAGTTCATGAAGGCGTTGTGGTCGCCGAGGTTGATGGTCGGACCGTCGTACTTGCCCGTCGCCATCAGCTCCTTGGCAAGCTCCATGGCCTTGGCGCCCGCCTGGCTCCAGGTGTTGATGGGCTGCCCGTCGACACCGGTGCTGAGCTGGGCCTTGGCGCTCGCTCCCTTGGCGGTGATCGGCGAGGTATCGACCTCGCCCTTGAGCGCAGCATCACGCTTACGGTAGATCTGGGCGAGCAGCTCCGGGTCGAGGCCCTTCAGGAGATCCTTCGGCAGCAGATCATCGTTGCCGCCCGCCGCCTTCCCGAATTCGCGGAAGCCCCCCAGGTCGAGCTCGCTCGCCTCGCCACCCGGCTTGAACTCCTGGACGTCCTGAGTGGCGCCGGAGCGGTCCTCGATGGTGTCGGCGGTAATGGCCTCGATGGGCTTGGCAACGGGCTCCATCTCCTCGGTCTTGCGACCGATGACCGCCTCCGCGATGATGGCGGTGATGCCGCCCGAGGTGATGCTCGTGTTGCTCATGCCCTTGCCCCTTTCTGCCGCGCGCGCGTACCAGCGGGATTTTGGTCACCTCAAGCGAGGGAGCCTTTCAAATCCTTGCATACCCCATGAATCGAAAAGCCTACCGAGTCGCGACAGCGACCGGCGCGTCAGTTCACCACGATATCGGCGGTGGCCTCCACCGAGCCCGCCCAGGCCGAGACCCGGAAGGTCCCCGCCTGGCTCGCGGTCAGAACGCCGTCGGCCGTGACGCTCGGCAAGGCCGGCAGCGGATTTTCCTTGTCCTCGACCCCGCCGGGCTGGACGACGTAGCCGCAAGACCATGACGTCACGACCGGATTGGGGATGGCGTCGCCCGAGGCGGTCTTCGCGCTGAGCGCGAAGACCGCGTTCAACGAAACCGGCACCCCCACGCTCACCGGGGCGCTATCGGGGGACAGGGCGAGCTTGCGGATGATCCGGAAGGGAAACGCGCCGGCCCCGGCGACCCCGTTGGCCGTGACGACCAGGGGGCCGTCGAGCGCGTTCTCGGGGACCAGCACCTGCAAGGGTGCTCCGCTCCCGCCCCCCAGGATCTGGGGCGAGGGCACCCCGCCGAAGGTGACGCTCACCGGCGTGTCGCTGTCGAAGTTGCTGCCCGAGACGAGGATGAAGGTATTGGGCCCCGAGTTGGCCGGCATGCTCGTGATGATGGGGCCGTTCAGGGCCGTCAGCTCGATCTCGATCACCGAAACGCTGCTCGGCAGCACGTTCACCCGCGCGGTGCCCAGGGCGAGCACCGGCGAGCCGAGCCCCGGCTTCTCGTCCAGGTAGGCCGTGACTCTCACCAGCAGGTTGCTTGCGGCGGGGACCTCATCGAGCGTGGCTTCCGATACGAGCGCGCCGCCAGGGGGCCGTTCCACCACGCCCCGCGCGAGGAGCTTGGCGCCGTCCTCGCTCAGGACCTCGAGCACGATCGAGTTCGCGTTGGCGGGGATCGCCTGGGTGCGATAGGCGGCGCGCACCGGCCACAGGACCCGCAACGAGACGCTACCGTGCGCTTGATGACCGGCCACGACGGGCGCCTCCACCCTTTCGGCCGGCCCGCTCAAGACGGGAGCCTGCGCGTGACAGGCCGTCAGCGAGACCAAGAGCCCGAGGCCCACCGCGGCGGAAAGACGCTTGAATACAACCGGCATCGTGCCTCTCCTAGCGAACAATGATCTGCACCTTGCCCTTCGACAGAATGGTGACGGTGGCCGTGGCGAACTTGCCGGCATCCGTCCGGGCACGCGCCGTGATGGTCACGGTCCCCTCGGCGACGGCCGTCACGAGACCGGCCTGGCTCACGGTCGCTCGACTATCGTCGGAGCTGCTCCAGACGACGTCCCCCGAGGTCGTCAAGTTGCTCAAGAGGATCGACGCGTTGAAGGTGTACGTCGAGACGAAACCCGGTGCGTTCGTCCCGCCGGGAGCCGGCACGTAGAGCGTCATCGCGTTAGGGGAGACCACCACGTTGCTCACCGTGACGGGCGTCGGCGTCGGGCTCGGGGATGCCGTCGGAGTCGGACTGGGCGTCGGGGAAGGGGTGGGCGATGGGCTCTGCGTGGGCGTTGCCGTCGGCGTCGCGGACGGAGTAGCCGTCGGTGTGGCCGAAGGCGTCGCCGTCGCCGCGAAAGAGGGCGTCGCGGTCGGGGTCGGCGACAATTTGGGCAACGGATCGGGGGTCGGCGTCTCTTTTGCCTGAAGCTTGGGGGTCGCCGTCGCGGGGGTGATCCCGACGAGGCCGAGGGTCTCCGGGTCGTCGGAGCAGCCCGCCAGGCCGGGCAGGGCGAGCGCCATGGGCGCGAGCACCAGGAGCGTGCCGAGGAGGCGGTTGGATCTGCCGGATTGGTGTGCCATGGGTGATACGCCTCAATACTGGTAGGGGAAGGTGACGCGCGTGAGCTGGGTGCTCATCGTCTTGAAGGTGACCTTGAAGCGCACGTAACGACGGGTCAGGGTGGTGAAGTTGGAAACGTCCGCCCCCCAGGTGACGCCGTCGGCGCTGTCGGAGTAGGTGATCGTGTAGTCGGTCCCGGCCGCGCCGGTGCTGGTGAGGCTCGGCGCCTGGTAGGTCGCGAAGTTGGTCCCGCTGTCGTAAGCCGGCGAAACGGCGTAGATGGGGCGGGTCGTCACCGACCAGTTGGTCACGGTCGGGGCGGTGCCGGTGCCGGTCATGCTCATCGAGGCACGGAGCTTGAGCGAGCTCGCCGTGAGGTCCCCGATGCTCACGCCGCTCGCGATGTTGCTCTTCAGGACCGTCCCCGTGGTCCCGTCCAGCACGTCGATGGTGCAGGTCGAATTCGCCGGGACGTTGCGGGTGAAGGTGACCGTGTTCCAGGCGGATCCGGCAGGCAGCGCGATCGCCGCCGTGGTCGAGGCCGCGCTACCCCCCGAGGTCGAGTGGGTCAAAACCCCGCCCGCGTACTTGAACTTGAACAGGCTGATGGCGTTGGCGTTGTAGCCGGCGTTGCGCCCCAGGATGAAGAGATCGGTCCCGTTCGAACCGATCAGCGGAACGTTGCTCCCCGTCACGCCCGTCCCGTCGAGGGTGAAGGGCAGGGCCACCGCGTTCTTGCTCCACCCGCTCGAATTGACGCGATCGAGCGCCGTGCTGGGGGTGGCGGTGCCCTGGTTGGTCAGCACCTCGCTGACGCCGGTGAAGCCCGCCGCCGAGGCGGGCCCCGCTCCGCAACTGTAAGCGCTACCGGGCCAGGGCGAGGCGGTCGCGAGCGCGCTGGTCAACAGGCACACCTTGTGGTTTTCGGAACAGCTGTAGTGGTAGTAGGTCGTGCCGTCGGTGGCGAGCATGGAGTGGGTAGAGCCCGCGAGGGCGGAAACGCTCTGGGCGGTTGGCGTGGTGAAACCCGCTCCGCCCCAGGTGGTCCCGAGCTTGAAGACCCGATCGGCGTTGGCGGCGATCGAGGCGTAACCGTTATTGGGGCTCCAGATGACCGCGTCCCCGTAGGTCAGGGTCGTCTGATCCACGAAGGCGCCGGTCGAGAGGCTGTAGCGCCGCGCGGTCTTGGCCGTCGTGCCCGGCGCGAAGAAGTAGGTTCCGTCCACCCCGAGCTGGGTCCTCGCCGAGTAGCTGGTGCCGGCGTCGCACTGGTAGGTCCCGACCGCGAGGGGGAAGACGCTCACGACCGGGTTAATGGTCAGGCCCGAGGCGTTGGCGACGTAGTTGCCGGTGTTGCTGTTGGCGCTGAAGTTGGTCTGGGTGAAGGTCGTCACCGCGCTGTTGGGCTGGAGCACCCCGCCCGTCCAGGAGGCGGTCGTGCCCGCGCCGCCTGCCCCGGCGAAGGCCTCGACCAGCGAGGTGCTCACCGTGAAGTTGCCGAAGGGCTGGCTCATCTCCCCCATCAGGGTCGAGACGACGAGCGGGCCGCTCACCCGAGCCTCGAGCGACGGGGCGGGTGGCTTGACCACGAGCTGGTTGGCCGCCCACGAGACGATGCTCCCTTGATCGACGGCCCCGTTGAACTTGACGGCGCTCTGGTTTGCCTGGATCCCGAAGCCGCTGCCGTCGACCGTCACGCTGGTGGCCGTGGTGCCCGAAGACGGGCTGAAGGCCGAGACGATGGGCGTCAGGACGCTGAAGTAGAAGAGGTTGGTGGTCTTGCCGCCGACGGTGACCGAGACGGGCCCCGAGGTGGCCGTGGCGGGCACCTGGATCGACAGGCTCGTGGCGTCCGCGGTCGTCGGGGTGGCCGTGACGGTGCCGCCGCCGAGCTTCTGGAAGGTGACGGTGTTGCTCGCGGGCGTCGGGCTGAAGCCCGCCCCCACGATCGTGATGGTGTCGCCCGTGACGGTGCTGCTCGGCGAAAGGCGGGCGATCTGGAGGCCCGCGGCGCCACCAGTGCCCATGACGACGAAGTTCACGAGGTTGCTGTCCTTGGAGCGGGTCGTCACCTTGAGGTTCCCCGTGGTCGCCCCTTGGGGCACCAGCACGATGAGCTCCTTGGGCGAGGCCATGTAGACCGTCCCGGTGACGCCGCCGCCGAAGGTCACGACGTTGTCGCCCGCCACCGGCGAGAAGCCCGCCCCGCGCACGGCGATCGCCGAGAGCGGCACGGCACTCGGCGGCGTGCAGCCCGTCACCTCGGGGGCGAGGGCCGACACGCTCGAGACCGGGTCGATGTTCCCCGCCAGGTAGTCGCGGATGGAGGCCGCCAGGGCGTTGACCTCACCTGCCGTGTAGCCCGCAGGCGCACTGACGAGAGCCCCTGCGGCACTCACCTTGCCCATCAGGCTCGCAGCGGTCACGGCGGGGTTGAGGTTGTTCATCAGGGCGAGGGCCGTGGTCAGGGCGTTGATGGCGACCCCGCCCTGGGTGATGCTCTCCCAGGCGCTGCCCGTCCAGCGCAAGAAGGTCCGCAGGCGCGCGGCGTCCTGGCCGGCCTCGTCGCTCCCGTAGCTCTTGAAGGCTTCGAGCAGGTAGGCCTTGCCGACCTCGGGGGGATAGGCGTTCAGCGCGAGGGTGAAGTTGCCCGAGCCGTCCGTCTTGCCGAGCGCCACCGTCATGTTGCTGTCCGGGTCGATCAGGGAAATGACCGCGTGCGCGACCATCTCGGCGGGCAGGGCCTGCGCGCGAACGCCGAGCGGGAAGGTTACCGAGCCCTTGATGCTCGTTTCGACCGCAGCTTCTGCGATCGGCCGCACGGGCTGCGCGGTGACGCCGGGGCCAAGAGCGGCGCTCACCTCGGGCCCCCGGGTCGTCGACGAGGGGAGGTGACAAGCCGTCAGCGCGAGACTCAGCGCGCATACCATCTGAAAACGCATCGTAGACCCTCCTCCCGTCGCCGGGTTCAGAGTGCGGTGAGGACGCCCGAAGGAGGCTGAATCACCGAGAAGTTCTGGGTCACCCCTGCCGGCCCGGCGCCGGTGGTGACCGAGACCGGACCCGAGGTGGCGCCCGCCGGCACCGTGACGACAAGCTGGGTGGCGCTCCCCGTGGCGGGAATGGCGGGCACCCCGTTGAAGAAGACCGTGTTGTTCGCAGGCACCGCGTCGAAGTTGCTGCCCTGGAGGGTCACGGTGGCCCCGATGGCCGCCGCCGACGGCACCACGGCCGAGATCCCCGGTACGGCGTAGGCCTTCATGGCGAAAGTCGAACCGTTGTAGGAGACGCGCTCCAGGGGATCGGCGTCCCGGTCGAGGGCGCGCGCCACCAGGTCGTACACGGCGTGGTACTGCGCGTTGCTGATGCCCGTCCCCGTGGGGTCCAGGGTGTCGGGCGTCGTGGGAACGAGACTCGGATCGGGCACGCCGATCGTCATCTTGCCGAGCAGGCCGAGCGGCGGCACCTGAGCGGGCCCCAGGTGGCTTGCGACGATCGTCACGGCCGTGGTGCCCGCCGTCAGCTGGACGCCGCTGCCGCTCGCCCCGAGGCTCCGCCAGCCGGTGGCGGTGTACTGCGCGAGGGTCCTGATCCGGATCACCGCGTTGCCGGCCTGGTTCGAGCCGAGGCCCTTGAGGGCTTCCAGGTAGTAGAGCGCGTCCACGGTAGGCTGCCACTTGACGAACGAGAAGACGAACTTGCGATTCTGGTCCGTCAGGGCGGTGTGGACCGTCTCGTTGGTGTCCGCGCGGATCAGCGAAACCGTGGCCGAGACGGCGACGTCGTTGAGGTCGGCCTGGGCGCTGCGCTCGGTCGGGAAGGAAACCTGGCCGAAAAGCGGCAGGGCGCTTGGCGGCTCGGGAGCCATCACGGCGCAGCCAGGCAGCATAAGGAGCGAGATCAAGAGAAAGTGTCGCATCGTGCCACCTCAGTACTGGTAGGGAAGGGCGATCCCGGTGATCTGGGTGGTGGGCTGCTTGAGATTGACCTTGAAGCGCACGTAGCGGCGGGTCAAGGTGGCGAAGTTGGAGACGTCCGCCCCCCAGGCGATCCCATCGGCGCTGTCGGAGTAGGTGATCGTGTAGTGCGTGACTGCCGCCCCGTTGCTGGTGATGGTCGGCGCCTGGTAGGTCGCGAAGTTGGTCCCGCTGTCGTAAGCCGGCGAGACGGCGTAGGCCCGGCGGGTCGTCACCGACCAGTTGGTTACGGTCGGGGCGGTGCCGGTGCCGCCCATGCTCACGGTCGCGCGGAGCTTGATGGAGCTCGCCGTGAGGTCCCCGATGCTCGCGCCGCTCGCGATGTTGCTCTTCAGGACCGCCCCCGAGGTCCCGTCCAGCACGTCGATGGTGCAGTTCGAGTTCGCCGGGACGTTGCGGGTGAAGGTGACCGTGTTCCAGACCGAGTTGGCGGTCAACGCGATCGCCGCCGTGGTCGAGGTCGCGCTGCCCCCCGAGGTCAGGTGGGTCAGGACCCCGCCTGAGTAGGTGAACCGGAACAGGCTGATGGCGTTGCCGTTATAGCCCGGGTTCCGCCCGAGGACGAAGAGGTGGACGCCGTTCGAGCCGATGAGCGGAACATTGACCCCGCTCACCCCCGTCCCGTCGAGCGCGAAGGGCAGCGCCACCGCATTCTTGCTCCAGCTGCTCCCGTTGACGCGATCGAGGGTCGTGATGCTGTTGGTGGCGTTGCCCGGGTTGGTCAAGACCTCGCTCAGGCCGGTGAAGCCCGCCGCCGAGGCGGGACCCGAGCCGCAGCCGTAGGACACGCCGGGCCAGGATCCGAGATCGCCGAGCGCGCTGCTCAAGAGGCTCACCTTGTGGCCGGCGCCGCAGTCGTAGTGGTAGTAGGTGGTGCCGTCGGTGGCGAACATGGCGTGGGTGGAGTTGGCCAGGTTCGTAGCACTCGAATCGGTCGGCGTGGTGAAGGCCGCCCCGCCCCAGGTGGTCCCGAGCTTGAAGGCCTGGTACGCGCTCGCGGCGAGCGAGGCGTAGCCGTTGTTGGGGTTCCAGATGACCGCATCCCCGTAGCTCAGGGCCGTCTCGTCCTCGAAGGCGCCGGTGTAGAGGTTGTAGCGGCGCACCTTCTTGGCCGAGGTGCCCGGCGCGAAGAAGTAAGCGTCGTCCACCCCGAGCTGGGTCCTCGCCGAGTAGCTGGTGCCGGCATCGTACTGGTAGCCGCTGACCGCGATGGGGAAGGTGCCCGTGACCGGGGTGACGGTCAGGCCCGAGGCGTTCGCGACAAAGTTGCCGGTGTTGGTGTTGGCGCTGAAGTTGGTCTGGGTGAAGGCCGTGTCCGCAACCCCCGCCTGCAGAATCCCGCCCGTCCAGGAGGCGGTGGTCCCAGCCCCCGGCGCGCCCGTGAAGCCCTCGACCACCGAGGCGTTCGCCGTGAAGTTCCCGAAGGGCTGGCTCACGCTGCCCGTCAGCATCACGGCGGAGAGCGGGCCGCTCACCTTGGAGATCAAGGAAGGAGCCGGCGGCTTGACCACCACCTGGTTGGTGCCCCACGAGACGATGCTGCCCTGGTTGACGGCCCCGTTGAAACGGACGGCGCTCTGGAGGCCCTGAGAGCCGAAGCTGCGGCCGTCGAGCTTGACGGCGGTGGCGACGGTACCCGAAGTGGGACTGATCCCCGTGATGACGGGGGTCATGGCGTTGAAGTAGAAGCGATTGGTGGTATTGCCGTTGATCGTGACTGAAACCGGGCCCGAGATGGCCCCCGCGGGGACCTGCACCATCAGGCTGTGCGGCGCCGCCTGGGTCGGGGTGGCCGTGACGGTGCCACCGCCCCCCTGCTGGAAGGTCACCACGTTCTCGGCCGCCGTCGGGCTGAAGCCCGCGCCGAGGATGTTGATCGTCTCGCCCGGCATGGCGATGCTGGGCGAGAGGTCCGAGATGACGAAGCCCGCCGGCCCCTGGCCGCCCGTGACGACGAAGTTGACGAGGTTGCTGTCCTTGGAGCGGGTCGTGACCTTGATGTTGCCCGACGTCGCGCCCTGGGGGACCACGACGATGAGCTGCTTGGGGCTTGCCATGTAGACCGCGCCCACGACGTTACCGCCGAAGGTGACGACGTTGTCCCCCGCCACCGGGGAGAAGCCCGTCCCGTTGATGGCGATCGCCGCGAGCGGCACGGCGCTCGCGGGCGACAGGCTCGTCACGGCCGGCGCGAGGCCCGAGACGCTCGACACCGGATCGATATCACCCGCCAGGTAACGCTGGATGGCCCCGGCGAGGCCGTTGACCTCGAGCGCCGTGTAGCCCGCGGGGGGGCTGGTCAGCGCGCCGCTGCCGTTGACCTTATCGAGCAGGCTCGTGCGGGTGACGGCGGGGTTGAGGCTGTTCATCAGGGCGAGGGCCGTCGTCAGGGGGGTGAGGACGACTCCGCCCTGCGTGATGCTCTGCCACGAGCTGCCCGTCCACTTCAGGAAGGTCCGCAGGCGCGCGGCGTCTGCGCCCGCGGCGTTGGCCGCAAGTCCCTTGTAGGCTTCGAGCAGGTAGATCTTGGCCGGATCCGGGACGTAGTCGTTCAGCGCGAGGGTGAAGTTGCCCGCCGCGTCGGTCTTGCCGACCGTCACCGTCAGGCGGGTGTCCGGATCCACCAGGAAGACGACCGCCTGGTTGAGCACGTGGCCGGGGGCGGCCTGGGCGGCGAGCGGCTGCGGGAAGGCCGCGACCCCCTTGACGCTCGAATCGACCGCTAAGTCGGCCTGCGACCGCTGGGCATCAAGTGCGCTCGCGCGCTCGCCGGTGGGCGGCGCCACGGGTTGCTTGACCGCAGCAGGGAGGTGGCAGCCGACCAGCATGAGGCTCAGCGCGAATACGCGCGAAAAACGCACCACGTCTCCCCTCCTGTCGAGTGAATCAATAACGCCATCCGCGAGCCCTGGAACCTTGTCGAACCGCAAAGCTGAAGGTACAGGGGAATTGAATGCTCGGCTCAAGGCTGAACTTACCCTTGCCTCAGGCAGGTGAACCTAATCTTTATATTGAACATATGTGGATCAAGTGAATTTTTGTCCAATATTTCGCACATTGCGCTCGGCCGTAGCCCTGAAGACCCCTTGACCCTGAGAAGCGCAACGCATTCCTGAAGCAACGAACCACCCATACCCCTGCTTTCAGAGGCGATACCTATACAAGTACTGACAATCGAGCAAGGCTTCCGCTTGTAAATCAAGCGCGACTTCGGGCAGGCATTCTCTTCAAACGGCCTCGCAGGTGCGGCGATCGCTGCGCAAGCGCCCGGGCATGTGCTAGCATGCGAAGCCGACGGCCACCTCTTGCCCGGGCCTCATCGACACAAGGAGCCTGCCATGGTCCGCGAGGAACTCCCTCTTGCCCGCATGATCGACCACACCCTGCTCAAGGCTGATGCCACCGAGGCCGACATCCGCAAGCTCTGCGCCGAAGCGCGCGAGCACGTCTTCGCCTCGGTCTGCGTCAACCCCGCCAACGTGGCGCTCGCCGCCCAGCTGCTCGCAGGGTCCGAGGTCAAGGTCTGCACCGTGGTCGGCTTCCCCCTCGGCGCCTCGGCCCCCGAGGTCAAGGCCTTCGAGACCGCGCAGGCCATCAAGGACGGGGCCAGCGAGATCGACATGGTCCTCAACGTCGGCGCCCTCAAGAGCGGCCAGCCCGAGCGGGTCCAGCAGGACATCCGCGCGGTGGTGGACGCCTGCCCCGAAGGCGTGATCACCAAGGTCATCCTCGAGACCTGCCTGCTCACCGACGACGAGAAGGTCACCGCCTGCCTCCTGGCCCAGGCTGTGGGCGCGGACTTCGTCAAGACCTCGACCGGCTTCTCGACCGGTGGTGCGACCGTCCACGACGTGGCCCTCATGCGCCGGACCGTCGGCCCCGACATGGGGGTCAAGGCCTCGGGCGGCGTCCGCGATCGCGAAACCGCCCTGGCCATGGTCGAGGCCGGCGCCACCCGGATCGGAGCGAGCGCCTCGGTGGCGATCGCCTCGGGTGAAGGGACCGCCGCCGCGGGCTACTAGAGACCATCGATGCACTGCCTGCGCTGCGACGACGCCTACCTCGAAGGCACCTACCTCGGCGCCACCGCGGTGGATCGCTGCCCGGCGTGCCTGGGCCACTGGTTTGCGCGCGGCGAGCTCGCCGCCTTCCTCAAGTCGCCCACCGTGAGCTACTTCGCCGACCAGTACGCCACCCTCAAGATCCCCGCGGTGCGGATCACCAGCGTCCCCGACTGCCCCTCCTGCGGGGTCGCGCTCAAGCGGGCCCGTCCCGCCCAGCTCGGCCAGGCGGCGGTCGACGTGTGCCCCCGCTGCGGGGGCACGTGGCTCGATGGGATCGAGATCCAGCGGGTGCTCGTCACCCAGGTCAAAGGCAAGGGCCTCGTGCGCACGGCGCTCGAGATCATCGACTTCGTATTGGGGTTGCCATGGAAGCGTCCGTGACCTTCGCCGAGCGCTGGCGGCGCCTCCCCCACGGAGGGTGTGTGGCGGGCAGCCGCACCCTCTCCTGGATGGAGCGGGACGTGCTGGCGCGTCCCCAGCGCGCCTACGTGGGCGACGACGCCATGCTGGTGCCGCTCGAAGCCCATGAGGAACTGATCGAGCTCTATCAGGCCAGCCAAGACGCCCATGGGCTCGAAGCCGCGATCGCCCGGGAGTGGCCGCGCATCTCCGCGCACCTGCCCCCGTCCGCCTTGATCGTCGCCAAGGGCACCGAGGGGCACCTCCTCGCACCGCACGGCTTCGCCCGCATCGACGAGCTCCTGTACTACCTCTTGGACCCACTGCCTGCGCTCGAGCAGCATCCCTCGGTCCGTCAGGCCGAGGCGCGCGATCTAGAGGCCCTGGTGGCGCTCGATCGCGCCGCCTTCCCGGCCGCCTTCCAGCGCAGCCGGCAAGAAATGGCCGTCCACCTCGAAGTCTCGATGGTGCGCGTCGTGAGCCAGGGCGAACGCCTGATCGGCTTCACCATCCTCCAGCCGCTCGGCGAGCGGTATCACCTGGGGGCCATCGGGGTGCATCCCGCCCGGCAGAACCAGGGCTGGGGCAAGATCCTCCTGGCGGACGCCCTCGCCACCGCCCACCTGGCAGGCGCCAAGGCCGTGGGCCTCACCACCCAGGCCTCGAACCTCTCGTCACGCGCCCTCTACGAGCGCTTCGGGATGATGGCGACCGCCGCGGGCCCCGTCTGGGCCCGCATCCCTTCGAAAGCCCCCTGAAGCCGACCAGGCCCGAGGCCTTGCTCATCCCGTCTAGAGCGGGTCGAGCACCGCGCGCAGCGCGTCGACGCGGCCGTGGCCCACGTACTTGTCCTTACCCGTCATGACGGTGTCCCGGGCCGTGGCGTAGAGGCGCTCGATGACCTGGGCCTGCGAGAGCTGGGGGTGCTGGCTGCGCACCAGGGCCGCCACCGCCGAGACGGCCGGGGCCGCCATCGAGGTGCCCGACATGATGCGGTAGCCGTTTCCCTTGGAGAGCGGATAGGTCGAGAGGATGGCATCACCGGGTCCTGCCAGCGTGATCCAGTCCCCCCAGGTCGAGAACGAAGCCCAGCCGTCCTGGTCGTTGCTCGCCGCCACCGCCACGACCCCGGGCCAGGCCGCGGGGTAGCTGGGGTCCCACTCCTTGCCGGTGTTGCCGACGGCCGCCACCACGACCACGTCCTTGTCCTGGGCGTACTTGATGGCCGCGCGGCCCGCCTCGCTGTCCGAGGGGCTGCCCCAGCTGGCGTTGATGACCTTGGCGCCGTGGTCCACCGCCCAGATGATGGCCGCGGTCGAAGCGCCGTCGGTCGTGTGGCCCGAGTTGTTGAAGATCCGCACGGGCAAGAGCTTGCAGCCGGGGGCGATCCCCGTCACGCCCACCCCGTTGTCCTGCCGCGCCCCGATGACGCCCGCCACGTGGGTCCCGTGGCCGTAGCCGTCCCGGTCACCGCCGGCAACGGCCTGCTTCTCGCTGAAGTCGTAGCCGGGCAACAGACGCCCCTCGAACTCGGGATGGGTGCCGTCGATCCCCGAGTCGATGACCGCCACGATCACCTCGGCGGAGCCCTTCTGCTTGGGCCACACCTTCTCGGCGCCGGTGATGACCGGGGCGTACTGGGCGGGGAAGAGCGGGTCGTTGGGCGAGGCGGCGCGGGTCGAGGGATTCGGCGCCGGCTGCGCCTTGAGCGCGGGCAGCTGGATGGTGCGGTTGGGCTCGGCGAACACCACCTCGGGGTCCGCCTCCAGGATCGAGAGGGCGCGTTCGCCGCGGAAGAGATGCATCCCGAGGCCCAGGGCCTGGACCAGCTGGAGGCCGTGCTTGCGAGCGTAGGCCGAGGGAGAGACGCCGGCCTTGAGGCGGATGATGTGCTCGCCTGCGATCGCCTGGCCCGAAATCCGGGAAGCTTCACCCCCAGCCCCCGTGATGGAAGGGGCGGCGGCACAGCCGGCAAGGACGAGGGCCAGGGCAGCGATGGCAAGACGAGCGCGTTGCATCTCTCAAACTCCTCTTTTATGAAAATATTAAGAGGAGTTTAAAGGATCTATTTCCCCGGAGCAAGGGGCCTCACCCCCAAAAAGGTGACCCCCCCGGCGGCGCCGCCGAGGGGGTCGGTTCATACCAATTATCATAGGGCCCCGCGCCTCATCAGACCTCGTGCGGATCCGCCAAAAGACGTGGGTTACTTTCGGCGAGATCAGCCGTTGTCCCCTCAGAGATTGCGCTCCCAGGCGACGCAACCGCGACGAGAGGAGCACTTCAGAGATTGCGCTCCCAGGCGACAAAGAACGGGAAGAAGCCCCACTGCTCGTAGGCTTCGTAGGCGGGGCGGTTCAGGGCGTAGACCGACAGGGTGAGCCACTCGGCGCCCTGCTGCACAAGCCAGCCTGCCGCCTGCCGGTAGAGGGCTCGGGCAATTCCCTGGCGCCGCCATGCAGGCATGACGTAGAGGTCGTAGATGAGGCCCCCGTCCGGGGGCTCGACCACGGCGAAGACAAAGCCCACCAGGTGTCCCTCGCGCTCGGCCACGAAGAAGGCATGGGGCCGCGTTTCCCCGTACTCCTTGTAGCCCTCGCGGGTCAGGTCGACCAGCGCCTCGCCCGTGGGCGAGGGCAAGGAGCCGGGTAAGGTCGCGAGGTACGCGGCCACTTCCGCGCCCATGGCGGCCACCTGGTCGGCCTCCTCGTCGCGCATGGGGCGGATGGTCGGATCCAGGGGTTCGTTGGGGAAGCGATTGGTGAACATGGCCACCCGCTCGGGAAAGCCCCCCGCCTCCGCCAGGGCCGTCAGCAAATCGGCCTCCTGGGGCTCCATGTTGAGGGTCACCCGGGCAAAACCCCGCTCGCGCGCCCACTCCGCGAGGCCGTCGACCAACGCGACGATCGCCTCGCCCGGATCCAGGTCAGGGGCGAGGAAGTGATCCGCCAGGGCTCGAAAGAGGCCCGCCGTGTAAGGGATGGGGTGGCGCTGGATTCCGGCGAAGCCCGCGAGCCCGCGTGGGGTCTCGACGATGAGCAGGGCCTCGAACTCATTGAGCACTTGCGGCCACTCGGCGTGCCAGCGCTGGTAGACGGCTGCGTGGTAGCCGTTGCCACCATGGCCTGCCGCCAGGAGGGCCACAAGGCGCGGCCAATCGGATTCGGTGGCTAGACGGACGCTCGGCTTCACGCTTTCCTCAAGACGGAACGGGGGCACTCTGTCTATACCCCGCGCCCCCGTTCGAAGGCAAGCGGGGTTAGGGCGGCCAACGGAGGTCACATGCCTGGTTTGGTTGGAAGCTCCTATAATGGAAGCATGTCCGACGAACTCGAAATCCTGAGTCACGCCCTGATCGACGTCTGCCGCCGCCTGTACGAGCGGGGGCTGATTGTCGCCGCCGATGGCAACGTGAGCTGCCGGATCGATGCCGAGCGCTTCCTCACCACCCCTTCCGGCATGTGCAAGGGCTTCCTGTCGCCCGAGGACCTGGTGGTGGTGGACCTCGCAGGACGCGCGCTCCAGGGGCGCCGCAAGCCCTCGAGCGAGTTCGGCATGCACGCGGCCGTCTACCGGGTCCGGCCCGACGTCAAGGCGGTGGTCCACGCCCATCCCCCCACGGCCACGGCTTTCTCGGTGGCGGGCGTCTCGCTCATGGCCCCGATCCTGACCGAGGTGGTGATCGGCCTGGGCGCCATCCCGACCGCCCCCTACGCCACCCCGGGCACCCCCCAGGTGGGCGAGGGGGTCGCCCGGCTCCTGGTCGACTACGACTGCTGCATCCTCTCTCACCACGGGGCCGTCACGGTGGGGCAGGACCTGTTCGAGGCCTTCTACCGGATGGAAACGCTGGAGCAGACCGCCAAGGTCGCCCTCGCCGCCCACACCCTCGGCGGCCCTCGGCCCCTCGGCGAGGACCAAGTCGAGGCCCTGGCCCGCACCCGGCGGGCCATGGGCCTGCGGGAGATCCCGGTTACCCGCTTGCCCGGCTCGGGTATGTAGGGATCAGCTTTCAAGAGGAGTGAGGATGGTGGCCGCAACCCGTTTCTGGACCCGACGTCTCATCATCGGGGGCATGCTCGCCGCCGCAGCGGCCCCCCTGGCCCTGCCTGGCTGCGCCTTCCTCAACACCGGCCTCGAGATCCAGACCGTCACCCTCGACAACCCCTCGCTCAACGTGGGCACCACCACCCGCCTGACCATCGAGGCGACCACCCTGCCGGGACGCAGCCTCCGCTACCAGGTGGTGGCCGAGCGCGGCCGGGTCTCCCCCCAGGGCTTCACCGACCAGAAGAACTTCGTCTACTACGCCCCTTTCACCTCGCGCTCGCCGGACGCCGCCGGCAACCTCGCGGGCGGTGACACCCTGCGCATCCTGGTCGAGGACGGCTTCACCTCCAAGCCCCGCAACGAAACCATCAACCTGGGCGGCAGCACCGTCGCCTACGTGACCAACGGCGACACCAACGGCGCGGGCACCATCATGCTGGCCTCGACCGACGACAACGGCATGACCGTGCTCCACCAGCGCGCGCTCAAGGACTCCTCGGGCCGCGAGATCCGGGGCGCCCAGCCCACCGTCTCCCCCGACGGGCGCTACATCGCCTACGTGGACTACGCCCCCAACATGCCGAGCACCGCGATCCGGGTGATCGACGCGGGCGGGCGGGTGCTCACCGTGGTCAACGCCGGCGAGTCGACCGGCTTCAACTTCGATCCCAGCTGGTCCCCCAGCTCGCGCGAGTTGCTCTTCTCCTCGGACCGCAAGGGCAACTTCGACATCTACCGCGTCAGCACCACCGGCGAGAACAACACCCCCATCGCCGTGACCGCGAGCAAGGTGGACGAGCGCTTCCCCGCGTGGAACCCCAGCCTCAACCCCGACCGGGTCTCGACCATGGTGGCGAGCGTGCTCTCCAACAGCGACTACCCCACCGACAACGCCGGGACCACCGCCGCCTGGAACCTCTACCTCTACAACATCGCCTCGGGCCGCCCCCTGCGCAAGCTGACCAACCTCACCAACCTCGACGACTACGCCTTCGAGGCCCAGTGGCGCGCCGACGGCCAGGCGATCGCCTACACCCGCTTCGGCCCCATGACCGTCGGCGCGAGCTCGACCAAGCGGCAGCGGGTGTTCCTCAGGGACGTGACCATGCAGGCGGGCTCGGACATCCCCCTCAACCCCATGGAGTTCACCGACGCAGTCATCGAGAGTTCTCCCACCTGGAGCCTCTCGGGCAACCAGGTGGCCTACCTGCGGGCCTTCGGCAGCCCCAAGTCGTCGAGCGTGGTTCAGGCGACCGTCTGGCGCCAGTCGGTCAACGGCCTCCAGCCGTCGAGCGAAGCCGCCCGCCAGTGGACCGAGTTCAACAGCCCCATCCCCTCGCTGCGGATCAACGAGTCGGACCTCACCTACGGCCCCTTCAGCGCCTCGACCTTCAGCTGGCACTGAACGCCCCAAGGTGGGCTAGCATCCGCAAATCCCAAGGCTTCAGCTGCTCCGCAGTTCGATGACCTTCCCGGGATGCAAGCGAGCAAAGGCACACCAGCATGGAATCAAACTGCGCCATCAGCTTTCGACTGTCACCCGGCACGAGCGGTTGGTTAAAAATTGATATCGCCGTCGGCTCCGAACAGATCAACTTGACGGTATCAAGCAGTGAGATTGGAAGCAGAGCGGCTGGAGTGGCGGAATTAATCCTCGCTGTCGCCGCATTTTGCACGCTAGAAACCTCCCAATCGGTCATGTTCGAGACGGAAGGCACTCAGCCTATTCTTCGGCTCGATCGTGTATCAGGTCACTGGAACGACTTGATGCGCATCAGGATCGGGTACCCAAATGACTTGATGGTCGGCCAGTCTGATATCGGTGAGGACGTGGACGTATTTTTCGATGCCACGTGCCCGATTAGCGATTTTCTGGGAGCTTTTTCATCCGCCGTCACCAAGCTTTTCGCGGAACGCAGCATTGAAGCTTACAACCGGCAATGGCTCGGGGTACCGAGTTCTTACACAGACCTCAAGAAACTGCTCCCCGAACTAACCATCGAACAATACAACCAGGATTGGAGCGGGCCTTACACCTCCCCCTCGATGGTAATGCACGAGCAGTATCTGAGGCTGCTGGACGAGGCGACTTCCCGCTATCTTGATGAGGACCACTAGAGGCCGCCTTAGGCGGGGCCCACCTTGGCCCCGACCAGGGTCTCGATCTGGTGGGCGTCAAGGACCTCCTCGGCGAGCAGGGTCTCGGCGAGCCGGTCCAGCTTGTCCCGGTTGGAAGCGAGCAGCGCCTTGGCCCGGTCGTAGGCCTCGGTCGTGAGGCGCCGGACCTCCTGGTCGATCATGGAAGCGGTCGCCTCGGAGTAGGGCTTCTCGCCCACGGGGGCCTCTAGGCCCAGGTAGGCGTTGTCGGCCTCCAGGTCGTAGGCCTGGGGTCCGAGCCCCGTCCCCATGCCCCAGCGCAACACCATCCGCCGCGCGAGCTTAGTCATCTCGAGCAGGTCGTTCTCGGCGCCGGTCGTGACCTCGCCGAAGACCAGCTCCTCGGCGGCGCGCCCGCCTAATTGCACCGTCATCTTGTCGAGCAGATACGCCCGCGGGAAGGAGTACTTCTCGTCCTGAGGCAGCATCTGGGTCACGCCCAGGGCGTGGCCGTGGGGGACGATGGTCACCTTGTGCAAGGGATCGGCGTTGGGCAAGAGGTGAGCGACCAGGGCGTGACCCGCCTCGTGGCAGGCGACCAGACGCCGCTCCTTGGGGTCGAGCATGGTGTTGCGGCGCACCCCCATGATGATCTTGTCCTTGGCCTCCTCGAAGTCAGCGGCCGAGACCGTCTGCTCGCCCTTGGTCGCCGCCGCGAGCGCCGCCTCGTTCACGAGATTCGCCAGGTCCGCCCCCGAGAAGCCCGGCGTCTCCCAGGCGATCTCGAGCAGCTTCACGTCGGGCGAGAGCGGCACCTTGGCCGCGTGGATCCCGAGGATCGCCTCGCGCCCGGCCCGATCCGGCAGGCCCACCACCACCCTTCGATCGAAGCGACCGGGCCTGAGCAGGGCCGGGTCCAGCACGTCGGGGCGGTTGGTGGCGGCGATGACGATGACCTCTTGGTGGGGGTCGAAGCCGTCCATCTCGGCCAAGAGCTGGTTGAGGGTCTGCTCGCGCTCGTCGTTGACGTTGCCGATCCCCACCCCGCGCCGACGACCCACCGAGTCGATCTCGTCCATGAAGATGATGGCCGGCGCGCGGCTCTTGGCCTTCTCGAAGAGGTCGCGGACCCGGCTGGCGCCCACCCCCACGAACATCTCGACGAACTCAGTGCCCGAGATGGAGAAGAACGGCACCCCCGCCTCCCCCGCCACCGCGCGGGCCAAGAGAGTCTTGCCCGTGCCGGGCGGCCCGACCAACAGGACCCCCTTCGGAATTTTGGCCCCCAGCTTCCGGAACTTGGCGGGCTCCTTGAGGAACTGGACCACCTCGACCAGCTCCTTCTTGGCCTCGTCCTCGCCCGCCACGTCGGCGAAGGTGACCTTGGGGCGCTCGGTGGTGTAGAGCTTGGCCTTGCTCTGACCGAAGGTGAAGGCCGTCTGCTGGCCCGCGCCCCCCGCGCCCATCCGCCCCAGGATCACGAACAGCAGGAGAATCGGAGCCGCCACCAGCAGGAGGTCCAGCCACCACCGGCTCGCCTCGGGCTTGGCGGCGACCTGGACGCCCTTGGCCTCGAGCATGGGCAAGAGGCGCGGGTCGTCGATGGGGGGCAGCTGGGTGACGAACTGGCGATAGGGCGCGCGCTTGCCGTCCTGCGTCACGGTCACGGGCTGGGCGAAATCACCCTCGGCCTTGTGGCCCTGCAGGGTCACCTGGGTGACGTTCCCCGCCTCCACCTGGGCGCGGAAGGCCGAATAGGCGAGCTCGGCCTTCGGGCTGCCGGTCGGGAAGAAGAACATGAAGCCGATCCAGACCAGCACGAGCACCGCCAGGTACCACCAGAGCTTGCCAGCTCCCTCTTCCATCGCTCGCCCCTTCCAGCTCTTTCGCGCGAAGCGCCCCGAGTCTAGGGAAAGCCCCTTCGAGGGTCAAGAGAGAAGCTCGGCAAGCGGGTCGCAGGCGCAAAGGGACGCGATCAGGGCTCCTCGTCGGGGGCGGCGGGCTGGGCCTCGCGCTCGGGCATGGTCCCGAGCGTCAGGGTGACCTCCTGGCGGCGCTTGCCGCGCTGGACGGTCAGGGTGACGCGATCGCCCGGCTTGTGGCGGGCCATATCCGCGATCAGGTCGCGAGCGGCCGTCACCTTCTTGCCCTCGAAGGCCACGATCACGTCCTCGGGCTTCAGGCCGGCGCGCTGGGCGGGGCTGCCGGCCGCGACCCGAGCCACCACCAGGCCCTCCTTCCCCCTCAGCTCGGGGAACTGCTCGATCAGGTCGGGGGTGATCCCCGCGAAGCTGATGCCGAGCCAGGCCCGCTCCACCCGGCCCTTGGTGCGCAGGTCGTCGAGGATGAGCTTGAGGGCGTTGACCGGGATGGCGAAGCCGATGCCCTGGGCCTCGGCCGCGATCACCGCGTTGATGCCGATCACCTGGCCCGCCATGTTGACGAGGGGCCCCCCCGAGTTGCCCGGGTTGATGGCCGCATCGGTCTGGATGAAGCCGAGGCGCTCGTTGATCGAGACCTCGCGGTTGGTGCTGCTGACGATGCCCGACGTGACGGTGCGTCGGAGACCGAGCGGGCTGCCGAGGGCGAGCACCCACTCGCCGACCTGGGCCCGATCCGAGTTGCCCAGCGGCAGCGAGGGCAGGCCCCGGCCCTCGATCTTGACCAGGGCCAGATCCGTGAGCGGATCGCTGCCGAGGAGTCGGCCGGGAAGCGTACGACCGCCCCACAGGGTGACCACCAGCTTGCTCTGGCCCTGCACCACGTGGTTGTTGGTGACGATGAGGCCGTCGGATGAGATCAAGAAGCCCGAGCCGACCCCGCGCTTGATGCGGGTGGTCGCGCCCTCGCCGGTCCCGAACCAGTCGGGAAAGCGCCTGCGAACCTGCTGCTCCACGTCGATGTTGACGACCGCGGGGCTGACCCGGTTGACCAGGGCGACGAAGTTCGCGGGCGGCTGGGGCGGCGGGGCCGGCTTCGCCGCCACCGACGGGGTGGGGGCTGCGACGAAGAGCAGCACGGCCGCCCCAAAAAGCCATCGCTTGAGGTGCGCCGCGGCGCGCGCTGATCCCGCCATGCGTGTCCTCGCTTGGTCTCACAGGGTCTCACGGGGTCTTGCCGGGTCTCGCGCCCCCACCAGAAGGCCGCGGCCCTGGCCCACGGTAGCACCCCCGAAGCGGGGAGGCCCATTCCAGAGCGCCAAATTTCTCTTGGGCGAACCGGCCGAGATCCCGTGGCACGGGCCACGTCCCCCGCGCGAAGGAGCCTAGCGACGATTGACAGCCCCCCCTCTCGCTTCATAGACTGCCGGTGAAGTTTCGTAAAGGAGGGCAACGATGGCAAGAAAGGCCCCAAGCAAGGGAAAAGGGGACATGACCACCCGCGAGGCCGGGCGCTTGGGCGGCAACAAGGTCAAAGAAGAGTACGGCCCCGAGTTCTACGCCGAGATCGGCCACAAGGGCGGTCAGATCGGGGGTCGCAAGGGGGGTAATACCACCAAGCAGAAATACGGCCCCCAGTTCTACTCCGAGATCGGCAAGAAGGGCGGCAACAAGGTCCGCGAGCTGATCAACGCCGGCAAGAAGTCCCTCGGCCAGGACTAGCGCCTGCGGCTCTTACGTCGGAAGCGTCCCCTAACGGTTGCGCCCCCGGGAAGCCTGGTTGCTTCCCGGGGGCGCCGCGTCATGCTTCGACGGTCAGGGCCTCGACCATGTCGTGGAACTCGTCCTCGCTGAGGACCTGTATGCCGAGCTTGTTGGCCTTTTCGAGCTTGGAGCCCGCGTCGGCGCCCGCCACCAGGTAGTCGGTCTTCTTGGTGACGCTGCTGCCGGCCGCCCCACCGAGCCTCAGGACCAGGGCCTCCGCGTCGGGACGGCTCATGCGGTCCAGCTTGCCCGTGAAGACGAAGGTCTTGCCTGCAAGGGGCCCCACCACGGGCACGTCCGCCTCGCCTTCGAGCTCCATCACCACGCCGGCCGCGCGCAGCTTGGCGAGGACTTCCTGGTTGTGGGCCTCGGCGAAGAAGTCCACCAGGCTCTCGCTGAGGCTGGGGCCGATGGTCGGGATGGCCTGCAGCTCTTGGGCGGTCGCCTGCGAAAGGCGCTCGATCGAGCGGTAGCGCCGGGCCAAGAGGCGCGCGGTCTGCTCGCCGATCTCGTGGATGCCGAGCGCGAAGATCAAGCGCTCGAGAGGCTGCTGCTTGCTCGAATCGAGGGCCGCAAGCAGGTTGTCCGCGCTCTTCTCGGCGAAGCGCTCCAGCGAGAGGAGCTGCTCGCGCGTCAGGTAGTAGACGTCCGCCACGTCCTTGACCAGGCCGTGCTCGACCAGGGTCTCGGCCACCTTGATGCCGAGCCCTTCGATGTCCATGGCCCGGCGGCTGGCGAAGTGCTTGATGCTCTCGACCACCTGGGCGGGGCACTTCAGGCCGCCGGTGCAGTAGCGGGCGACCTCGCCCTCGAGGCGGACCGTGAGCGAGCCGCAGACCGGGCAGTGGCTGGGCATCTCGAAGTCGCGCTCGGTGCCGTCGCGCCGCTCGGGGATCGACTTGACGATCTGGGGGATCACGTCGCCAGCGCGCTGCACCACGACCCAGTCGCCGATGAGCAGGTCCTTGCGCCGGATCTCGTCCTCGTTGTGGAGGGTGGCGCGGCTGACGGTGACCCCGCCGATCTCGACCGGCACCAGGTGCGCGACCGGGGTCAGGGTGCCGGTGCGGCCCACCTGGATCTCGATGTCCACGAGGCGCGTGGTGGCCTGAATGGCGGGGAACTTGTAGGCGATCGCCCAGCGGGGCTCGCGCCCGACCGCCCCCAACCGCTCCTGGTCGGCGAGGCTGTTGAGCTTGATGACCACCCCGTCGATCTCGAAGGGCAGGGCATCACGCTCGGCCCCGAAGTCGCGGTAGGCCTTGATCACGGCCTCCAGGCCGTTGACCAGGCGAATGCCCTCGTACACCGGGAAGCCCAGGCGACCGGTCTGCTCAAGGGCGCCGTACTGGGTGGTGATCCCCTCCAGGCCGAGGGTGGCGTAGGCGAAGAAGCGCAGGGGGCGCTTGGCCGTGATGCGGGGGTCGAGCTGGCGCAAAGCGCCCGAGGCCGCGTTGCGGGGGTTGGCGAAGAGGCTCTCGCCCTGGGCGGCGCGCTCGGCGTTCATCTCCTCGAAGTCGGCCTTGGCCATGTAGACCTCGCCGCGCACCTCGATGGGGTGGTCCGAGGCGTAGGGAGGCAGATCCCAGGGGATGTCGCGGATCGTGCGGATGTTGGCGGTGACGTCCTCGCCCGTGACCCCGTCGCCGCGGGTGGAGGCCCGCACCAGGCGTCCGCGCTCGTAGATCAAGGAGACGGCGAGCCCGTCGATCTTGGGCTCGAGGGTGAAGGCCAGATCCCCCTCGCGCTCCAGGAGCTTGTGCAGGCGCGTATCCCAGGCCGTGAGCTCCGCGTCGTCGAAGGCGTTGGCCAAGGAGAGCATGGGCACCCGGTGGGTGACGCTCGCAAAGCCGGTCTGGATGGGGGCGCCGACCCGCTGGGTCGGCGAGTCGGGGAGGGCGAACGCGGGGTGCGCCGCCTCGAGTTCCTGCAGGCGCCGGAAGAGCCGATCGAACTCCGCGTCGCTGATAATCGGCTGGTTAAGCACGTTGTAGCGATAGTTATGCTCGTCGATCTCACGCGACAGGCGCTCGATCTCGGCCTGGACGGCCTCCGTCGACATGGCGGCTTCCTTTCCTGCGTTCAGGGACCCTTCTGCTGGGGGTCCGTCCATTCTAGCGAGATCCGCACCACGACGGCAAGCGAGCACCCTCGAAGGCTTGGATGCTAAATCTTTACGCGCCGGGGGCCCTCCCCCCGCCCAAACCGGGACTTTTGTCCCTGGTCGCAGCCTTACTCGCTGGCTATAAACGACATGCCTTCACCCGTGTCAAAGGAGCCTCTTCAATGCGCACTTCCCTCCTGCGCGCCGCCACCCTGGCCGCCGCGATCGCCACCACACTCGGTGCCGGCGCGGCGCACGCCTACCCCAACGCCGTCGTCTTCGCCCCCTCGGGCGACGCCAAGGGGCAGGGACAGGCCACCTTCTTGATGTCGACGGGCCTCTACGGGGGCAACCCCGTCGCGTGGCAAGGGGTCAACGTGGGCCTGTTGCCGAGCCTTCCCTACGGCGTGAGCGGGCTAAGCTTCGGCGGGCTCGAGGTCGGCTGCGACGCCGCGAGCTTCGTCGGCCAGACGCCGCCCATCAAGCTACATTTCAACGCCAAGCTCCAGCTGCTGAGCGAACAGGGCGCAGTCCCCAGCGTCGCCGTCGGCACCATGCAGCAAGCCCTCTTCACCCCCGACCGCAGCCTCGCGATGACCTACGCCGCGCTCTCCAAGACCCTGAGCTGGGGCGAGACCGGGCTCGGTCGCCTCACCCTGGGCGGCGGCCAGAACGCCCCGGCGAGCCCCGGTCTCTTCGTGCCGACCGCCCCGTTCAGCGGAACCTCCAACGGCTTCGTGCTGGCGGGCTACGAGTCCCCCGCCTTCGGGCCCTGCTACTTCGCGGTGGACCACCTGGGCGGGATCAGCGAGGTCGGCGGCACCTTCGCGGCCCTCAACCTCCAGACCGTCCCGGGCACCTACGCGGGGGTGATCTACGCCCTGTCCAACGACCGGACCGTCGCCAACGGCGACTCCGTGTGGTTCTACCTCTCGGCCAGCTGGGACGTCCTCAAGGCCTTCGGCCACCGCTGAGTGAAAGGAAGGCATCGCCATGAAACAGACCGCCCACAAGCTGATGACCGGCTACGGCCTGAGGGGCAAGCTGGTCCGGCGCATCGGCGGCGCGGCCTTCGCCCTGCTATTGGCCGTCGCGATGGTGTACTACCTGAAGGCCGCCGCCATGGTCGAGGCCCAGGCGGAAGCCACCGCCCGCGCCCAGGCGCAGGCCGCCGCCGCCCGGGTCCAGGGCGAGCTGATGCGCTTCAGCAAGGTCCCGTTCCAGGTCGGCCAGCTGGTAACCTCGATCCCCGACCTCTCGTTCGATCAGCTCGATCGCTACATCAAGCAGTCCTTGACGAACACCCCGGCCGATGAGCTCTACGACCTCTACTTCTTCTACGACGACCGGGGCTACCGGGACCCGCGCTCCAACGCGACCTACACCCGCGCGAGCCTCCCGCACCGCACCCCGCTCAACTACGACTTCCACGACCCCCAGCAGAGCTGGTACGCCCTGCCCAAGCAGACGCGCCAGCTGAGCGTCACCGAGCCCTACTTCGACGCCGGCTCGACCGAGGTGCCCATGGTCAGCGTCTCGCTGCCCGTCGAGCGGGACGGGCGCTTCATCGGGGTGACCGGCTCCGACTTCAAGCTCGACTCGCTCAGCCAGAGCATCGCCAAGCTCCACTTCGCCGCCCAGGACGCGGGCGACAAGACCGAGAGCTTCGCCTTCCTCTTCTCGAAGGCGGGCAACCTTGTCACCTTCCCCGACCAGGCGCAGCTGGTGAGCAAGGACGGCCCCGGCAAGACGGTCCAGACCGCCGACGGCGGGCGCTACGCCGCTCTCGCCGAGGCCAAGCCCGGGGACGTGGTGCACCTCAAGCTGCAAAACGACAAGCCCGCGCTCGCCTTCGTCGAGCAGATCCCGCTGGCGGGCTGGACCCTCGCCATGGTCGTACCCGAGAGCGAGATCCTCGCCCCGCTCGCCAAGTTCCAGGCCTTCGGCTACCTCACCCTGGGCGTCGCGCTGGTCATCCTGGTCGCGCTGCTCTTGATGCTCGCCAACCAGATCGCCCAGCCCCTGAGCCTTCTCAGCAAGGCCGCCGAGCACATGGCCCGGGGCGACACCAAGGTCGAAGGGCTGCTGCCCAAGGCCACCGAGGGTGAGATGGCGCACCTGCGCAATGCCTTCCAGGCCATGGTCGCCCACCAGCAGGCCATGGCCGAGGCGGCCGAGGCGATCGCCTCGGGCGACCTGAGCCGTACCGTCACCCCCAAGGGCGCCACCGACACGCTGGGCCAGGCCTTCGCCCGGATGACCGCCAACCTGCGCGACGTGGTCTCGCGGGTCCGCACCGCCTCGGACGTGGTCAGCCAGGGCGCCGAGCAGATCGGCAGCTCGAGCGGTGAGCTGATGCAGACCGTTCACGTCCAGGCCTCGAGCGCCGAGGAGACCTCGGCGGCCATGGAGGAGATGGCGGCCAACCTCCAGTCGGTGGATTCGAGCGCCCAGGACCTGAGCCGCAAGGCCGAGGTGATCCGCCAGCAGTCGGATGAGCTCGCCGCGGCCGTCACCCAGACTTCGAGTGCTATCGCCGAGCTCGCGGCGAGCATCCAGCAGGTGGCGGGCAACGTCGACGACGCCAACCGGGTCTCGGAGGAGGCCGCGGGGGCAGCCCGGTACGGCGAAGAAGCCGTCGTCAAGGCCGCCGAAGGCATGACCGCCATCAGCCAAACCATGGACGGTATCCGGACCACCATCCAGGTGCTGGACCAGCGCTCGGCCGAGATCGGGGCGATCATCGAGGTGATCGACGACATCGCCGAGCAGACCAACCTCCTCGCCCTCAACGCCGCCATCGAGGCGGCGCGTGCCGGCGAGGCGGGCCGGGGCTTCGCGGTGGTCGCCGACGAGGTTCGCAAGCTCGCCGAGCGCTCGGCCAAGGCCACCCGCGAGATTGGGACGCTCATCAAGGGCATCCAGGCCGAGACCTCGCAGGCCGTCCACGTGACCCAGGAGGGCACGCGCAAGGTCGAGCAGGGGGTCCAGCTCGCAAGCCACACGGGTGAGGCCCTCGGCCGGATCAAGACCGCCGCGCTCAAGGTCAAGGACCTGCTCGGCCAGGTGGCCTCGGCCACCGGCGAGCAGACCCGCGCCAGCGGCCAGATCGTGACGGCCACCGAGCAGATGGCCGCCATCAACCGGCAGGTCACCGGCGCGGTCGAGGAGATGAACCAGCTCACCCGCAGCGTTTCCTACGCCACCGGCGAGCAGCGCCAGGGCTCCGAGCAGGTGGTGCTCGCCGTCGAGAGCCTCAGCCGCAGCGCCCAAGAGGCCGCCAACGCCACCAATCAGGTCAGCGGCGCGGCCGAGGACCTGCGCGAGCAGGCCCATGCCTTGCAGGAGACCGTGGCCTTCTTCCAGGTGGAAGAGGCCCAGCCCGAGCTCGGCGCCGTCCCCCAGGCGCGCCTGCTCGCCAGCGCCAAGCGCTAGTCCACCCCTCGCAAGCCGCCCAGGTGCATACCTGGGCGGCTTGCGCATAGCAGGCTGGCGAAAATTTAGACCATGGTCTATATATAAAGGCGTTCGAGCCCCCTTGGCCCCCGAGACAGGCCCATGATGCAGTTCGACCGCTTTTCTTTCGCCAAAGCCCTTCTCCCGCGCGCGTCCTTTCGGTCCCTCGCACTGACGCTCGTCGTCGCGTCGTGCCTGAGCGGCTGCTTCAAGCTCCCGGTGCCGCGCTTCGAGCCGCCCCGCGCGGCGGGGGCCGACATCCGGCGCTTGGTCGCAGGCGAGTGCTTGCTGCCCACCTCCCGCAACAACCGGGTGCAGATCCACCTCGGCGGCGAGACCACCCACCAGGCGATGCTCGCCTTCATCCGATCGGCCAAGCGCTCGCTCCACGTCGAGATGTTCATCTTCCACGACGATGCCACCGGCAAGGAGGTCGCCGACGCCCTCATCGCCCGTGCCAAGGAAGGCCTCGACGTCCGGATCCGACTGGACTCGCTGGGCGTGGAGGGGGCCCGCACCGACTACCGCATGTTCGACTACCTGCGGCAGGGCGGGGTCCGGGTCCAGACCCACAACCCCTGGTACTGGAGCCCGACCGGTTTCAACGTGACGCACCGCAAGCTGTTCGTGGCGGACCAGCGCCGGGCGCTGACCGGTGGGGTCAACGTGGGCGACGAGTACCGTTACCACTACTACGACGCCATGCTCGAGATCGATGGGGATGCCGCCCGCCAGATTTCACAGGTCTTCCAAGAGGCCTGGGGCGAGGACCTGGCCGCCCAGGTGCTCGAGCAGGACGCCGCACCCGCTCCGGGCTCTGAGCCGCTGCAGATCGCCCTGGCCGCGCCCGGCACCTCCCAGGCCCACGAGATCCGCAACGCCTACCTCACGGCGGCCCACGGCGCCAGCGAGAGCCTAGATGCGGCCTTCCCGTACTTCTGGGACGAAGAGCTGGTCTCGGCCTTCGCCGAGGCCGCCCAGCGGGGGGTCCGCGTGCGCGTCCTGCTCCCGGACTGGGGGCGCTTCGACGCCCTCCACCTGCTCAACCAATCGAGCGCAAGGCGCCTGGCGGCCTCAGGCGCCCAGATCGCCCTGGTGAAGGAGAAGTTCCTGCACCTCAAGTACCTGGCGGCGGATCGGAAGTGGGCGAGCCTGGGATCGGCGAACGGGGACACGCGCAGCCTGATCGAGAACCACGAGCTGAACGTCTTCTTCATGCGCCGGCGCACGGTGCAGGCGATCGACAAGCTGGTCTACGCGCCTCTCTGGGAGAGCGCGCACCACATCGCCCACACGGCCGAGTTCGAGCCGCCGCCCGCCCAGGGCTGGACCCTCCCGCTGCTCGAAGGGATCAAGAGCTGGCTCTAGCTCAACGGCTCAACAGCACCCCCGGCGCCTCGTAGAGCTGGCGCTGGAGCATGATGACCTGCAAGGGGGGCGGCGCCTCTCCGGCGCGCACCAGGTCGGCGAAGGCCTCGATGTGCAGCTTGCAGGCGCGATCGCGCATGCGGGGGAAGACCACCGAGGTCAAGAGGCCCGGCGTGCTCTCGGTGTCGTAGGGCAACACGCCCCAGAGGGCAAGACGCGCGTGGGGCTTCCGGGAGCGGCGCAAAAAGCGGGCTCGCTCGCGGGCGCGGCGCGCGGGATCCGGCTCGGCCAGGCTCTCGAGCAGGTGATCGACGAGCTTGGGGTGCCAGGCCCGGTTGGCCAATAGCCGGTGCCAGATGGCATCCGGGAAGCGCTCGGTGGCGATCTGGAAGCAGCGATGGTCCAGCTCCAGGGCCGTGACCCTGGCATAGGGGAGCAGGTCGCTGAGCGCCCCGAGCAGCAGCTCGAGGGCCTGGGGCCCTCTGAGCCGCGCAGGCGTCAGGCGAAAACGCGTGCGCAGTACCGGCATGGCGTGACTCCATCGTCAACGGGGAACCGGCCCATCCCGGCTCCTCCCCCCTTCTTACACCCGATCGATTCCGCTGGCAATTCCCAAGAAAAATCTCCCCGCCGTTGTCGACGGGGAGAGCGATGAGACGGGAAGCGAGCGCCTACAGGTAGTTGGAGGCGAGGGCGCGCTGCTCTTCGAGGACCTTCGAGACCTGCTCGAGGGTGCAGAAGCCGAGGCGGATGACCAGGTGGCCCAAGAGCAGGCCGGTCTGCTCGTGCTCGCGCACGGCCTCCTCGAGCTGCTCGGGGGTCATCAAGCCGCGGCGCACGAGCATCTGACCGAGGCGCATGTCGCGGTACTGCTGCTCGAGCTGGCCTTCGAGCTGCGAGAAGGTCAGGTAGCCCAGACCGAACAGCAACTCGCCCAGGCGCATGTAAGGCTTCTTAGCCTGCTCGCCCAGGGCGTGCTCCAGTTGGGCGTCGGTGATGATGCCCTGCGAGACCAAGACCTGCCCCAGACGCTCCTTGCGGGGACCTTCCGACATCGCGCCTCCTCGTGAGTGGTACGTGGCTATGCCAGCCCTCTTGCTGAAAGACGCCTCATTCTAGCCTTTTTCGGGCCATGCTGTAAATTGGAGGCTGGATCCGACCCCAAGGAGAACGCGATGGGCACCCTGATCAAGAACGGCGACATCATCACGGCCACCGAGCGCATGCGCGCCGACGTCTACGTGGAGGACGGCATCGTCCAGGCGATCGCATCCTCCCTCGACGCCAAGCCCGGCGACCGGGTCATCGACGCCAGCGGCTGCTACGTCTTCCCCGGCGGGATCGACGTCCACACCCACCTGGACATGCCCTTCATGGGCACGGTCTCGACCGACGACTTCGAGACCGGCACCCGGGCCGCGGCCATCGGCGGCACCACCGGGGTCATCGACTTCGTGATGCCCGAGCGCGGCCAGCCCCTCCTGGACGCCCTGGAGGTCTGGCACGCCAAGGCGCGCGGCAAGGCCGTCAGCGACTACGCCTTCCACATGGCCGTGACCCACTACAGCGACGCGGTCGGCCGCGAGCTGCCCCAAGTGGTCGAGGCGGGGATCACCTCCTTCAAGACCTTCATGGCCTACAAGGGCTCCATTGGGATCGACGACGCGGGCCTCTTCCAGGTCATGCGCAAGACGCGCGATCTCGGGGCGCTGGTCACCGTCCACGCCGAGAACGCCGAGGTGGTCGACGGGCTGGTGCGCGAGATGGTCGCCGAAGGCAAGCTCCACCCCCGCTACCACGCCCTCTCGCGGCCGGCCCTGGCCGAGGCCGAGGCGACCCACCGCGCGATCGCCCTGGCCGAGATCAACGCGCGATCGCTCTACATCGTGCACCTGACCTGCGACGAGGCCCTCGCCCACGTCAAGCACGCCCACTGCCGGGGCCAGCACGTCATGGCCGAGACCTGCCCCCAGTACCTGCTATTGGACGACTCGCGCTACGAGGGCCCCGACTTCGAGGGCGCCAAGTACGTCATGAGCCCCCCCTTGCGCAAGCCCAAGGACAACGAGGCGCTCTGGCAAGCGATCGCCGCGGGCTACATCCAGACCGTCGCCACCGACCACTGCCCCTTCGACTTCCAGGGCGCCAAGCAGATGGGCCGGGACAACTTCGCCAAGATCCCGAACGGCGCGCCCGGCATCGAGGACCGCCTCGCCCTGCTCTACACCTACGGGGTCGTGCCGGGCCGCATCTCGCTCAACCGCTTCGTCGAGGTCTTCGCCACCAACCCCGCCAAGATCTTCGGCCTCTTCCCCCGCAAGGGCACCGTCGCCGTGGGCGCGGACGCGGACCTGGTCGTCTTCGACCCCACCATCAAGGGGAGGATCTCGGCTTCCACCCATCACCAGCGGGTGGACTACAACCCCTTCGAGGGCTTCGAGACCATCGGGGCGCCGACTCATGTCCTGATCAACGGTCAGCTCGCCGTCGAGGGCGGCAAGTACGTGGGCGAGCCGGGCACCGGCCGCTACCTGCCTCGCAAGCCCTCTACGACCGTCCGAAACACCGGACACCTGGAAGGGGTCGCGACCGGTTTTTGAGCAAACCACCAAGGGTATAGAAGGCTGCGTGCCGGCTATCGCCTTCTCAATGGGGGATGCTCATGATCGTTTCGGTGGAAGCGCTACGAGACATCAGGCTCGAGACCCTTCCCAAGCTCGATGTCTCGCCCATCCTCTACGACGCCCTGGATCTGCTCGACGATCCCAACGTGAGCGTCGAGGAGCTCGCTCATCTAATCTCGCTCGATCCCCAGCTCGCCGGTCAGCTGGTGGAAACGACCCAGGGCCACTCCAAGCGCAGCGTCGAGGACATCGACCAGGCCATCAAGCTGATGGGGATGGGGGCCTTTACGGCCTACATCGCCTGGTTTTGCGCCGAGAATGAGCTGACCAACCGCCTCCACCCGGAGATCCACAAGCTGCTCAGCCTCAAGTCCTGGAACCACAGCCAGCAGGTCGCCATCTGCAGCCACCTCTTGGCCGAGCGGCTCGAGTACCCCAACCTCCCGGCCGCCTTCAGCGCCGGCCTCTTCCACGACCTGGGCCACTCGCTGCTCGAGCGCTTCTCGCAGGAGGAGCTGGTCGAAGCGTTCAAGCTCGATCCCGAATTGCTCGCCCCGCGCGACCACACCGAGGACATGGCCGTGGGCTGCAACCACGGCTACGTCGCCAGCACGGTGCTCGAGGCCTGGGGGGTGCCCCCGGTCGTGCTCGACGCGGTGCGCCATCACCACGAGCCCTACGAGGCCCAGGTGGACCACAAGCTGACCCGCATCGTCCACCTCGCCGACGTGGCCATCGAGTGCCACCGCACCCGGTTGCCCTTCGGCATCGCCCTCTTCAAGACCGACACCGCCCTTTTGGAGAAGATGGAGCTGAGCAAGGACTCCCTCGCCCTCTGCGCCAAGCAGACCGCCGAGATCTTCTCCAAGGCCAAGACCAGCGGCAGCTTCATCCTGCCGAGCACCTAGCGCGCCTCACGGCACCGTTCCACCCAGCCGCCCTTCAGGGCTTCACCTCCACCGACATGGTCGCGCAGAGCGCTCCGGACCAGGCCACGATCCAGGCCGTGCCGGGTTCGACCGCCGTGAAGACCGCCCCGGCCCCGAGCCCCTCGATGCGGCCGACGCCGCTCGTCACCGAGCCCGGCAGGCCCAGGCGCCGAGGGTCCATCACCTCCCAGCGGGTGAGGGTGGGGTTCGAGACCACCTGCCCACCGGTGTCGAGGGCCCCCGAGACCGAAACGGCGAGTAGCTCGCCCACCGTGAGCGATCGCGGCGCGGCCGCCGGCATGACCAGGCGCGACAGGACCCTGAAGGACTGCGCACTCGTGCCGGGGATGCCGTCGGCCAGGACCGTGAGCGGACCGCTCATGGCCCCGGCGGGCACCGGGGCCCGCAGGACCCCGCCATTGAGGACCGCGGCGCTGCGGGCCTCGCCCAGGGCCAGGGCGTAGGGGCCGCGATCGCCGAACGCGCCGCGGACTTCCACCGTGACTCCGGGCCCCCCGTTGTCGGGGGTGAAGGTGAGGCCGCTCGGAGCGCTCTGGGGGACGAGGTCCAGCGCCACGGTGGTGCGCTGGTTGGGGAAGAGGCCCACCCCCGTCGCCTCGGCCGAGGCAATGGGCACGCTGGTCGAGGCCTGCCCCGCCCGGAAGGCCTCGGCCCGAACGACCAGGCCCGTGGCGGCTTCGAGCGTGAGGCTCGCCGTGGCCGTCCGGGACACGCCCGTCTCCGGGCGACTCAATTGCACCTCGCGCAGGATCGTCTCGCCCTTGCGCACCCGCACCCGGATGGTCTCGGCGCTCAGCGGGATCTGCTGGACCGCGCGATAGGGCCACTGGACACCTAGCAGCAGGGTTCCCCCCGGTGCCGGCTCGATGGCGAGCGGCCACGACGAGGCCTGGGGCGTCGCCGTACGGCAGCCGGCCACGAAGAGCGCCAGGGCCAAGGGCAAGAAATGGCGTCGCATGGGCGCTCCTCCTTACTGAACGATCACGGTCAACGCGCTGGTGGCCCGCACCTCGATCGTCACGTCCTGGAAGACGTGGGGGTCGTCGAGCGCCGCGCACCGGACCCGGTAGTCGCCCGCCACGGTCGTCGGCTTGGTCGATACCAGGCCCGTGGGGCTGAGCGCGAGCTGTCCGGAAGATCGGTCGACCCACTGGATGGATGCTGGGAAGCCGTCGGCGCGCGTGGCGCTGCCCGTGAGCTGGTGCTGGGTCACCAGGCCGAGGCCCAGGGCCGGATCCCGCGGCGGCAAGAAGAGCACCAGATGTGTTCGCGAGACCTGGACCGCCCTGATGGCGACCAACGGAGCGGCCGTTGGCTTGGGGGTGGGTGAGGGGGTATCGGGAGGCGTGGGGGTGGGCGCAGGCGTGGCGCTGTTGGTCGCCTGCACGGTTCCGGGCGAGAGCGCGCCCTTGAGAGACGGATCGGCCTGCCCGCCGCCATCGGGCAGGGCCTGAACCGGGATGAGGGCGTCGTCCTCCTCGGCGACGAAGCAGCCCGCAAGCGCGAGCACGGCGAGTCCCAGACCGATCGTCCTCCTCACGCGCGACGGCATGGCGCCCCCTTTCTTTTTGATTTTATTTCAATTAATCATTTCAATATCAGTAATACCCGTTAACGACAAATCGTAACAAAATCAAAAACCACCCGAAAGCGTCTGCTTCCGGGTGGCCAAAGAGAGGATGGCTTAGGGTGAGAGCGGTACGGTGAGCTGCTTGTAGTGCGTCACCTCGCGCGGGGCCCCTGCGACCTCGACGATGTCGATGCAGTCCACCGGGCAGACATGCGAGCACAGCGAGCAGCCCGTGCAGCGATCCAGGTGGACCTGCGGCAGCCCGCGCTCCTTGATCGGCGTGCCGACGGGGTGCGGCACGGTGATGGCCTGGTACGCCGCATCGCCGCAGGCGGTGACGCACTTGTCGCACTTGATGCACTTGGCCTCGTCGATCACCGCCTTGGGACGGTAGTCGAAGTCGAGCGCCGAGTGATCCGCCAGGTTGGGCAGGGCGCGGCCCACGAGGTCGTCGAGGCTCGAGAAGCCCTTGCGCTCCAGGTAAGTTTCGAGGCCCTGCGTGAGCTCGGTGATGATCCCGAAGCCACGCAGCATGACCTCGGTGCAGACCTGAAGGTTGGTCGCCCCCAGCGCCAGGAACTCGGCCGCGTCACGCCAGGTGGCGATGCCGCCGGTCGCGGAGATGGCGGCCCCCGGGTACTTGCGGGCGATGTCGCTGACGGCCTTGAGGGCGATCGGCTTGACGGCCACGCCCGAGTAGCCACCGTAGGTGGTCCGGCCCTGGACGCTCGGACGGACCGAGAAGTCCTCAAGGTCGACCCCCATCAGGACGTTGACCGTGTTGATGGCCGAGATGGCGTGGGCGCCCGCCGCCAAGGCCTCGCCGGCCGGTACCGTGATGTCGGTGACGTTGGGCGAGAGCTTGATGATGACGGGGACCGTGGCGACCTCGCTGACCCAGCGGGCGATGTTGCCCGTCACCACCGGATCCTGCGAGCAGACCGAGCCCATGCCCCGCTCGGGCATGCCGTGAGGGCAGCCCAGGTTGCACTCGATCATGTCGCAGCCCGCCTCCTGGAAGAGGCGCACCAGCTCCTTCCAGTCGTGCTCGCTGGTGCCGGCGGCCATCACCGAGCCGATCAGGACCTGCTCGGGGAAGCGATCCTTGATCCGGCGGCACTCTTCGAGCCACACCTCGAGGGGGCGATCGCTGATCAGCTCGATGTTCTCGAAGCCGAACATGCGGCGATTGCCGACGTTGAGGGCGGCAAAGCGGGGGCTGACGTTGTCGATCCGCTCGTGGGCGGGCCCCGCCGTCTTGATGATGGCGCCGCCCCAGCCCGCCTCGAAGGCCCGCATGATCATCTCACCCGTCGTGGTGGGCGGGGCCGAAGCGAGGGTGAAGGGGTTCGGGAAGCGAACCCCGGCGAACGAAATACTGAGGGACATTCAAGCCTCCCGATCGGGCCGGTCGTTGAAAGACGACCGTTTGGCCAAGATCATACCAGGTGAAAAGCCTACCATGTCGCTCAGCCGAGCGTGAAACGGGCGCCTGGTGACCCGTCCCGATCGGTGGTAAAATTCCCGGGACCAGGCGTTCCATCGCAACAAAAGGAGAGGCTTCATGGATCATCTTCGAGCCGGCGGCGGAGCCGGCGCCCCGCTGGTGCCTGCCGTGGCCAACGAGAACAAGACCCAGCAGGAATGGGAGTACGAGTACCTCCAGGATCTGGGCAGCGACCCCAAGGCCCGTCTCAACGAACTTGGCAAAGACGGTTGGATGCTCGTGAGCGCCTCCCCCTTCATCTTCCGCCGCCCCAAGATCTCGGACGAAGGCAAGACCCGCGGCCCCGTGGGCTTCTCGCGCCAGTAGTTTTAAACGAGCAAGCCCCTGGGAACAAGATCCCCTAGCGTTTCCTCTCGGATCGAGGAAGACGCTGGGGGATCGAACGTATGCAGCAACCACCAAACGGCTCGCCCCAGCGGGGCACCCAACCCCTCCGGCAGCCCTCGACCCGTCCCTTGTCGGACAGCTTCGTCTCGTCGGGCGGCTCTGCCGCTCCGGCCAATACCCGCGGCACGCGCCCCCTCCAGCCGTTGTCGCCCGACGCCCTCAGGACCCTGGTGCCGCAACGGCTCACCGAGGTCCAGAAGGACCTGGACTACGTCCGACACCTGACGACCCTCTTCGCGGCCCCCGTCACCCTCCTGCGCTACGCCATCCATCTGGTGGACGCACCCCCTGCACCCGTGGTGATCCCCGAGGAGGCCGAAGCGCCTCTCGCAGCGGACGCCTTCGCCGAAGCGGAAGAAGCCGAGGGCGACGAGGCGCCTCTATTCGAGGCTGAGGACGACGAGGCGACGCAGTCCGAGGCTGAGAGCGACGAAGCGATGCTGTTCGAGGCCGAAGGTGACGAGGCGCCGATGCCCGAGCCCGAGGACCCGACGCCCGCTCCCTTTCGCAGCCTGACCACCGCTCAGCGCGGCCTCGCCCACGAGGTGGCCGAGGTGCTGCGGCGCGACCCCAGGCTCAAGCAGCGCGCCATGGTCTCCCTGTACCAGTACGACGACACCCTCCAGAGCCACCGCGAGGCCTCGGAGCTGATGGACGAGATCTACGGCTGCGACTACGGTGCCGCCTGGGAACGCCTGCCCCTGCTCGGCGTCGAGCGGCTCAAGGGGAAGGCCTACGCGATCTGCGGCTTCTACGAGAACTTCAAGCACGACCCGGTGATCAACCGGGTCTTCCCGGCCCCGAACAACGGGGGCGGCGGCGCGACCGGTCCGCTCAACGCCTCGCCCGCCCGCACCGGCCCCCTGGTCCAGCCGGTCGTACAACCCATCACCCAGCCTCAGGCCGACACGAGCATCACCCCGAACGGCCTGCTCGGCAAGCTCAAGGGTCTCTTCGGAAAGTAAATCCCCGCCCCCGAGGGGGCGGGGATTTCCCTATCAGGGGGTGCTTCCCATGTCCGGGCCGTAGCGGGTGACCCGGTTGCGGCCGTTGCGCTTGGAAGCGTAGAGGGCCTGGTCGGCGAACTCGACCAGCTCCACCGGCGTCTTGGCGTACGCGCCGAAAGTGGAGACCCCGATCGAAACGTTAACGTGCAGGATCTCGCCCTTCGGCCCCGTCAGGTCGGTGGAGGCGATCGCCTCGCGGAGGCGCTCGGCGAGGACCATGGCCCCCTCTTCGTCGGTCTCGGGCATCAGGACCAGCATCTCCTCGCCGCCGAAGCGGCCTGGGATGTCCACGCTCTCGCGGATCTGCTCCTTGATGACGGCCGCCACCAGCCTCAGGACGTCGTCGCCCGTCGCGTGACCGTAGGTGTCGTTGAACTTCTTGAAGTGGTCGATGTCCATCATCGCGAGGCTCAGCGACGAGCCGTAGCGCTGGGCGCGGCGCACCTCACTCGCAAGCCGCTGCTCGAAGTACGAGCGCACGAAGAGGCGCGTCAGGCCATCCACCGTGGCCCGCTCGTAGAGCTTGGCGTTCTGGATGGCGACCGAGGCCTGGCTTGCGATCGCCTGCAACAGGTCCAGGTCGCGCGGGCCGAAGGCGTTGACCACCGCCTGCGAGTCCACGTACAGCACCCCCAGGGGCTCCTGCTTGACCATCAGGGGCACGCACATGACCGTGCGCAGGTTGAGGTCGAGGATGGACTGCTGGGCCTGGAACTGGGCGTGGTCCTTGGTGTCGAGCACGCATTCCGCTTCGAGGGTCGCAAGCACCCGCTGGGTGATGCTGCCCGAGACCTTCTCGCCCGAATCCGTCAGGACGTTGCCCGCGCGGTCCTTGGCGTGGTGGAAGCGGAGCTGCTCGCCGTCCTCGGTCAGGAGGATGAAGCAGCGATCGGCCCCCGTCAGCTTGAGCGTGAAGTCGACGACGTTGTCGATGACTTCTGCGAGCACCAGGGTGGTCGAGACGGTCCGCGCCAGGGTGTTGAGCATCTCGAGCTGGCGGGCATGCGCCTCGCGCTCGGCGTCGAGGCGCAGATTGGTCTGGGCCTGGACCGCCTGGGCCTTGCGGGCCTCGACGAGCTGCGCGCGCGCCGCTTCGAGCTCCTTGAGGGCTGCGAGGTAACGGCCGTCGGCCGCCCCCGCCCCGGCGTGCTCGGCAGGCGAGAGGTCCCCGCGCTGGACCCGCCACAGCTCATCGAGCGAGAGCAGATCCTCGCGCGCCGCCTCGTCGGAGCAGCGCGACAGGATGGTTTCGAGCGCCCCGCGGGCCTCGGCCAAGAGGCGATAAGCCTCCGCCGAGCGGCCTTCGAGCCGCGCGCGGCCGAAAGTCGCCAAGAGCGCGAGACGGGCCGAATCCCCCAAGCGAGCGGCCTGCTCGAAGGCCTCGCGGGCCCCAGTCACGTTGCCGAGGCGCCCCAGGGCCTCGGCACGCAGCCAGTGGGCTACGCCCTCCACGTGAGCAGCACCGCACGAATTGGCACCTGCGATCGCGGCGTCCAGCGCCTCGACGGCGGCAGTCGCCTCACCCGCCACGCGCAGCGCCCAGGCGCGGGCGACAAAGGCTCGCGCCCTGGCGCCGTGGGCCTGGTTCTCTTCGGCCCACGCCGCGAGGCGATCGCTCTGCGCGAGAGCGGCAGTCGTATCGCCGAAACGCGCTTCGAGCTCGGCCCCGAGTGATAGCAGCTTGGCGTCGTACTCATGGATGCCGGTCGAGTCGCTGAGGGCCGTGGCCGCCTCGGCCCGGGCCTGCGCCGCCAAGAGACGGCCCAGCAAGAGCTCGACCTCCACCGCGTAGCTCGCCACCGTCACGTCCAGGTACGCATTACGGGTCCGCTCGGCGACCGCCTCAGCGGCCTTCAAGCACGCTGCCGCCTCGGCACCGGCGCCCAGGTGGCCGTGCGCGACGGCCTCGACCACCAGCGCGATACCCTCGTAGAGAGGGTTGCCCGAAGCCGCGGCTCCCTCGGCCGCCACGTGGGCGTGCCGGGCCGACTGAGCAAAGCGCCCGAGCTCGTAGCAGGCCATCCCCAGGTTGATCTCGGCACAGATCTCGTCGTCGCGGATCCCCAGCTCGCGGCAGAGGACCAGGGTCCGATCGAAGGAGGCGAGGGCGTCCGCATAGCGGCCCACCGACATCTGGGCATTGCCGAGCAGGTTGAAGGTGTCGTTGAGGCCCGGCTTGTCCCCCAGACGCTCCTTGACCGCGCGGGACTCGTCCAGGTACGCGAGGCCCGTCGCAACACGCTCGGGATTCCCCTGGACGTAGAGCAGACCCAGGAGGCCGAGGCACGAGCTCATCATGGCCTGGTCGCCCCGTTCGCGAGCGATGGCGAGCGCCTCTTCGATGCGCGCGACGGCCGACGCCGAGTCCCCCTTGAAGTTGTGAAGACGCCCCATCGCAAAACGCACCCGCGCCCCCTCGGCCGGATCCGGGTGCTCGGCGAGGGCTGCGAGGGCCTCTTCCATCCGCGCGAGGGCCTCATCGTACTGCGAGCGGACCTGGTGCAGGATCCCCAGGCTGTAGAGCAGCGAGGCCTCGCGGCCGGTGCCGCCCAGCGCGCGCGCGATGGCGAGGGCCTCCTGGTAATGGCCAGCCGCCGCGTCCAACTCGGAAGAAAAGCGCGCCAGATCCCCCAGGCCCTGGAGGAAGCCGAGGCGATCGATCGCCTCGGTTGCGTGGGGCAGGCCCGCCTCGAGCATAGTCCGGGCCTGGTCGAGGCCGAAGATCGCAAGGCTCTTGCGCGCCGCGGCGAGTGCTGCCGGCACCCCGCGCGCGGGGGCGTCGCTCGAAAGCTGATGCCGCGCCAGCTCGAAGAGGGCCTCCAGCCGATCGTCGCCCGAGAGCTCGATCGCAAGGACGTCGGCGACGCGGGTGTGGAGGGAAATGCGCGCCGGCGCGTCGAGGCGCGCGTAAAGAAGCTCGGCGAACTGGCCGCCGATGAAGCGCAGCATCCCCTCGTCCTCGCGCAGGACGCCTTCGGCCGCAAGCTGCGCGAGCGCCTCGAAGCGCGCGTCCTCGTCGCAAGCGACCAGGCGCAGCAGGCGCGCCGTGGGGAAGGGCTGACCCATGACCGCGGCGACCTCGGCGATCGCGATCGCCAGGGGGCTGAGGCGTTCGATACGGCGCAGCAGCAGGTCGTGGATGCTCGACGGCAGCTCCGCCGCCGTGATGGAGAGGCCCTCGGTCTGCCAGCGCCCCTGGCGACGGCGCAGGAGGCCCTCCTGGTGGAGGTGGCGCAGGGCGCTCTCGACGAAGAGCGGGTTGCCGTGCGTCGCCTTCTCGAGCTGCGACACGAAACCATCCGCCAGGTCGCGGTGGCCGAGGATCGCCTCGGTCATCTCGCGCACCTCGGCAGGGGCCAGGGACGGCAAGGGCAGGGCACCCGCCGCCTCCTCGCGGCCCGCCGTGACCAAGAGCAGCGGGTGCTCCGCAAGCTTGGTGGCGATCGCTCCCAGCAGCTCCTGGCTGCTCGCATCCGCCCAGTGCCAGTCGTCCAGGAGCAGGACGAGGCCGCCCGCGCGCGACAGGGTGGCGAACAGCTCGACGACGGCCCCCTGAAGGCGGGCCTTCTCCTTCTGGGGGTCGAGCCCGACGGCGCGCCCATCGGGCATCAGCTCGGGCAACAGGCTCGACAGGGGCAGGCAGAAAGGAGCACGCGCCTCCTCGCTCAGCGCGGCGACGGCCGCGCGCAGCACCGGGACGAAGGCGGCGTAGGGAGCCCCTTCCTCCTGGCAGTTCGCGCTCAGGACCGACCGGCCCGCAAGCTGCGCCTGGAAGCGCAGCTCTTCGAGCAGGCGCGTCTTGCCGAGGCCCGGGGCCCCGGTGAAAGCGAGGGTCGTCCGCTCATCGCGCGAAAGGGCTTCGAGCCCGTCGTTGAAGGCGGCAAGCGCCTCGTGGCGGCCCACGAAGGGACTCGCCCCGAGCATGCCGGCCTCGTCCTCGTCCTGGGCCACGCCGAGGGCGGCGAGCAGGTCGTGGCACGACTGGAAGCGCGCGAGGGGGTCCTTGGCCAAGAGGCGCAGGACGACGGCCTCCAGCTCGGGCGATACCTGCGGGCAGAGGGGAGTGATCGGATCCGGAGTCTCCTCCAGGTGGGCGCGCAGCACCGCGACCGGATCGTCGCCCTCGAAGGGCACGCGACCGGTCAAGAGGTGGTAGGCGAGCGCGCCGACCGAGTAGAGATCCGAGCGGGCGTCGAGCTTGGCGCCGCGCGCCACCTCGGGCGACATGTAGGCGAGGGTGCCCTTGATACCGCCGCCCGGCTGACCCGAGGGGCCCATCAGGCCGAAGTCCATCAGCTTGAGACGACCATCAGGGCGCAGCCGGATGTTCTCGGGCTTGATGTCGCAGTGGACGAGGCCTTGCTGATGGATGTAAGCGAGGGCCTGCGCGAGCTGCGCGAGGACCTGCGAGACCTGGTCGGGCGAGAGGGGCAAGAGCGCGTCGAGGCCGTCGCCGGGGACGACCTCCATGGTGAAGAAGGGGGTGCCGTCCTCCTGGGTGCCGAAGTCGTAGACCTCGACCAGGTTGGGATGGCGCAGACGCGCCATGGCCCGGAACTCTTGCCGGAAGCGGCGCGCGGCGTCCTCGGGATCGGTCGCTTGCTGCACCGCCAAGGTCTTCAGGGCGAGCTGGCTGCCGTTCGTCAGATCCTCGGCGAGGTAGACACACCCCATGCCGCCCTGTCCAAGCAGGGAGAGGACGCGGTACCGATGGGTAAGCTGCTCGATCATCGACCCCTCGCCAACACGCAGGGCGAAAGACGCCCTCGAAGCTCGGAGCAATGCTAACAGATTAGCGTTGGCGAGGCAATCGAGCGCCAGCGGGGCTCAGGTGCTGATCGCTTGGCCTTCTTCGCGGATCTCCGCGACCTTGAAGCCCAGATCCCGTTCGAGCACCTCCTTGAGGCGGCCGTGGGTGATGAACTCGGGGTTGTACTTGACCGTCACCACCCCGAGGCCCGTCAGCCCGGTGTCCTCTTCGAAGGGACCACTGCTCGCCCTGACGGCGATCACGCCCTCCAGGGCCCGCAGGCCGTCGACGATCCGGCGCACGCACACCTTGCACGTGATGTCCTCGACGAAGAAAGACACTTCCCGATGGTGCAGCATAGCCTGCCTCCTCCTTACTGATCTCGTCTAGGTTCCACCGATGGCGAGCGACCCGACCCGGCGCAGCTTGACCCGCTCGACCAGGCGCGACACGTCCCGGAGGTGACACAGCTCGGTGCCGGGGGTCATGGCCGCCCCGGCCCCCGCGGCCACCCCCCACAACAGCGCCTCGCCGAGGCTCTCGCCCAGCGAGAGGCGATGGACGATCCCCGCGACCATCGCATCCCCCGCTCCGACCGAGGACTGGGGCGCGATCGCAGGCGGCGTCGCGATCCAGGCCTCCGTCGCGCTCATGGCGTAGGCCGCGCGCGGGCCGTCCGAGACGACCACCATCTCGATCCCGCGCTTGATCACGTCCTCGGCTGCGGCCAGAAAAGCCGATTCCCCTTCGAGGGTGCGGCCGGTGAAGCGCTCCAGCTCGTAACGATTGGGTTTCACCAGGGTGGGCCGGGCCTCGATCCCCGCCGACAGGGCCGTCCCGTCCGCGTCGAGGGCGGTCCTGAGGCCCTTGGAGCGGGCCTCCTCGATCAGGCCGCGGTAGATCTCCTTGGGCAACCCCGGCGGGACGCTGCCCGAGAAGACGATGAAGTCGGGCCGCTCCGCCCAGCCTGCGATCTTGCGCTGGATCCGGTCCCCCTCCTCCGGCCGGACGTAGGGGCCCGGCGCGTTGATCCGGTAGGGCTCGCCGGTGCTCAGATCGTGCAGGATCAGGTTCTCGCGGGTCTCCCCCTCGATCCAGTTGAAGGCCGAGGTGATCCCCTCGTCCTCCAGGGCCCGATGAATGAGCTGGCCGTTGTGGCCCCCCAGGAGCCCCAGCGCGAGGGTGCGCCCGCCGAGCTCGCGGACCACCCGCGAGACGTTGATCCCCTTGCCGCCGGGATCGGAGCGGATCGCAAGCGCCCGGTTGGTATCGTCCGAGACCAGGGCGTTTACCGTCATGGTCCGGTCCAGCGAAGGGTTAAGGGTCACCGTCGCGATCATGGCCGCGCTCCTCTCATGGCCGCCCGGCGAGCTTGACCAGGACCCCGGCCCCGATCACGCCCGCCTCGCGGCCGAAGCGCGCCTTGGCGAAGCGCAGGGCCTCGACCGCATCCGGCAGCGCCCGTCGGCGCACGCTCGCCTGTGCGAGTTCGTAGAGCTGCGGTACCCCGCGGATCACCCCGCCCCCCAGCACGATCAGGTCGGGATTGAGGGTGTTGACGAGATTCGAGAGCCCCGCCCCCAGGAACTCCCCGGTCTCCTCGATGATCCTGCGCGCGAGCGCATCGCCGCGCAGCTCCGCCTCGGAGATCACCTCGACCCTCAGCTTGCTCAGGTCCCCCCCGACGAGCTCCGGCATGAGCGACTGCTCCCCGCGATCCAGGGCCTCACGGGCCCGACGGGCCATGGCCGTGCCGGAGGCGTAGGACTCCCAGCAGCCGGGATTGCCGCTCGGGCAGGGGGGGCCGTCCCACTGGATGGTCGTGTGCCCTACCTCGCCCGCGAAGCCGTTCGCTCCTTCGTAAAGGTGGCCGTCGATGACGATGCCCGAGCCGATGCCCGTGCCGACGAAGACGCAGACCATGTGGCGCACGCCCTTGCCCGCTCCGAAGTGGAGCTCGCCCAGGGCCGCCATGTTCACGTCGTTGTCGACGTAGACCTCCTGATGGAGGCGCTCGCTGAGCATGCGACGCAGCGGCACGTCGCGCCACTGGAGGTTGGGCGAGTAGAGCACGTTGCCCGTCCCCGGCTCGACCAGGCCTGCGCTTGCGACCCCCACCCCGAGCACCGACTCCTTGCCGATCCCCTCGGTAAGCCGCTCGACCGCTTCGGCCATCTGGTCGGCGACTCCCTCGGGCCCCGCATCGGTGCGGGTGTAGACCGTGTCGCTCTTGACCACGTCCAGATCGGTGTCGAGCAGGGCCGAGGCGATCTTGGTGCCGCCCAGGTCCATGCCGATGATGTAGTAGCCCACCGCCCTAGACCCAGGTGAGGATGGTCTTGATGCGGACGTGAGAGCCCGGATCCTCGCCCTCGATGTCGATGGCCAAAGGCGTACCCTTGTCGTCCTCGCGGACCATCACGCGGTCGGCGCACTTGACCTCGTGCATGAAGGCATCCGTCGAACCGGCCTTCCCCACCTCGATGTCGACCGAGCAGGCTTCGGATCCCTTGAGCTCGGGGGCCATGCCGAGGAAGGGCGCCCGCTCCACCACCACCTGATCGCCGAGCTCCTCGCTGTTGACCTGGATGGTCACGGGCCGGTTGAGGCACATGTTGGTCAGCGACGCCATGTAGTCGTTCCACTTGCTCCGCTCGATCTCGCGCGTCGTCATGCCACCCTCCTTGCGATCCGGCTGGCCGCGAGCAGCGCTCTTTCGCCCCACGACCAGATTGTAACGAGATGTAAATTACCCGGAGCCTGGCGCAAAGGTCAACGCGAAAGCAAGGCTCGACGGCATTCGGAAGCCGTCGAGCCTTGCACGAGGGGGGGGAGCAGCGCTTAGGGGTAGAGGCCCCGCAGCGTCAGGGCGTTGGCCACGCGGCCCACCGCCTCCACATAAGCGCCCATGCGGAAGGACAGGCCCCGGGTCTCCACGTTGGCGACCATGTTCTTGAAGGCACGGGCCATGACGTCCTGGAGGCGGGCGTTGACCTCGGACTCGGTCCAGAAGAGCTGCTGGGAGCCCTGGACCCACTCGAAGTAGCTGACGATGACGCCACCGGCATTGGCGAAGATATCGGGAAGCACCAGGACGCCCCGCTGCTCCAGGAGGTGATCGGCCTCGAAGGTCACGGGAGCGTTCGCCCCCTCGACCACGATCGGCGCCTGGATGCGATGGGCGTTGCCGACGTGGATCTGCGAACCGAGAGAGGCGGGGATCAAGACGTCACAGGGGAGGTACAGCACCTCTTCCTCGGTGATGGGAGTCGCCTCGGCGTAGCCCTTGAGGAAGCGATGCACCTTGGTGTAGCCGAGCAGGTCCTTCACGTCGAGGCCGTCCTCGCGGTAGAGGCCGCCCGTGATGTCCGAGACCGCGACGACCTTGGCGCCGCGTTCATGCAGAAGCTTGGCCGTGACCGAGCCCAGCTTGCCGAAGCCCTGGATGGCGACCCTGAGGCCCTGGAGCTTGCGGCCCTGATACTTGAGCAGCTCCTCGAGGGCGAGGACCACCCCCCGGCCGGTCGCACTGGAGCGGCCCACGGTGCCGCCGACGGCGGTCGGCTTGCCCGTCACCACGCCGGGGGCCGCATAGCCGTGGTTGTTGCTCCAGGTGTCCATGATCCAGGCCATCTCACGGGGGCCGGTGTTCATGTCGGGCGAGGGGATGTCCTTGTGGGGATCGAAGACCTGAACCATGTCGGTGGTGTAGCGCCGGGTGACGCGTTCGAGCTCGCGCACCGAGAGCTGGTGGGGGTCCAGGGTGACGCCGCCCTTAGCGCCGCCGTAGGGCAGGCCCACCAGCGAGCACTGCCAGGTCATGAGCATGGCGAGGCCCGTGATGCGGTCGATGTCCACGCTGGGGTGGAAGCGGATACCGCCGGTGTAGGGGCCGAGGATGTTGTTGTGCTGCACCCGGTAGCCGGCGAACATGCGGACCGAGCCGTCGTCCATCCGGACGGGGCTGTGGGTCTGGACCACCTTGTCGGGGGTGCCGAGGCGATCGCGCAGACCGCGGTCCAGATCGAGCAAGTCGCCGCACTTCTCGAGCTGAAGGCGCGCCTTCTCGAGCTGGTTGATCGCAACGGGGTGGGTCTCGGTGGCCATTGACGCTCCCTTCGCTCTTGTGGTGAATACGGGTGGATCATACCACTTCTCGCCAGGTTTACAGGCCTGCTTGCCGGTGGCATGATGGGGCCCCATGCCAAGCCCCACGCACCCGTCAATTCCCTTGTACCCCGCTCCGCTCTTCGATACGGTCGCGCGCCATGCCGCGGCCCTCGGCGTGGACGTCCACCTGGTAGGCGGCTACGTGCGCGACGCCCTGTTGGGGCGCCCCTCGCTCGATGCCGACCTCATCACGTCGGGCGATCCCGAGCCGCTCGGCCGCGCGATCGCCAAAGCGCTTGCGGGCCACTTCGTCGTCCTGGACCCGGACTTCGGCGTCGCCCGGGTGGTGCTCGCGGACGGGGTGGTGCTCGATCTGGCGCGCTTGCAGGGCGAAACCATCGAAGAGGACCTCTCGCGGCGCGACCTGAGCATCAACGCCATCGCCCTGCCCTTGGTCCGGGGCAGCGAGGTTCTGGTGGACGCCCCGCTGCTCGATCCGACCGGCGGGCTCGCGGATCTCGAAGCGCGCACCGTCCGGGCCGTCAGCCTGGAGAACCTGATCGCCGATCCGGTGCGCCTCATCCGGGTGCTGCGCTTCGCAGCCACCCTCGATTTCGCGATCGCCTTCGAGACGCTCGAATGGGTCGAGACCTACAAGCGCAAGCTCCTCGAAGCCGCCTACGAGCGCACGACCGCCGAGCTGCTCAAGATCCTCGTCCTGCCCGACGCCTACCGCTGGATCGAGCGCCTCTTCGGCCTGGGGATCCTGGGGGTGCTCACCCCCGAGTTCACCATGCTGCGCCGGGTACCGATCCTCGAAGGGCGCTGGCTGGACGGCCTCGCCCACGCCCTGACGCGCACCCGCCGCCTCGAAGCGATCGTCAACGCGCTTCAAACCCGCTGGCCCGCGCACGCCCAGGCCATCCGCGAGGACCTGGAAGCATCGCTCGGCGCGGGCAGCACCCGCGGCGCCCTGGTCAAGCTCGCCGCCCTCCTGCTCGACATCGGCAGGCCGTTCACCCTCGCCTACGATCCCGACGGGGCCCTCACCTTCGAGGGGCACGAGACCGAAGGCGGCGCGCGCATCGGCACGATCGCCGAGCGCCTCAAGCTCAGCGCCAAGGCCCGGGAGTTCATGGAGAAGCTCGTGCGGTACCAGACGGCGCCGCTCGCCCTCGACGCCGCGGACCCGGTGGCGCTCTACCGTCTCTTCCGCTCGGCGGGCGACTCCAGCGTCGCCTTGCTGCTCGTCGCCATGGCCGACCGGGAGACCGCCCTCGGCCGGCGCGACCCCGAGCTGGAAGGCCGTCTCGAACGCGCCTTTGCAGGCTACTTCCGAGCAGACCAGATGCTGACCAAGCCCCAGCGCCTGCTGGACGGCCAGGGTCTCATGGGTGCGCTCGGCGTGAAGCCCGGCAAGCACGTCGGCGTGCTACTGGAGCAGGTGCTCGAAGCCCAGCTGCGCGGCGAGATCGCAAGCCGCGACGAGGCGATCGCCCTGGCTCAGCGCCTCCACCAAGGCTGAGCGCGCCCAGCCAGCAAAAACACCGTCACGAAAAAGCATCCCCGGCGAATCGCCGGGGATGCTTGGTGTCTGGGGCTTTGCTTACGACGCCTTCTTAATCTCGGCCTCGAGCTTCTGCATGATGTGGGCGAGGGTCGCCTTGTCGGCGTACTCGTTGACCGCCCAGCTGCCGTCGGCGCTCTTGTAGGTCTGGTGGACGCCGTTCTGCTTCTTGTACTCCATCACGGCCTTGGTGGTCGCGTCGTCGAAGCTGCCGTTGGGGGTGACGGCGAAGCCCCACTTCTGGAGGACGGTCTGGAGGTCGGTGATGGCCTGCTTCTGGTCGCTGCCGGGGCCGAGGGCACCGTCGGTCTGGTAGGACTTGACCTCGGCGAGGAAGGCGTTGACGTTGGCTTCGCTCGCTTCGATCTTGTACTGGGCGGCGACGGCGGCGTGGTTGACCTGCGAAGCGGCGGGCTGCTGGGGGGCGGGCTGAGCGACGGGGGCCTGGGGCTGGGGAGCCGGCTGGGGAGCGGGCTGAGCGGCGGGCTGCTGCTGAGCCATCTGGGCCTGAAGCTTGGCCATGATGACCTGGAGGGTCTGGGGCTCGGCGTACTCGTTGATGGCCCAGTTGCCGTTCTGGTTCTTGTAGGTCTGGTGGAGGCCGTTGACCTGCTTGAAGGCCATGACCGCCTGGGAGGTGGCCGCGTCGAACTGGCTGGTGATGGGCACCTGGAAGCCGAGACGGGTGAGGGCGTCCTGCAGGTCGCGGATGGCGGCGGTGTCGGCGCTGCCGGGGCCGAGGGTGCCCTGGGTCTGGTAGGCCTTGACCTCGGCGAGGAACGCGTTGACGTTGGCCTCGCTCGCCTCGATCTTGTACTGGGCCGCGACGGCGGCGTAGTTGACCTGGGGCTGAGGGGCGGGCTGCTGAGGGGCGGGCTGAGGGACGACGGGAGCCTGGGGCTGCTGGGCCATCTCGGCCTCGAGCTTCTTCATGATGAACTCGAGGGTCGCCTTGTCGGCGTACTCGTTGACCGCGAAGTTGCCGTCGGCGGCGAGGTAGGTCTGCTTGAGGCCGTTGGCCTGCTTGAAGGCGATCATCGCCTGCGAGGTGGCGGCGTCGTACTGGCCGGTGGCCGAAACCTGGTAGCCCCACTTGGCGAGCACGCTCTGGAGGTCCTTGATCGCACCGGCGTCGGCGCTGCCGGGGCCGAGGGCGCCGTCGGTCTGGTAGGCCTGGACTTCGGCGAGGAAAGCGTGGACGTTGGCCTCGGTGGGCTGAAGCTTGTACTGGCTCGCGATCGTCTGCCAGTTAGCGCCGGGCTGCTGCGCCGGGTTGACGGGCTGCTGGGGCTGGGTGGTGTCCACCGGCTGCTGCGGCTGGGTCACGACGGGGGGCTGGGGGCTCACGGGAACGGTGCCCGCGGTCGAGGTGCCCGAGTTGCCCTTGAAAAGGTTGGCGATCCAGTTGAAGGCGCTCTTGAAGAAGTTGACGATGCCGGTGAAGATCGACGAGAGAGCGTTGCTCATCACCTGGACATCGGCGCCGGGCTGCTGCTGGGGCAGCTGGGGAGCGACGGTCTGAGCCTGCTGAGGGGCATCGACGCCACCGCCCGCCTTCACGGGACGGTTCTGGGGAAGCCGGTTCTGAGGCACTCCACCAATGTTCATCGCTGCAACCTCCTTGACTGATCCGTCTCATCACCCGCCCTGCGGGCCTCTTGATCAGGTTATAGGAAGCGCGTCGCCGGATCCGTTTAAATCCAGGGTAAAAGTTTCTGATCTGTGCATTAAATCTTCGAGCCCGATCTCCCGGTTCTTGGCCGGGGGATCGGGCTCGTCGGGTTCAGCGAGGGGTGTTAAGCGAGCAGAGATGCGAGCTTCTGCAACATCGACTGGTCGGCATACTCATTGATGGCCCAGTTGCCATCGGACGAGCGGTAGTTCTGGTGCAGGCCGTACTTCGCCTTGAAGTCCATGACCGCCTTGGCGGTGGCGGCGTCCCAGGTGCCGCTCGCCTGGATGGGGAAGCCGACCTGGGCGAGCGCCCCCTGGACTTCCTTGATCTCGTCCTGGTTGGGGTAGCCGGGGCCGAGGGCGCGGAAGCCGTTGGCGTCGGCGATCTGGTAGGTCTTGACCTCGGCGAGGAAGGCGTTGACGTTGTCCTGCGAGGCATAGAGCTTGTACTGCGAAGCGATCGCCTGCCAGTTGAGGGTGCCGTTCTCGGCCGGGGGCTGGGTGGTCGCGGGCGGCTGGGTCGAAGGGGTGCCGCCGCTCTTCACGATGGCCTCCATCTTCTGGTAGGTCTGGTAGTCCAGGTACTCGTTGACCGCGAAGTTGCCGTCGGTGCCCTTGTAGGTCTGGTGGAGGCCGTTCGACTGCTTGAAGGAACGGACGGCGGCCTGGGTGGCCGAATCGTACTGACCGGTAGGCTCGACCGAGTAGCCCCAGGACTTCATGAGCTGCTGGATCTGGGTGATCGCTTCGGCGTTGGGGTTGCCGGGGCCGAGGGTCTGGAAGCCGTTGGGGCCGGGCGAGGCGTAGCCCTGGACCTCGGCGAGGAAGGCGTCGACGTTCTCCTTGGTGGGCTGGAGCTTGTACTGCTCGGCCAGCGCACGGGTGTTCTCGTCGATGGGGCCCGCGTTGTCGACGGGCTTCTTGCCGGTGATCCTGTCCCAGAGGCCGACGAAGAAGCTGCTGATCGACTTGAACATCTTCTTGATGCCGTCCATCAGGCTGGCCGCGTCGAACGAACCGCCACCCGCCTGCACAGGCGCCTGGGGCAGCCGCACCGCCACCGAGTCGGCGGCCATGGTGCTCTTCACCTGGGGAGCCTGCGCCGCCTGAGGCTGGCTGCGAAGCGCCTGGTAGCTGCGGACCTGGTTCGAAACGCCTGAGATCATGACGGGCCCTCCATCGAGGCTTGAAACTCTTCTCGATCCTTATCCGGCCCGCCCTCGGGGATCTTGTTCGAAAAGCGTTAAGAGCAAGGAAAGCCTCACTTAAGCTTTCACCAAATGCTCGCATGGGAATCCGTGTAGAATAAGGGCATGCCGATCGCACCATCGTTTCAAGGCCTGCGGGCCCGCTTGCTTGCAGGCTTCTGCGCCGTCGCCCTGAGCGTCTCGCTCGTTGCACCGGCCCAGGCCGCCACCCTCTTCGATCCGCAGATCCCCTGGCGGACGCTCGACACGCCGCACTTTAGGGTCAACTACGACGCCCGGCACGAGGCGATCGCCCAGCGCGCGGCCGTCTTCGCCGAAGAGGCCTACGCCAAGGTCGTGCCCTTCCTCAAGAGTGCCCCGAGCGACAAGACCGAGCTGACCCTGCTCGACCACGAGGATCAGGTGCAGGGCCTCGCCTTGCCCTACCCCAACAGCCAGATCTACGTCTACCTCACCTCGCCGGACCAGAACATGCTCACCGGCCGCTACGAGAGCTGGCTCAAGCAGATCATCCTCCACGAGTTCACCCACGCCGCCCAGTTCGAGGCCACGGGCGGCCTGACCGCCATGGTCAACAAGGTCCTGGGCCGGGCGATCTACCCCAACTTCCTCCAGCCCTGGTTCCTCATCGAAGGGCTCGCCGTCACCGCCGAATCCCGCTTCACCCAGGGCGGCCGGGCCAAAGAGGGCGAGTACGACATGATCCTTCGTGCCGCCGCCCTGGAGAACAAGCTCCTGAGCATCGACCAGGCGAGCGTCTTCAACTACGGTGGCTGGCCGCTCGGCCCCAGCTACATCTACGGTTCGTACTTCTACCAGTACCTGATCGAGCGCTACGGCGAGGACGCCCCTTCCAAGATCTCCCACGCCTACGGCGAGTGGCCCTGGTTCGGCATCAACAAGGCCATCGAGCGCGCCCTGCCGGGCAAGAACGCCTACGCCCTATGGGACGAGTTGCACGCCTACCTGCGCGATCGCGCCCAGCGCCAGCTCGCGCGCATCAAGCAGCATCCCCTGACCGAGAGCCAGCGCCTCACCGCCACGGGCCGCTACCACCACCATCCCGCCTGGACCCCGGACGGCAAGCTCGTCTACGCCGAGTTCACCGACCAGCGCCCCGCGGGCCTCGTGCTCGATCCCCTCGACGGCAAGCCCTCCGAGCGCTACGTCAAGCTCTACCCGCAAGGCAGCTACTCGCTCGCCGGGGGACGCTACGTCTATCTCTCGGCGAGCCGCGAGGTGGGGCGCTTCAACACCTTCGCCGACGTGTATCGCTACGACACCAAAGAGCAGCGCTTCGACCTGCTCACCGACGGCAAGCGCGCCCTGGATCCGGCGGTGTCGCCCGACGGCAAGCACTTCATCGCCACCCTCAACGGGTCGGGCACCAACGACCTCGGCCTCTTCGACAGCGGCGGCACCCTGCTTCGGCGCCTGACCGCCAACAAGGACGGCACCCAGTACTCGGGCGCCACCTGGTCGCCGGACGGTGAGCAGGTCGTGGTCTCGGCCTGGAAGGACGGCGCGCGGGACCTCTACTGGTTCCGGCCGGGCGAGACCAAGCCCCAGCCGCTCTGGCGTGACAGCGCCATCGACGTGCACCCCAAGTTCTCGCCGGACGGCCAGTGGCTCTACTTCTCGTCGGATCGCAGCGGCGGGGTCTTCAACCTCTTCGCCTACCGGCTCAAGGACCGCAAGCTCTTCCAGGTCACCAACGTGGTGGGCGGCGCCACCGAGCCCGCCCCGTCACCCGACGGCAAGCGCCTCGCCTTCGCCAACTACTCGGCCGTCGGCTGGGACATCCACCTGATGCCCGTCGCCCCCGAGACCTGGCGCGAGGTGGCGCTCGACGCGGCCACCACCTACGCCCCCTATTCGGGCGAGGCCGTTGCCGCCCCGCCCGTGCCCGAGAGCGAAGCGCTCCCGGTGCTCGAGAACCCCTTCCCGAGCCAGACCTACAACCCCTGGCACTCCTTCTCGCCCAAGACCTGGTACCCGGTCAGCTACATCGACGAGAACGGCTACATGGCAGGCGTCAACACCGTCAGCAACGACGTCTTGATGCAGCACTACGCCTTCGTCAACGCGGGCTGGAGCTTCGGGGGGAACCGCCCCTACTACGCCCTGAGCTACGTCAACGACCAGCTGCCGCCGACCCTCTCGCTCTCCCTGGTGGACATCCCCGCCAACTACGCGCCGGGCCGCAGGCTCGACCTCTGGCAGCGCCAGACGGGCGGCTCGGTGGCGGCGACCTTCCCCGGCATGCCGAGCAAGCTGCTCGACACCTACTGGATCGACGGCCAGTCGCTGACCCTCGGTTACAGCTGGCTGAGCGTGCAGAACCTGGGCGTGCGCGATCGCGGCACTGCCGCTCCCCTGCGCCCCGTACCGGCGGAGCTCGAACGGGCCAAGGGCTTCCCGCAGGCAGGCCAGACCAACACCCTCGGGATCACCTATCAGTTCGCCGACAACTACAAGCCCTCCTTCGCCATCAGCCCCGAGTGGGGCTCGGTCTTCGGGCTCTCCTACGAGAAGGCGGCCCCCTGGCTCGGGGGCACGGCCGAGTTCGACCGCTTCAGCGGGGACTACCGGCGCTACTTCGGCATGCCCTGGCGCCACCACGTGCTCGCCCTACGGGCCGCAGGCGGCCTGAACGTGGGCAAGCGCGACGGGGACTACTACCTGGGCGGGACGGGCTCGACCAACTTGCTCACCACCGTCGACCGGCGCCACATCGGGGGCGTTCAGTCCGCGCCGCTGCGCGGCTACTCGGTCGGCACGCTCTCGGGCAACCGCATGGCCATGGGCAGCCTGGAATATCGCTTCCCCATCGCCGAGATCCAGCGCGGGCTTGGCACCATCCCCGTCTACGTCACCCGGGTGGCGGGGGCGACCTTCGCGGACGCCGGCTGGGTGGGCACCGACCGTCTGAGCCCCGACATGCACCTGGGGGTGGGGGCCGAGACCCGCATCGGCATGAGCATCATCAGCGTGGCGACCGAGCTGCGTCTCGGAGTGGCGCGCGGCACGCACCCCACCGACGGCACGACCCAGACCTACGCCGAGCTCGGCATCAGCTTCTAAACACCCACAGGGCTAATCCCCTAAGCCCCGCCCCTGACGGGGCGGGGCTTAGGGGATTAGGGATCAATCGTAAAAGCCGGGTTACTTCTGCAAGATCAGGCGCGTGCCGTAGCCCGTCGACGAAAGGTTCGAGACCTTCAGGCCCGCCGTCGAAGCGAGGTTACTCTGAAGCAGGAAGGATGCGCTGTAAGGCAGCAAGGACAGATTGGCGCTCGTCCGCGTGTCCGCAGCGGGCCCCTGCAGGGCGCGCTGCTCATTGAGTCTCAGGCCGGAGATCTTCCCCGCGTAGTTGCCGCGCAGGTTCACGCCGCTGATACTGTAGCGCGCGCGCAGCTCGGTCGGCAGGATATCGAGGGCCCCGGTACCGTCAAGCGCAAGCGCCGCGCTGAAATCGGCGAACATCGCCCCCATGGAGGTGTTCCGCGCGCGCATCACGCGATCGGCCAGATCCGTGGCATCCTCGCTGCCGCCGTTGTTGAACGTATGGAAGGCGCGAATCCCCTCGTCACCCAGCCGATCCCGCACGTACTGGAGGTAGAGGGCCGCCATCCCGTAGGCGTCCTCCTTGGATCCGACGGCCCCCTGGTTGAAGAAGGTCGTCAGGGAGAAAGCACCAGGGTTACTCAGGTAGTTGCGGATCTGGCGGAAGACCGAAGGGCTGGGGTTCGCACCATCCGGTCCGTTGCCGTTGGCGAACATGGCGAGCATGGACAGGCCCTCGTTGAGCCAGGCGAGCTTCTGCGAGCCGAATTCGTCCATGTGACCCGAGAGCCCCACCGCCCGCACTCGGTGACACGAGAAGAGCAGGTGCTGGAACTCGTGGGCGATGGTCGCGTGGAGGTCGCCGAGCGAACGCCCCTCGGCCATGGCGCTGGAAGCGATATAGAGGAGCTTGGCGCGGTTCGAGTTGGGATTGCTCGCGTAGGGCACCAGATCGCCCAGGGTGAAGAAGCCGAGCGTCCCGTCGCTCGAGTTGGCGGTCCCGTCCCACTTGTCCACCCGGCGCGAGAAGAGGAAGTGGACGTAGTCATCCGCCATCTCGATCCGGTTCGCCGCCGACGCGGCGTTGTTCTGGGCCATGGTCGTGTCGGCGCCGAAGAGGTTGACGTCCGCCGCGTAGATGCGATCGCGGATCTCGGCCCCCAAGGCATCGACCTTCTGCTGGGTGACCACGCTGCGATCGATCGAATCGTCCGCCACCCAGATGATGAACTTGCCCTTGGCGCTATCCTCGACGAACCAGGCATCAGCCGCCACTTGCACGTAAGTGGCCCTGCCCTGCGCGTCATAAAGGGGCACCGAGAAGGTGCGCCGCTCATTCTTCGCCCAGGTCGTCCCGGCCTGGGTTTGATACGTCCCCGCCGCAGCAGGGCGAGGCAGGCTCCGGATGTGCTCGGCGATGCGGCGCTCGCGGCTCTCGTGCGACGCCGACGGCTCATCCGCGCTCGTCTCGGCGGCCTGAGCCTGGTAGCGCGCGCCCGCGCCATTCCAGTCCAACTGGAAGTTCATGGTCTGCTTCGCATTCAGCGAGCTGACCGCCGCAATGCCCACGCGGGCACCGCTAAAGGCGAGCGAGAAAGAGCCCTTGTCGGGATAGAGCGGATGGACCTCCACGTCACTCGCCAGAGCGATGGTGGTGGGGTTGGTGCCGGTCTCGGGCGTGGAGCCGCCGGACCCGCCGTTGCCGCCGTTGTCCGGGTTGTTGGTGGTGCTGCCGCTGCCGCCCCGGTAGGTGCCGGGCAGCGTCTCCTGGCGGATGTTGGAGTTGTTGCCCAGCTCCTCGATGAGGAAAGTGCCGTCGGCGCAGCTCGCAATCACGAGCGGGATCGCGGCGAGGGCCACGTAACGGGAGAGGCGTTGGCATCGCATCTGAGACAGGGACCTCCGAGCCGACAAGCATTCCTTCTCCTCATACCCGTGGCCTGCGATCGCGAATCCCCGTCGATTTGACAGATCCCATGGGCCCCCTTAAGATGCCAAGGCTTCAGAGCAAGCCCCCAGGCCATTTTCGACAAGGAGCCCCATGCCGATGAGCGATCAAGCAAACCTGCCCCTTCGGCTGTCTCTCGATGAAACCGTGCTGCTCATGGTGGGCCTCAAGCTGCTCGACGAGATGGTCGAAGCCATCGAGATCAACGGCCAGCCGCAAGATGCGCTCATGAGCGGCCTGATGAGCAAGCTCCAGGGAGCGCTGCCCGGCGATCTGCTCGAAATGACCGACCAGATCGTGGAAGACATCGTCACGGCGACCCTCAACGACGGCGAAACGAGCATCCTCGACGCCATGACCGCCGACTCCAGCTACGCGCTGCCCATGTACGCCGTCGATGGCGTCCTGCCCGTCATCGAGCAGGCGATAAAAGAAGAACGCTCGCTCGACGTCTCCTACTACTCCATGAGCCGCGAGGAGTTCAGCGTCCGCCGCATCGACCCCTACGGCGTCAAGAACCTCGGCGACCTGCACTGGTTGATCGCCTACTGCCACCTGCGTGAGGATCGCCGCGTCTTCCGCATCGATCGCTTCAAGACCGCGACCCTCAGCGAGGCGCGATTCAAGCCCCCGGTAGACTTCCACATCGGCGAGTACTTTGACGACCTCGACCCCTGAGATGCTGCGTGGACAAGGCCCCGTCCCTGTGATACGTTTAGCGAGTTAAACATTGCCCTTCCGCGCGGGCCGTATCAGAGGCGATCGCCCTCGCCCCGGCCCAGCCAGGTCTGATGGAGGACACGTGGCAGAAGCGTTGCTCAAGGTTTCCGGGTTGCAGACCCACTTCACCACCGAGGAAGGCATCGTCAAGGCGGTGGACGGCGTCGACTTCGAGGTCCAACCGGGCCAGATCCTCGGCATCGTCGGTGAATCCGGCTGCGGCAAGAGCATCACCTCCCTCTCGATCATGCGCCTCGTCGCAGGCCCCCAGGGCAAGATCGTCGGCGGCCAGATCCTCTTCAAGGGTCAGAACCTGCTCTCGCTCTCCGAGGCCGAGATGCGTGAGATCCGCGGCAACCGCATCTCCTTGATCTCGCAGGACCCCATGACCTCGCTCAACCCCGTCCTCACGGTCGGCGAGCAGATCATGGAAGCCATCATGCTCCACCAGAAGGTCGACCGCGCCACCGCTCGCAAGCGCGCCGTCGAGATGCTCGAAGCCGTCGGCATCCCCGGTGCCGCCAACCGCGTGGACGACTACCCCCACCAGTTCTCAGGCGGCATGCGCCAGCGCGTCATCATCGCCATGGCCCTCTCGTGCGAGCCCGAGCTGCTCATCGCCGACGAGCCCACCACCGCCCTCGACGTGACCATCCAGGCCCAGATCCTCGACCTGATGCGCGACATCCGCACCAAGCGGGGCGCTGCCGTCGTGCTGATCACCCACGACCTGGGGGTCGTCGCCGAGATGTGCGATTACGTGGCCGTCATGTACGCCGGCAAGGTCGTCGAGTACGCCGACGTCAACACCCTCTTCAAGAGCCCCAAGCACCCCTACACCCAGGGCCTGCTCAACTCGACCCCGCGGCTCGGCTCCAAGCAGGACCGCCTCGAGCCCATCGAGGGCCAGCCCCCCGCCCTCTCCCGCCTGCCCCAGGGCTGCTCGTTCGGCCCCCGCTGCAAGCACTACGTGGCCAAGTGCCGCGAAATCCCCCTGCTCGAGACCGTCGAGGCGGGCCACCAGGTTCGCTGCTGGCTGACCAAGGAGGCCAAGTAAGGCATGAGCGAGACGCTGCTGACGGTCAAGAACCTCACCAAGCACTTCCCGATCAACAAGGGCATCCTCTTCAGCCGGCAGGTCGGCGCGGTCAAGGCCGTGGACGGCCTGAGCTTCAGCATCAAGAAGGGCGAGACCCTCGGCCTGGTCGGCGAGTCGGGCTGCGGCAAGTCCACCACCGGCCGCCTCCTGCTCCGCCTGATCGAGCCCACCAGCGGCTCGGTGCAGTTCGAGGGCCGCGAGGTCACCACCCTCAAGCCCGCCGAGTTGCGCGCCCTGCGCCGGGAGATGCAGTTCGTCTTCCAGAACCCCTACGCCTCCTTGGACCCCCGCATGACCATCGGCGAGTCCATTGCCGAGCCCCTGCGGGTCCACGGCCTGATGAAGGGTCCCGAGCTGACCAAGCGCGTCAAGGAGCTGCTCGATCGCGTGGGCCTCAACCCCATGTACTCCGAGCGCTACCCCCACGAGTTCTCGGGCGGTCAGCGCCAGCGCATCGGCATCGCCCGGGCGCTCGCCATCAACCCCAAGTTCATTATCCTCGACGAGCCGGTCTCGGCCCTCGACGTGTCGGTGCAGGCCCAGGTCCTCAACCTCCTGGACGACCTGCAGGCCGAGTTCGGGCTGACCTACCTCTTCATCGCCCACAACCTCGCGACCGTCGAGCACATCAGCGATCGCGTCGCGGTCATGTACCTGGGCAAGATGGTCGAGCTCGCCACCGCCGCGGAGCTCTACAGCAACCCGAAGCACCCCTACACCCAGGCGCTGCTCTCGGCCGTGCCCATGCCGGACCCCACGGTCCGCAAAGAGCGCATCATCCTCCAGGGCGACATCCCGAGCCCGGTCAACCCGCCCTCGGGCTGCCGCTTCCACACCCGATGCCCCTTCGCCAAGGACATCTGCAAGACCGCGGACCCCGCCTTCAACGACGTCGGCGGCGAGCACTTCGTGGCCTGCCACCTGGTCAACGAGCTGCCCATGGTCCAGGCGAACGCCCCCATCACCACCACCGTTCCCAAGGCATAACCCCGATCAAGCCCCATCCCGTCGCCCACGACCGAGGAACTTGATTTGAAGCATCGCCCCATTGCTTGCCTGGCGCTTGTGCTCTCCTTCTTGAGCGCGAGCGCCTGCGCCTCCTCCGAGGCCCACGTGGGGCGCCGCAACGCGCCCGACACGGTCGTCATCCGCTCGCAACAAGAGCCCGACAAGCTCAACAAGCCGTTGAGCAACGCGATCTCGACCGTCGACGTCTGCACGCCCATGACCAACGGCCTGGTCGGCGTGGACGACCAGATGAAGTACTACCCGGACCTCGCCACCGTCCTGCCCACCGTCGAGAACGGCCTGGTCAAGCGCGAAGGCAAGGGGATGGCCGTCACCTACAAGCTGCGGCCGAATGTACGCTTCCACGACGGCGCGCCCTTCACCTCGAACGACGTGCGCTTCGTCTGGAAGATGCACATGGACCCCAAGGTGCTGGTCGTCAGCCGCGAGGGCTACGACAAGATCACCCGCGTGGACACCCCCGACCCGCTGACGGCCGTCGTCCACTACAAGGAGCCCTACGCTCCGTACCTGGAAATGTTCAGCACCATCCTGCCCGCCCACATCCTCGAGAAGAGCCCGGACATCAACCGGGATCCCTTCAACCGGGCGCCCATCGGCACCGGCCCCTTCAAGTTCAAGGAGTGGGTCGCGGGCGACCACGTGGGCATGGTTGCCAATCCCGACTACTTCGACGGCCCTCCCAAGCTCAAGAAGCTCTACGTCAAGTTCGTCCCGGACGACAACGCGGCCTTCATCCAGCTCGCCAACGGCGACATCGACGTGTACGCGGATTTCAACCTCGAGCAGGTCAAGGCCGCCCAGAAGCTCAAGCACGTCCGCCTCGACAACGTGCCGAGCTTGACCTTCGAGCAGCTCGCCTTCAACCTCGACAAGCCGGTCTTCAAGGAGCGCGCCGTGCGCGTCGCCCTCGCCCACGCCATCGATAAAGAGGAGCTCGCCCGGACCCTCTACAAGGGCATCTGGCCGGTCGCGCACAGCACCGAGCATCCGCTCGCCTGGTCCTTCAATCCCAAGCTCGGCGAGCTCTACCCCTTCGACCCGGCCAAGGCCCGCGCCATCCTGGACGAAGCGGGCTGGGCGACAGGCTCCGACGGCATCCGGGTCAAGGACGGCAAGCGTCTCAGCTTCACCGTCAACTCGACGGCGGGCCGCAAGATCCGCGAGCAGGTCGAGCTGGTGCTCGCCGGCTACTTCAAGGCGATCGGCGTCGAGATGAAGATCCAGAACGTGGAGGGCGGGCTGCTCTTCGCGGGCTATCCCTCGGGCCTCTTGAACGGCGGCAAGTTCGAAGCCGCCCTCTACGCCAACACGACGAGCGTGGACCCGGCCGCCAACATGTCGAGCTGGCACAGCCGGATGATCCCGCCGACCGGGGTCAACAACACCCGCTTCCAGGACGCCGAGCTGGACCGCGTGCTCGAAGCGGGCAACGTCAAGCTGGGCAAGCAGGAGCGCCAGCCCCTCTACTGGCGGATGACCGAGATCCTTGGCCGCGAGGTCCCGACCATCCCCCTGGCCTACTGGACCGAGATGCACGGGGTGAACCGCCAGCTCAAGGGCTTCAAGGGCAACCCCACCAGCAGCCGCTTCGTCTGGAACGTGAAGGACTGGACCATCGAATGACGCGCTTCATCCTCCGCCGCCTGCTGACCTCCATCCCTCTGCTCATCGGGATCTCGGCCCTGCTCTTCGTGCTGATGCAGAAGGTGCCGGGCGGCCCCATGGCGGTGTACGGGATGAACCCGCACATCACCCCGGCCGACCGCGCGCGCCTCATCCAGGCCATGGGCCTGGACCTGCCCCTGCACGTCCAGTACCTGAAGTGGCTCGGCTCGGCGTTCACCGGGGATCTGGGCAACTCGCTCTTCACCGGCCGGCCGGTGCTCGAGATGATCGCCGAGCGCACCCCCAACACCCTGGTCCTGATGGGCATCTCGACGGTGGTGAGCCTCGCCTTCGGCCTCGCGCTCGGGGTGTTCTCCGCCCTCAAGCCCTACTCCAAGTTCGACTACACCGCGACCACCCTGTCGTTCCTCGGCTACTCGCTGCCGACCTTCTGGTTCGGGATCATGCTGATGATGGTGTTCGCGGCCAACCTCCACTGGCTGCCCGCCGGGGGCATGCACTCGCTCGGGCAAGAAGGCAGCTGGCTCGACGGCATTCCCTACCTGGTCCTGCCCGTGACGGTGCTCTCCATCGTGAGCGTGGCGTCCTGGAGCCGCTTCATGCGCTCGTCGATGCTCGAAGTGCTCAGGATGGACTACATCCGCACCGCCCGCGCCAAGGGGCTCGGCGAGCGCCTGGTCATCGCGCGGCACGCCCTGCGTAACGCCCTCATCCCGGTGGTGACGGTCGTCATGATGGCCATGCCCACCCTCTTCGGCGGGGCGGTGATGACCGAGACCATCTTCAGCTGGCCCGGCATCGGCCGGCTCTTCTTCGACAGCATGGGCAAGAGCGACTACCCGGTCATGATGGGCATCCTGCTCATCTCGGCGGGGCTGGTGGTGCTCTTCAACCTCCTGGCCGACCTCCTCTACGCCATGGTCGACCCCCGCATCCAGCTCGATTAGGAGCGCTTGATATGCCGACCACCATGCCGCCGTCCACGACCGAAAAGGCCCAGGCCCCGGAGGCCCCCAAGCCCGAAGCCCAGTGGCGCTCGGTCGCAAGGCGCTTCGCCAAGCACCGTCTCGCCGTCCTGGGCCTTGGTGTCCTACTGCTGCTTGCGATCGCGGTCTACGTCGGCCCGCTCGTGAGCCCCTACGCCTTCGATGCCAACGACCTCTCGCGCACCGGCCAGTGGCAGCCGAGTGTAGCCCACTGGCTCGGCACCGACGAGCTGGGCCGCGACGTGCTGACCCGCCTGCTGTACGCCGGGCGAATCTCCATGACCGTGGGGATCCTGGTCGCGCTGATCGGGGTGGTGATCGGCACCCTGGTGGGGGCCTTCGCCGGCTACTTCGGCTCCTGGGTGGACGCGATCGCCATGCGCCTGGTGGACGTGATCCAGAGCGTGCCGCTCCTGATGCTCCTGATGGTGCTCGTGGCCTTCCTGGGCCGCGACCTGAGCGTCATCGTGCCCGTCATCGCCCTGACTTCGTGGACCGGGGTGGCGCGCCTGGTGCGAGCCGAGATCCTCAGCCTCAAGCAGCAAGAGTTCGTCGAGGCCGCGAGGGCCGTGGGGGTGGGGCACCTGGGCCTCATCTTCAGGCACCTGATCCCGAACGCGCTGGCGCCGGTCTTCGTCGCGGCCACCCTCGGGGTCGCCGACGCCATCACCCTCGAGTCGGCCCTCTCCTTCCTGGGGGTCGGAATCCAGCCGCCCACGCCCTCGTGGGGCAACTTGCTCACCGATGCCCAGCAGTACCTCATCATGACCCCCTGGCTCGCCTTCTACCCGGGCCTGCTCATCTTCCTGACGGTCGCGAGCATCAACTTCGTGGGCGACGGCCTGCGGGACGCCCTCGATCCCAAACTCAAGCGCTAGCCTTTTGTTAAAAATCCATAAAAAACTAACCCCGTTCGTCAAATCTCTGTTTGGTTTCGGGTAAAAGACGAATCGAGCCACCTGCGCTCCGGCATATCGAAAGAGAGCCATTCCCGATCCAAGCAGGAGGAGTCTCGATGAACATCGAAATGGGCGGTCCGCGCCGCCCCACCAATCCGCTCAAGCCCCCCACCGGACCTCTTGCTCATCCGCCGACCACCCCCGCGAACAAGCAGGGTGGCGCCAAGGCCAACGCGCCGGCCGCGACGGATCACTCGGAGGTCAAGAGCACCGCAGCGAGTGGCCTGACCGAGCTGCTGCGCCCGGTCGCCGACAACCTCGCAGAATCCAACAACCCCTCATCCAAGTTGATGGGCGAGGCCCTGCAGCTCGCCATCTCGGGCAAGGACATCAAGGACGTCCACGGCGAGATCGGCGGGATCGTCGAACAGCTCAAGACCAAGGACTTCACCCCCGAGCAGATCAAAGACCTGACCAAGGCTGGTAAACTCGCCCGCGTCTTCGACACCGTCCAGGGGGTCATGGCGGCCAGCAAGCTGTTCGACCAGGCCAAGGAGCTGACGAGCGATCCCAAGAAGCTCAAGGATCCCGAGTTCGTCAGCGAGCTCATCAGTAACGGGGGCGGCATGGCAAAGGGCATGCTCGGCGTGCTCGAACTGGTCAAGAACTCGCCGGTTGCCGGCAAGATCCCGGGGATCATGGGGTCCATCGCCGACGTGTCAGGCCTGGTGGGTGACTTCGGCAGGCTGACCGACGGCAAGGCGAGCGCCAGCGATGTGCTCGGCACCCTCGCGCACGCCACCAGCCTCACCGCCAACGTCATGACGATGCTCGCGCCCGCCACGGGCGGCACGTCGCTCGCGATCGCCGCCGGCCTCAAGGGCGTTTCGCTGGGCCTGACGGGCGCCCAGATCGTCGTGGACAACTGGGACAAGGTCAAAGACGTCGGTTCCAAGGTCGCCGACAAGGCCGCCGGCCTCTGGAACGGGGCCCTCAAGGGCCTCGGCCTGAAGTTCGAGGGCCTCAAGGACGCCTTCGTCCCCATCGGCTCGTTCGGGCCACAACCCGCTCTGTGCGCAGGAGGACTGGTATGAAGCAGATCACCCGCGCGGACCTTCTTTCACGGTTCGCCTCGGTCGTGGAACCCAAGGAGGCCGAACGGCGCCTGAACGCCGCGGCCCTGAGGCTCGGCGTGATGCCGCAGGGGCCCTTCAGCATGGAGGACCTGACGCGGATCAGCGGCCTGATCCTCGCGGACGGCCTCGAAGAGACCGCGAGCGGCTTGATGGGGGCGGCCCCCCACCTCCAAGAGATGATGGAAAACTCCTAATCGGCAGCGCCCCTCAAAAGGGGCGCTTTTTTTTGGGCGCTTTTACTCGCCGATCCGGCGTATCATCGCCATGCACGGCCCCGCATGACGGAGAGGAGGGCCCCCGATGGAGGCAGCGCGGATCCGCATGAACGCCGAGGTCAAGTGCGACGGCGAGGACTGTGGGCACATCGACAGGGTCGTGATCGATCCGGCGCACCGCATGGTGACGCACCTGGTCATCCGTCTGCACGACGGCGAGCGCAAGGTCGTCCCCAGCACCGCCATCGCCGAGGCGCACGAGGACTGGATCCACCTGGGGGTGGATTGCCCGACGCTCAAGGCGTTCCCCCCCTACTCCGAGACCGACTTCTCGCTGCCCTCGGCCGAGTGGGGGCCGCCCACGGGCTACAAGCACGCCGACATCCTCTGGCCGAGCCACTACGCCCAGACCCTGTCCTGGAACATCTCGCCGGGGCCGCTGCCCATCGAGCACGTCAACGTGCCGCCCGACGAGGCGATCGTCTCGGCCGGGGACCGGGTCTTCTGCACCGACAAGCAGTGCGGCCACGTGGCCGATCTGCTCTTCGACCCCGACACCGAGAAGGCCCTGGGCTTCGTGGTGAGGCGCGGCTTTCTCTTCGCGCGGGACGTGGCCATCCCCATGGGCTGGATCGACCACGTCGAGGCGGACGGCATCCACCTCAAGATGACCGCCGAACAGGTCGAGGAGCTGGCCGAAAACTTCCCGCGATAACGCCCGCGGCTCTGAGGGTTCATAAGCTTTGGGGTATAAACGGATCAGTCCCCGTCGTCTGGTGAGGAGGGCTTCGTCCATGGGCACGACCACACGCAAGCAAATGCCGCTCGCCGCCTCGCGCGGAACCGCTCCGCTGGTCCTGCAGGTCACGCCGCACGCGCCGACCGCTCCTTTGGCAGAGATCGAGCTACAGCCGCTCTTCTATCGGGGCGTCACCTACATGATGCCCGCGAGCGTGGTGCGCGCGCCGCTGCCGACCTTCACCTTCCGCCATCTCGAGAAGGTGGGCACCTTCGCCCTCGAAGGCAACCGGGCCAAGGTCCTCACCAGCCTGCAGCGCGCCGTCGCCAGCGCCATCGACGCGCCGAGCCTGATCAAGATTGCCGCCGTCGCCCACAGCGAGGGCTGCCCCGACGAGGCCCGCGCCTCTCTCGCCAAGGCCCTCAAGGTCTCGGCCCGCCACCCCGACATGCAGGCCCTGGTGCACGCTGGCGCCAAGGCCCTCGGATACGAGGTCTCCTAACCCTTCATGATTGCCGGCCACCGCACCCGCCTGCGCGCCCTGGAGCGCGACGACCTGGATTCCCTCTTCACCTGGTGGAACGACCCCGCCCTCTGGACCCTCATCGGCTCGCGCACCCGCATCTCGGGCAGCGAGGAGCTGGAGCAGTGGTTCGAAGGGGAGCTGGACAAGGGCAGCCCCCAAGAGGGACGTACCTTCGCCATCGACGACGCGAAGGGCAGCCTGGTCGGGACCGTCTGGTACGGCACCTACGAGGCGGGCGATCGCCAGGCCACGGTCGGCCTGTACTTGGGCGACGCCGAGCACCGCGGCCAGGGCCACGGCACCGACGCCCTCGGCACCCTCTGCCGCTACCTCTTCGACGAGCTGGGGCTGCACAAGGCTCGGCTGTACGTGGCCTGCGAGAACGAAGCGGCGATCGCGGTCTACCGCAAGCTGGGCTTCGTCGAGGAGGGGCGGCTGCGCGAGCATCGCTTCTACGGCGGCAAGTTCCACGACTTCCTGGTCATGGGCCTGTTGAGCCGGGAGTTCTCCCGGTCGTAGGCGCGCCTTTGCTATCATGGGGCGCATGACCACTCACGCGCCTGTCGGCCTCTACGTCCACATCCCCTTCTGCGTCAAGAAGTGCCACTACTGCGACTTCGCCTGCTACGCCGGGCAGGAGCGCCACGTAGAGGCGTACCTGGACGCGCTCGAAGCCGAGCTCAAGGCCTACCCCAAGGGCCTGCCCATCCAGACCATCTACCTGGGGGGCGGGACCCCGTCGATCCTGGCCGCCCCCCAGCTGACGCGCCTGACCCGGGCCATCGAGGCCCACTTCGACGCGAGCGCCTGCATCGAGCGCACCATGGAGGTCAACCCCGGCACCGGCGGGCCCGACCTCTGGGAGGCCGCCCGCACCCTCGGCTTCACCCGCCTGAGCCTCGGGGTCCAGAGCTTCGACGATCGCCTGCTCAAGGCCATCGGGCGCGACCACGCGGTGGAGGACGTCCATCGGACCTACGGCGCCATCCGGGAGGCCGGGATCGACAACGTCAGCCTGGATCTCATCTACGCCCTGCCGGGCCAGACCATGGCGGACTGGGAGGCCACCATGGATGAGGCCTTCAAGCTCGATCCTTCCCACTTCTCGGTCTACGGCCTGATCCTGGAGGAGCGGACGGTCTTCGGCGCCTGGCACCGGCAAGGCAAGCTTTCGCTGTCGCCCGAGGACCTGGAAGTGGCCATGGGCGACCGGCTCGCCGAGCGGATGGAAGCCGAAGGCTACGGGCGCTACGAGATTTCGAGCTGGTCGAAGCCCGGCTTCGAGGCGGTCCACAACCGCCTCTACTGGATCAACGCCCCCTACATCGGGCTGGGAACGGGCGCCCACTCGTACTGGCAGGGCCGCCGCTTCGAGAACCCCCGCGGCATCCAGGCCTTCATCCAGCACCCGGTGCCCACCTGGCCCGAGGCGCCGGTCCTCGACCGACGAAGCGAGCAAGAGGAGTCGGTCTTCCTGGGCCTGCGCATGACCCGCGAAGGGCTGGACAAGGCCCGCTACGCGTCGCGCTTCGGCGAGGGTGCGCATGAGAGCTTCCCCGGGGTGTTCGAGGGGCTGGTAGAAGCCGGCCTCGTCGAGGACGCAGGCGATCGCTACCGCCTCACCCCCCGTGGGATCTGGCTCTCCAACGAGGTCTTCGCGGCCTTCCTCGGCTAATCGGGCGCTCGCTTCTTCCTGAGCAGGTGCTACCATAGCACCACGACGGACCTGGCGAAGCCGCCAGGCGAATCACCCGCCACCAGGCGGGCCCAGGAGCCCGGGATGCACGAGGAAACCGACCCGGCGGCGATACGGACTTACCGGCTCGCCGCCCTGATCGCGAGCTTGGCGGCCATGCTGACGGGCGTCGTCGGCCTGGCCGCCTGGGGCCTCGACCACGTCGTCCTCCTGCGAGTGCTTCCCGGCTTCACCGTCATCAACCCCATGACCGCAGCCTGCCTGATCGCCGGGGGGCTCTCGCTCCTGCTCGCGCTCGATCGGCGCGCGGGCAGCCGGGGCCTGGCGCTCGTCGTCGGCGCGATCGGCCTCGCCACCCTCAGCGATCGGCTGCTGGATACTCGCTTCCACCTGGATCTACTCCTTTTCCGGGAAAAGCTGCTCGCCATCCAGCCCCCTGACCACATGGCGCTGAGCACAGCCCTGTGCTTCGTCATGCTGGGCGGGGCCCTGCTGCTCATGGATCGACGGACCGGGGTGGGGGCGGTGGCTTCGGAGGCGCTCGGCCTCTCGGTCGTCGCCGTCGCCCTGCACGGCCTCATCGCCTACCTCTACAACCTCGCCTCCATCATCGCGCCCACGCACTACCCCATGGCCCTGACGACAGCCGTGGGCCTGATCTTCGTCGGGGCGGGCATCCTCTGCGCCCGCCCCGATCGTGGGCTGATGGGCATCCTTTCGAGTAAGGCCCCCGGTGGTGGGCTGCTTCGGCGTCTGCTGCCGGTGCTCGTCTTCCTGCCGATCGTGCTCGGCCTGCTTCGGCTGGTGGGCGAGGGGGGCGGCTTCTTCAACGCGACCCAGGGGATCGCCGCGATGGCGATGGGAACCATCGTCATCGCGGTGGGCCTGCTCTGGTGGAACGCCTGGACGCTCAATCGCGCGGAAGCCGAGCGGCGGCGACTGGATGCGGTCCTCAAGACCCAGTACGAGGCGCTCAAGGAGCTCGACCGGCTCAAGGACCAGTTCGTGAACTCGGTCTCCCACGACCTGCGCACCCCGCTCACCTCGATCAAGGGGTACGTGGAATTCCTGGAGGATGAGCTCGCCGGCCCCCTCTCGCCCGAGCAGCGCGAGTTCGTCGTTCAGATCGAGCGCAGCACCGAGCGCCTGGAGCACCTGGTCAGCGACCTGCTGGACACGGCCCGGATCGAGGCGGGCACCTTCCAGCTGCAGTACGAGGAAGCCGACTTTTCGTGCAAGGTGAAAGAGGTGGTCGAGAGTCTCGCCCCTCAAGCCGCGGAGCGGCACCTGACGATCATGATGGACCTGCCGGAAGCACCCCTCACGGTCCCCATGGATTCGCAGCGGATCGAACGAGTGCTCAGCAACCTGCTCACCAACGCCCTCAAGTTCAGCCCGCCCGACGGCGTGATCACGGTGCGGGCCCGGCTCGACGGGGATGGCCTACGCTGCGAGGTGGTGGACCAGGGACCGGGCATCGCCCCTGAGGACGTCCCCAAGCTGTTCCAGCGCTTCTCGCAGCTCGAGAGCGGTAAGCAAAAGGGTGGGACCGGCCTCGGGCTCAGCATCGCCAAGAGCATCGTGGAGGCGCACGGCGGCACGATCGGCGTTCAGAGCAAGGTGGGCGAGGGGAGCACCTTCTGGTTCACGCTGCCCCTGCACCCGCCGACGCCCGCCTAGGGCACGCGGCGGGTAATCTGGGCGCGCACCGCGCGATCGAGCGCGAGGGTCTCGCCCTCGAGGCGCCGCACGCGCTCGGGTGCTTTGAGCAGGGAGGTGTCCATGAGCTCGCGCACCTCGTCGAGACCCGCGAGGATGGCGTCCATGCGCCGGATCTGACCCTCGTCCATGGTCGCCATCCGGGCGTAGGCCAGCTGGTCGGCGGCATCCGCGAGGTTCTGCCGGGTGCTCGCGTAGTAGGGCGAGACGACCTCCGCCCCGCCGCGCATGGCCATCAGGTGGTCCTCGGCGGCGCGCAGTTGATCGAGCGCGAGGCGCAGGCGGGCCGAGACGAGGTAGGGCGAGATCTGGGCCGAGCCGTAAGCGGCCTCGGCGCGCGGTGCGGCGAGCGTCAGCAGGGTCCCGGCGAGGAGAGCGACCAGCAGCGGCCTCATGGTTCTAGGCCTTCCCGTAGCGCTGGAGCAGCTCCTGCCAGGCCGCAATCTCGGTCTTGAGGTAGGAGGCGAAGCGCGGATCTTCCTGCTCGGCGACCTCCAGCTTGCCCTGGCACTGCTCGATGTAGCGCTTGGCCCAACCGACGTTCTCGCCGTCGAGGTACTCGCACTCGATCGGTTCGAAGGGGGTCTCCACCTCAGGGGTCGCTAGTTCGACGGCCATGCCACGCATCCTCCCGCTCTCTTGCACCCCCATGATACCTTGCTTGCCGCTTTCTTGCAGGGCATCGATCACGAAGGTCCGCCCGCTATGTGGCACGCGGGCAAGCGTTATTACGCGCTCCGTGGTATAATCACGCGTCACACGAAGAGCATCCAACAAACCCAGGCATGTGTCGGGTTTGGCCGCGTGGCGGCTTGATGGCACGGTCTTGTCGGACGCTCGAACCGCGCTGGCAATCGGCCCGGCGAGCACGCCGGGAGATTGGATCGAACGCCATGAATCGCCCCATCCCTTACTCCCATCCTCTGCCCGTGCTGGTGATCGGAAGCGGCATCAGCGGCCTGTGGACCTCCCTGGAGCTGGTCGAGCAGGGCGAGCGCGTGGTGCTCGTCACCAAGCAGAACCTGATGGACTCCAACACCCGCTACGCCCAGGGCGGCATCGCCGCGGCGATCGCGAGTGACGACAACCCCGAGCTCCACTTCCACGACACCCTCGAGGCGGGAGCGGGCCTGTGCGACGAAGAGCCCGTGCGGGTCCTGACCGACGAGGGCCCCGCCCAGCTCAACGCCCTGATCGCCGCCGGCGTGCGCTTCGACCGGGAGGCGGATGGTAGCTTGGCCACCACCCTGGAGGCCGCCCACTCGCGCCGCCGGGTCGTGCACGCCCTGGGCGACGCCACCGGCTACGAGATCGAGCGCGCGCTGGTCGAGCGCGCCCGCCAGACGCCCGCCATCGACATCCTCGAGCACGCCTTCGCCCTCGAGCTGGTCGTCCAGGACGGCCGCTGCCGCGGGGCGGTGGTGCTCGACGCCGACAAGCAGGTGCGCTTCATCGCCGCGCGGGCCGTGGTGCTCGCCGCGGGCGGCGTCGGCCGCGCCTGGAGCCACACGACCAACCCCGCCACCGCCACCGGCGACGGGATCGCGCTGGCGTACCGCGCCGGCGCCGAGATCTCGGACATGGAGTTCATGCAGTTCCACCCGACGGCCCTGGTGGTGCCGGGGGGCGACTCGTTTTTGGTCTCCGAGGCCGTGCGCGGCGAGGGGGCCATCCTCCGCAACGCGGCGGGCGAGGCCTTCATGGCGCGCTACCATCCCAAGCTGGAGCTCGCGCCCCGCGACGTGGTGGCCCGTGCCATCGCCGCCGAGATGGAGAAGGACGGCAAGGACCACGTCCTGCTCGATCTGCGCCACATGGCCCCCGAGCTGGTCGAGAGCCGCTTCCCGACCATCGTGGCCTTCTGCCGCAAGCACGGGATCAACCCGCCCACCGACATGTTGCCGGTGGCGCCGGCGGCCCACTACTTCATCGGCGGGGCCCGCACGGACCTCTGGGGCCGGACCTCGGTGAGCGGCCTGTACGCCGTCGGCGAGGCCGCGAGCACCGGCGTCCACGGGTCCAACCGCCTGGCGAGCAACTCGCTCTTGGAGGCGGTGGTCTTCGGCCGCCGCGCCGCCGAGGCGATCGCCCAGGAGCCCACGCCCAACCTCCGCCCCATCGGCGAGGCGATCACCCACTACCCGGCCCCCGAAGCCCCCTCGGTCGACGTGGCGGCGCTGCGCACGGCCTTCCAGGCCGAGATGTGGCAGGACGCCGGGCTCCTGCGCACCCGCGCGGGCCTCGTTCGCGCCCTCGAGCGCATCGAGCCCTGGCGCGTCCAGGTCGAGGAGGCCGCCCTCGTCTCGACCGATCGCTCCCTCCACGAGCTGCGCAACCTCTTGCAGGTCGGCGAGCTGGTGGCCCGCGCCGCCCTGTGGCGCGAGGAGAGCCGGGGCACCCACTTCCGCACCGATTTTGCCGCAAAGGACGATTCCCGTTGGCTGAAGCACTTCACGCAATCCCTGCAGGTGTTGGAGACCAGCTCCACCCGCTGATCCTGGATCCCATCCTCGACGCCGCCCTGCGCGAAGACTGGGGCTGGGGCGACCTCAGCACCCAGACCGTCGTGAGCGAGGGCGAGCGCGCCCGAGCCGACTTCCTCTACAAGGCTCCCGGCGTGGTCTGCGGCCTGGAAGTGATCCGCCGCCTGTGGCAGCGGGTCGATCCCAGCCTGAGCTTCACCGCCAAGGTCCCGGAAGGCGCGCGGGTCGAGAAGGGCACCGTCGCCGCCGTGGTCGAGGGCGACGCCCGCTCCATCCTGATGGGCGAGCGGGTCGCCCTGAACCTCATGCAGCGCATGAGCGCGATCGCCACCCTGGCGTCGACCTACGTGGCGGCCGTGGAAGGCACCAAGGCCCAGATCCTCGACACCCGCAAGACCACCCCGGGCCTGCGTGTGCTCGAGAAGTACGCGGTGCGCACGGGCGGAGCCCGCAACCACCGCTTCGGCCTCGCCGACGCCATCATGATCAAGGACAACCACATCGAGATGGCAGGCTCCATCGCCGAGGCGGTCCGCCGCGCCCGCCGCGGCAGCGCCTCGACCACCATGGTCGAGGTCGAGACCGAGTCGCTCGAAATGGTCCAGGAGGCCCTCGACGCGGGCGCCGACATCATCATGCTCGACAACATGGCCCCCAGCGTCATGACCGAGGCCGTCGCGCTCATCGCGGGCCGCGCCAAGGTGGAGGCCTCGGGCGGGATCTCGCTCGAGACGGTCCGCCGCGCGGCCGAGACCGGCGTGGACTACATCTCGGTGGGTGCGCTGACCCACAGCGCGGGCAGCCTGGACATCTCGCTGGACATCCACCGCCTGACCTAACTATTCCTCGCTTCTAGCCCCCCTTCCGACCCGGTGGTAGACTGGGCCCGCAGCCGCAAGCCAGGCCGGAGGGAGGCGCCGTGAGGTCGCAGTTCTGCTCGAAACTGAGCCGCCTGAGCGCATTGGTGCGGCAACGAGCCGCCCTGCACACCTACTGCCGCAATGCCCAGCACGAGCCCAACGGGGCGATCCCCATCGAGCAGCAACTCAGAGCCCTCGAGCAGCTGCGGCGCAACCTGCTCTCCAACGTGGCCCACGAGCTGCGCACCCCGCTCTCGGGGATCCTGGGCTACGGGGAACTGCTCGAAGAAGAGCTGAACGAGCGTCTGAACGACGAGCAGCGCAGCTTCATGCACCAGATCCTGAGCGAGGGCTACCACCTGCGGGATCTGATCAACACGATGCTCGACATGAGCCAACTGGCGACCGGCACCCTGGAGCTGGATCGCCAGCCGCTCTCACTGGAACTCTTGGTGCAGCAGGTCTGCGAGCAGTATCGCAAGCTCGCCTCCCCCAAGGAGATCCTCCTGAGCTGCATGGTCGAAAACCCCCTGCCCTACGTGTACGCCGATCCCTCGCGGGCCTTCCAGGTCCTCGGCCACCTATTGACCAACGCCCTCAAGTTCACGCCGGTCGGCGGCACCGTCACCCTGAGCGCCAGACTCGAGCCGGCTGACGGCCGCCCGATGGTTCGGGTCGAAGTAACGGACTCCGGGATCGGGATCAACCCGGAGCAGTTGCCCATGCTCTTCACCAGCTTCTTCCAGGCCGACCCGAGCGCCACCCGGGCATTCGGCGGCCTGGGCCTCGGGCTTTCGCTCTCCAAGAACCTGATCGAGCTGCAAGGTGGCCACATCTGGGCCCAGAGCATCCCGGGCGAGGGCAGCACCTTCGGCTTCACCCTCCCGGTCTGGCAGGAATCGGACGAGGTGCTAAAATAAGCCGGTGAAACCCCGACGATCCGCCTTTCTCGCCCTGGCCCTCGGCCTCCTCGTGGCCCTCGGGGGCTGCTCGGGCCCCAAGCCCACCGCGCGCGCGGAAAAGCCGCGCTACGGCGGGGTCTTGATCTACGCCAAGGGCAAGGACGCCACCCGCCTGGATCCGGCGGACATCAACGAGGCCGAGAGCGCCACCGTCACCGAGAACCTCTTCAACGGTCTGGTGCGCTTCAAGCAGGACTCGACCGAGATCGAGCCGGCGCTCGCCACCCACTGGGAAATCTCGCCCGACGGCAAGACCTACACCTTCCACCTGCGAGAGGGCGTGCGCTTCCACGACGGCACCCCCTTCGACGCCCGCGCGGTCAAGATCTCCTTCGACCGCCAGGCCCACCCCCAGCCGGGCCAGGTCTTCGAGTACTGGGCCAACTTCTTCGCCCCCACCATCCGGGACGTGCAGGTGCTCGACCCCAAGACGGTGCGCCTGAGGCTCAAGACCCCTGATGCCACCTTCTTGCGCAACCTGGCGATCGCCTCCATGGCCATCATCTCGCCCAAGGCCCTCGAAAAATGGGGGGTGGACGTGGCGCGCCACCCGGTGGGCACCGGGCCCTTCCGCTTCGTGAAGTGGGTGCCGGGCGAGCGCCTGGTGCTCGAAGCGAACCCGGACTACTGGGACGGCCGCCCTTACCTGGACAAGCTCGTCTTCAAGCCGGTGACCGACAACGCGGTGCGCCTGCTCGAGCTGGAGGTGGGCGAGGTCCACGGCATGGACGGGATCAACCCCGACGACGTGGGGCGGATCGAGGCCGACCCCGAGCTTGCGTTCTACTCCCAGGCAGGCCTCAACGTGGGCTACCTGGCCCTGAACAACCTCAAGCCCCCCTTCACCGACGCACGGGTGAGGCGGGCCGTCGCCCTGGCCATCGACAAGCCCGCCCTGGTCAAGGCTTTCTTCGCGGGCGGCAAGCTGGGCGAGGGTGCGGTGGTGCCCATGCCCCCGACCATCCCGGGCTACAACACCCGCCTCAAGGACCTGCCCCACGACCCGACCGAAGCCCGGCGCCTGCTCGCCGAAGCCGGCTATCCCAAGGGCTTCGACCTGGAGCTGTGGAGCCTGCCGGTGGTAAGGCCCTACATGCCCCAGGGGCAGCGCACGGCCGAGGCCATCCAGCAGAGCCTCGCCCAGGTGGGCATCCGCGCGAAGATCAAGACCTACGAGTGGGGGACGTACCTGGACAAGGTGGGCAAGGGCGACCACCAGGCGGCGCTCATCGGGTGGGTGGGCGACTTCGGGGACCCTGACAACTTCCTCTACACCCTCCTGGACGCGGCAAATGCCCGACCGGGCGGCAGCGCGACCAATTACTCGTTCTACCGGGGCGAGGCGGTCCACCGCCTCTTGACCCGGGCCCGCACCACCCTCGATCCCGCCGTGCGCAAGCGCCTCTACGAGGAGGCCCAGGTCCTGATCCAGGCCGATACGCCCATGGTGCCGCTCTTCCACGCCAAGCAGCTCGCCGCGTTCCGCCGGGACGTGAAGGGCTTCGCGCTCCACCCCACGGGCACGAAGTACTTCGAGCGGGTCTGGCTTTCCGACTAGTCAGGAGACCGTCATGCTCCAGACCCTCCTACGGCGCCTCTTGCTCCTCGTGCCCATCCTGTTCGGGGTGACCCTGGTGGTGTTCGTCGCCGTGCGCCTGGTGCCGGGGGATCCCGCCCAGGTGATGCTCGGCGAGCGGGCCCGGCCCGAGACCATCGCCAAGCTCCGCAGCGATCTCGGGCTCGACCGGCCTCCTGTCGTCCAGTTCGGCACCTACGTCGCGCGGCTTTCCCACGGGGATCTGGGCCGCTCGATCACCACCGGCGAGGCGGTGACGGTCGAGATCGCCCGCCGCCTGCCAGCGACGATCGAGCTTGCGGTGGCGTCCCTTGCGATCGCGCTCGCGGTCGGGGTGCCCGTGGGGATCCTGGCGGCACGGCGCAAGGGCTCGTGGGTGGACATGCTCGCCACCTCGGGCGCGCTGGTGGGGACCTCCATGCCCATCTTCTGGCTGGGGCTCGTCCTGATGCTGGTCTTCTCGGCCTTCCTGCGCCTGACGCCCCTCTCGGGAAGGCTGGATCTCGCCCTCGACATCCCGGCCGTGACGGGCTTCTACCTGCTCGATAGCCTCCTCGCCCGCGACCCTCAAGCCTTCGTTTCGAGCGCGCGGCACCTCATCCTGCCCGCGCTGACGCTCGCGACGGTGCCCATGGCCGTCATCACCCGCATGACCCGCGCGGCCATGCTGGAGGTGCTGGGCGCCGACTACGTGCGCGCGGCCCGCGCCAAGGGCCTCAGCGAGAAGGTGGTCGTCTGGCGCCACGCCCTTCGCAACGCCCTGATCCCCATCGTGACGGTCGCGGGCTTGCAACTGGGCACCCTGCTCTCGGGGGCGGTCCTGACCGAGAGCATCTTCTCGTGGCCGGGGATCGGCTCGCTCGCGATGGGGGCGGTCTTCGCCCGGGACTTCCCCCTGTTACAAGGGTGCGTGCTGGTATTCGCCTTCTCGTTCGTGCTCGTCAACCTCATGACCGACCTGCTCTACCCCCGGCTCGATCCGAGGTTGCGCGGATGAGCCAGCTTTCGCTCTTTGCCCGGCGCTTCGCGCGCAACCGCTCGGCGGTCGCGGGCGGTGCGCTCGTGCTGGCGTACTTCGCCATCGCGCTTTTGGCCCCGTGGCTCTCCCCTCACGACCCTCTGGCCCAGGACCTGGCCCAGCGCCTGCAGCCGCCCTCGTTCGCCCACTGGCTCGGCACCGACGACCTGGGGCGGGACCTGCTGTCGCGCCTCTTGTGGGGGGCGGGGGTCTCCTTGCAGGTGGGGCTCCTGTCGGTGGCGATCGCCCTCGGCCTCGGCGTGCCCATCGGGCTCGTGTCGGGCTACGCCGGCAAGTGGGTGGACGAGACCCTCATGCGCCTGATGGACATGCTCATGGCCTTCCCCGGGATGCTGCTTGCGATCCTCGTGGTGGCGGTGCTCGGACCGAGCCTGACCAACGCCATGCTCGCCATCGGGCTGGTCAACGTGCCGCAGTACGCGCGCCTGGTGCGCGCGGCAGCCCTCGGGCTCAAAGAGCAGGAGTACGTCGAGGCCGCGCGGATGGCGGGGGCTTCCCACGCTTTTATGCTGTGGCGGCACGTGTTGCCCAACTGCCTGACCCCCATCCTGGTGCAGGCCACCCTCGGGATCGCGACCGCCATCCTCGAGACGGCGGGCCTTTCCTTCCTGGGGCTGGGCGCCCAGCCGCCCCAGCCCGAGTGGGGGACCATGCTCAACCAGGCCCGCGCCTTCATCCGCTCGGCCCCCTGGACCGTCGCCTTCCCCGGCCTCGCCGTCATGGCGGTGGTTTTGGGCTTCAACCTGCTTGGCGACGGGCTTCGGGACCTCTTGGATCCCAAGACCCGTAAGGCCTGACCTTGAAGTAAAGGACCATTCAAGGTATAGATCGATGGGGACCCTTCAGATCGTGAAGGCTCCGCCGAGATCATGGGATAGCTTCCGCCTGTTTGGGGAATCCGATGCGCGTCCGCAGGACTCTAACCAATCCCGTCGTCGCCGCCACGCTGCTGGCGGGTCTCGTGCTGCCCACGGCGGTGGATGCGAGCGCTGCCGCGCACGCCCCCGAGGCGCCTCCCCAGCCGCTGCCCGACGCCGCCCAGACCCCCGAGCCCGCCCCGGCCATCACCGTGCCGGAAAAGCCCGTCCGATTGGTACGCGAGACGCCGGCGCAGCGCTACCGGGTCAAAGAGGGCGACTGCCTCTGGACCATCTCGCGCGTGCTCCTGGGCAAGGGCCGCCAGTGGCGCTCGCTCTACGCCGCCAACCAGGGCATCATCCAGAATCCCGACCTGATCTATCCGGGCCAGCTGCTGCTCATCCCGACGAGCGCGCGCGCCAGCGCCCCCGATCACGCGGCGCCCAGCGCCAAGACCCGGCAGGCCACGCAGCCCTCCAAGCATTCCCTGCGCACCACCGAGGGCCTGGGCAAGCATACGGCCAAGCAGACCCCTTCTCGCGCGGTGGTGTCGCGCAAGCCGGACGGCGGCTTCGACGTCTCGATCACGCCCGTCGACAAGCGCGAAGCCCCGCGCATGAGCCGACCGCCCGCACGCCAGGTGCCCGCCAAGCCGCTCCAACCCGGGGTGGTGGGGGACCAGTTCCAGGGCCACCGCCGCGTCGACGGCCACTTCTACCGGATCGTGCAGGGCCAGCTGGTCTGGGCCGACGACAAGACCCCCGTGCGCGGCGAATGGAGCAAGCGCCTGGCCGAGCAGGTCTACCCCAGCCGCCAAGCTCCTGCCGCTGCGCCGCAGCCGCCGGCGCCTCCGGTCCCTGCCGCCCGGCCGTCCGAGCCCGCCGCGCCCGAGCCGGCGAGCGCCGAACCGACCATCCAGGGTCACCGCCGCGTCAACGGCACCTTCTTCGTGCGTACCGAGGCCGGCCTGGTCTGGGCGGACGACGGCACGCCGGTACGCCCGGAGGCCCAGCGCACCTCGGCCGTCGCGCCCTGACCTACTACAGCAGCTTCACCTGCACCGTCACCCACGACTCCACGTCGATGGCGTCCGTCCCCCGGACCGTCACGATCTTCGGGAAGTTGCCCGGGGTGCTCAGGGTCACGCCCATGTAGACCTTGGGCTGCTTGAACAGGGTGGGATCCACCGGCCGATCGATTTGCTTGGACTCGCCTTCCGCGATGAGGAGCGGCTCCGGGGTGAGGCTGGCCGACGCATCCTCGTAGGGACGGTCGGTCTTGGACAGCGCCAGCCTGAACTGCAGCGGGATCGCCATCCGGTTCGTCAACTTGATGTGGAGCGTCGCCGTCGAGAGGGTCACCTGCCGCGCGTTGTCGGGCACGGGGATCGCGAGCCCCTCCGGCGCGTTGATGTTGAAGGCGGGGACCGCGGGCACCATGGCGGGGCCGGCCGTCTCGCGGGGAAGACCCGTCAACTCGCTCAGAGTGACGCTGCCGGTCGCCTTCGGGGTATCGATCGGCGGGGTTGTGCACGCCGCCAAAGCCGCCACCGCCAACGCCGGGATCAAGACTCGCTTCATTAAAGCCTCCCTCGCTTCTACGCCGCCCCATCGAGAGCAGCCGCCATCCGTCTGGATTCTAGCATGCGCGGGGCAGGCCGTTGACACCCCCTCACCGGGAGTTACACTTGACCCCAGGACCAAGAAACACCCCCTGACCCACCAGGCCCGCCGCCCCGTCAGGCCCCATCACCGCAACAATCAGACCCGTTCGAGCCTCGCGAGATCCTCGCGAGAGGCCACCCGCGCGCGACGGAGTGGAACGCTTGCACGAAGGGGTGAAGGCGATGGGCAGCTTCAAACATTACCTACCAGCCGCAAACGGTGCGGAGCAGATCCTCCTCGAGGAACTCGCCCGCGAGCACCCGCGCCACCTGTCGGTGCACAGCCGCCAGGTCCGCGAGACGGCTCAGCTCTTCTTCGAAGCGGATGACCAGAGCCTCGCGAGCTACATTTGGTTCATGCTCGCGAGGCTCCGTCGCCTCCAGCGCAAGGTCGAAGAGATCTACCTCCAGCCCGCGAGCATGTCGGCGGGCGATCGCGAGCGCGCCCTGCGCTGATTCTCCGCGCCCCGGCAGGCCCTGATGAAGAAGCCCTTCGCATTCCAGCACCTCAACGCCCAGATCGCCGCCAAGGTCGGCCTGATCACGGCCCTGTTGCTCGGGCTGCTCATCGCGAGCGGCGCCACGTTCCTCAAGCGGATGCTGGTCGAACGCATCGCGGAGGACGGTCGGCGCGTCACCGCGAGCGTCGCCCAGGAGCTCAACGCCGACAACCTGCGGGCCCAGCAGATCTCGCGCGACCTCTTGGCCATGCAGGAAAGCGGCGGCTTCGGACAGCGAGAGGCGGTCCTTTCCCTCATGCAGAGCCTCGTGCGCCACACCCCCAACATCCTGGCCACCTACGTGAACTACGAGCCCAACGCCGACGGCCAAGACGCGCGCTGGCGATCGCACCCCGCCATGCCGAACGGGCGCTTCACCCCCTACTGGTACCGCTCGGGCGAGCAGCTGCGCTTGACCGGGGTCGAGGACATCGACTCCTTCGCGTTCTACTCCGAGACCAAGCGGCTCGGCATCCCCTTCATCACCGAGCCCTACCGCCTCCTGGGCATTTCCATGGTCTCCTTCACCCTGCCTCTGCGAATCGACGGGCGCTTCGTCGGGATCACGGGCACCGACCTGAGCCTCGAATCGATCAACCGCGCGATCGCACGGCTGCCCACCATGCCCCACTCCCACCTGTTGGTCCTGAGCCCGCAGGGGCGCCTGATCGTCACCCCGCGGCCCGCGGACTACGCTCTGCCCTACGCCTCCTCGTCGCTCGCGAAGCTCGATTGGCCACACCTGAGCCGGCTGAGCCCGGGCTCCTTCGCGAAGGCGACCGATCCCATCGACGGCAAGGCCGCCTGGGTCTTCTCGAACCGGGTGAGCACGGGTGGCTGGCACGTCATGCTCCTGGTCGACGAGGCGGCCACCTTGCGGCCGCTCAATCACTTCCTCTGGACCCGCGCGCTGGCCGCGACGGGAATCCTGCTCGCGCTCGCGGCCATGCTCATCTGGCTCATCGGCAGGGCCACGCGGCCGCTCACCCCCATGGCCGCCGCCTGCGAGGCCCTCGCCCAGGGGGACCTCCACCAGGTCCGGCGGCTCGTCAACCAGCTCGGAGAACTGCCGAGCGACGATGAGTTCGGCCGGATGGCGACAGCCTTCAGGCAGGCGATCGCCTACCTGAACGAGCTCAGCGCGCACTTCCAGCGCATCGCCCGGCACGACTTCTCGGGTACCATCACACCGCGAGGCCCGCACGACCAGCTCGGCCAGAGCGCCCAGGCGATGCTCTCCGGCCTGCGGGATGCCACCGAGGGCCTCGAGGCGCGCACCCGCGAGCTGGAGGCCAACCGCAGGAGCCAGGCCGCCCTGCTCTCCAACCTGCCGGGAATGGCCTATCGCTGCCGGCTCGATCCCCACTGGACCATGGAGTTCGTCAGCGAGGGGAGCAAGGCCCTCACCGGCTACGCGCCGAGCGATCTCGTCCACAACCGACACCTGGGGTACACCGACCTGATCCACCCCGACGATCGCGAACGCGTGCGCCAGGAGGTCGAGGCCTCGCTCGTCGAGCACCGCCCCTACCGCCTCGTCTACCGCCTCCGGACCGCCGACGACCGGACCAAGTGGGTCTGGGAGCAAGGGGTGAGCGTGCTGGGCGAGCAGCCCGGCGAGATCCGGCTCGAAGGGCTCATCATCGACATCTCGGAGCAGAAGCGGCTCGAAGAGGCCCTCCAGGAGCGCAACCGCGAGCTCCAAGAGCTCGATCGCCTCAAGAGCGCCTTCGTCAACGCCGTCTCCCACGAGTTGCGCACCCCTCTGACCTCGATCATGGGCTACACCGAGTTCCTGGAGGACGAGGTGGGCGGCGCCCTGGCCGCCCAGCAGCTCGAGTTCGTCAAGCAGATCCAGGCAAGCAGCGAGCGCCTGAAGCGGCTGATCGACGATCTCCTGGACTTCGCCCGGATCGAGGCCGGCACCTTCCGGCTGACGGTGGCCCCGTTCGATCTGGGCGACAAGGTCGACGAGATCGTCGAGAGCTTCCGGCCCCAGGCCGCTCAGGCCCAGGTGACCCTGATCAGCCAGATCGAAAGCGCGCCCCTCGACCTGGAGGCGGACGCCCAGCGCATCGGGCAGGTGCTCATCAACCTGATCGGTAACGCCCTCAAGTTCACCCCACCCGGCGGCCACGTCACGGTCCGCCTGAAGCGCGAGGCGGACGAACTGGTCTGCGAGGTCGAGGACGACGGGCCCGGGATCCCGCCCGAGGACCAAGCCAAGCTCTTCCAGCGCTTCAGTCAGCTCGAACCGGGCATGCGAAAGGGCGGAACCGGCCTGGGTTTGGCCATCTCGAAGGCCCTGATCGAGGCCCACGGGGGGCGGATCGGGGTCGAGAGCAGCCCCGGGAAGGGGAGCATCTTCTGGTTTAGGCTGCCGCTCGCGCGCGCAGGGATCAGGGGCGCTCCGGCGGCTTCGACTTGAGCGAGGCGCGCAGGGCCTCGATCCGTGCCTTGATCCGGCCTTCCTCCCCGTGCTCGGTGGGGCGGTAGAAGCGCTGCGGCTGCATCCCCTCCGGCCAGTAGGCCTGGCCCACGAAGCCACCGGGATAGTCGTGGGGGTAGAGATACTCCTTGCCGTAGCCGAGCTGCTTCATCAGCTTGGTGGGCGCATTCCTGAGATGGAGGGGGATCGGGTAGGTGGGCAGCTTGGCGACGGCCGAGAGGGCCTCGTTGATGCCCATGTAGCTGGCGTTGCTCTTGGGGGCCGCCGCCAGGTAGGTGACGGCCTGCGCGAGGGGGATGCGCGCCTCGGGCATCCCCAGGACCTGCACCGCCTGGAAGGTGGTCATGGCGACCGAGAGGGCTCTCGGGTCGGCGTTGCCCACGTCCTCGCTGGCGAGGATGAGCAGCCGGCGTGCGATGAAGACCGGGTCCTCGCCGCCTGCGAGCATGCGAGCCAGCCAGTAGAGGGCTGCGTCCGGGTTGGATCCCCGGATGGTCTTGATGAAGGCCGAGATGGTGTCGTAGTGGTTCTCGCCGCCCTTGTCGTAGGGCATGGTGCGCTGCTGGAGGGCCTGGGCGATGGATTCGAGCGAGCGATCCGCCAGGTCCCGCACCGTCTCCAGGGCATTGAGGGCGCTGCGGGCGTCGCCCCCGGCGAACTCGGTCAACAGGGCGAAGACCTCGTCGCTCAGCGCGTCGGCATCCTGGCCGAGCCCCCGCTCGGCATCGGTCCAGGCGCGGCGCAAGAGGCCCGTGATCGCCTCGTCCGGCAGGGGCTGAAGGGTCAGCACCCGCGCCCGGGAGAGCAGCGCCGCGTTGAGTTCGAAGCTGGGGTTCTCGGTGGTCGCCCCGATCAGGGTGACGGTGCCGTCCTCCACGTGGGGCAGGAAGGCGTCCTGCTGGCCCTTGTTGAAGCGGTGGATCTCGTCGATGAACAGGATGGTCCGACGGCCGAGGCGCTTCTGCTCCTTGGCCTCCTTGAGCCGCTCGCGCAGCTCGGCCACCCCGCCGGTGACCGCCGAGAAGGGCACGAAGCGGGCCTCGGTGGCGCGGGCGATGAGCTGGGCGAGGGTGGTCTTGCCCACCCCGGGCGGCCCCCAGAAGATGAGCGAGGGCACCTTGTCGGCCTCGATCAGCTTGCGCAGGGGCTTGTCCTCGCCCAGGAGGTGCTCCTGGCCCAGGTACTCGTCGATCCCTCGCGGGCGCATCCGGTGGGCCAGAGGGGAATCAGGGTCGATCCCCGTGCCGCCCTTGCCGGCCGCAAACAGGGACATCTGGTCGTCAATCGCGCTCATACCCTTATTTTACGTCATTTCACCCCCGCGAGGGTCGGCGCAAGCGGCAGGGTGAACCAGAAGGTGGTCCCGCGGCCCGGGATGCTCTCGACGCCGATCTGGCCGCCGTGGGCCTCGATCAGGGCCTTCGAGATGGAGAGGCCCAGGCCGGTGCCGCCCTTTCGCATGCCGGGCGACAGCTGGCTGAAGCGCTGGAAGAGCCTGGCCTGGTCCTCGGGGGAGATGCCCACGCCGTTGTCGGCGACCTCGCAGCGGACCATGTCGTCCTCGGCGCACAGCCGCACCTCGACCAGGCCGCCGGGCGGCGTGAACTTGATGGCGTTGCCGATCAGGTTGATGAGCACCTGCGCGATGCGCTGGGGGTCCATCTCGAGCCACAGCTCCGTATCCTGCAGGACCGGGCGCAGCGTGAGCCCGGCCGCCTCGCTCTGGGGCTCGAGGCTCGCGATCACTTCCTGGACCTTGGCGGCGAGATCCTCGCGCACCACGTTGAGCCGGAAGGTGCCGGCCTCCATCCGGGCGAAGTCCAGAAGGTCGTCCACCAGGCGCTCCAGGCGGCCGGTGCTCTGGCCAATCTGCTTGACGAATTTCAGCTGCGTATCGGAGAGATCGCCGCCGATGCCGTCCTCCAGGAACTCGGTGTAGCCCTTGATGGTGGTGAGCGGGGTGCGCAGCTCGTGGGAGACCGAGTTGACGAAGTCGTTCTTGAGACGATCGAGACCCTGCGCGGCCTCCAGCTCGGCTCGTGCCTTCTGCTCGCGCAGGATCGACTCGGCGCGCTCGGCCTCGGCTCGCTCGCGCATGGCGATGTCTTCTTGCAGCTCGCGGTTCTTCTCTTCGAGCTGCGCGAAGAGGGCGCGCAGGGCCTGGCGGGTGGTCTCCAGGCGATTGCCGAGGCGGCCCAGCTCGTCCTTGCGCTCCCAGACGAAGGGGGTATCCAGCTGCTTGTGCTCCAGGCGCTCGGCCTCGCCCATCAGGCGGCGGATGGGGTTCAAGAGGCGCTGCTGGAGCAAGAGCAGGATCAAGAGCAGGCTGAAGAGGATCTGGGCCCCCAGCACCACGAGCAGCCAGGCGCGGTTGGCGGCCATCTGCGCCACCAGGGACGCATCGGACATCTCGAGCAGGACCGAGCCGATCACCTGGTCCTGGTGCCGCACCTCGCGCTGCATGACGTAGAGGCGTCCCTCTTGGGGCGGCGCGCTCTGGGCCCGGACGAAGACGCCGAGTGCCGGATCCCGGACCTCGACCCGCACCACCCGCCGATCCCCCATGATCGCATCGACCAGGGGCTGGCCCTCCTCGGCGTTGAGGTTCCAGAGGGGCTGCTCCATCCCCCGCGCCAGGATGCTGACCAGGCGGGTCTGACTGGAGGCGAGCGAAATGAGGCCTTCGTGGTGCTGGCGTTGCAGCATCACGGTGCTCGCGACGGTGGCGGGAATGAGCAGGCCCAGCACCAGCGTGAGGACGATGGCGCCGCGCAGCGAAACGGCCCAGCGGCGCAGGCTCTCCCACCCCGCCCTGAACGACCCCTTCATCGCGGCCTCCGCCGCCCCATGCTTCGTTCCTTCCGCCACGCTCCGGCGCTCCTGAGCACGCTTATCGCTTACAATCCTTAACATAAGCGAGGGAGGCGAAGGCTGCAAGGGACTTTTGTTCCTCAGGCGCGCCGCGTCGTCGAGGAATCATCCGGCAGGCCTTTTGAAATCGCGCGCCCCTTCGCTACCATCCGGAAGGGAAGGGGCGAGGCAAGCGGGGAATAAGAAGCGCATGATGGACTTCAGCGACAAAGCGGCAATTGAACGAGCGGCCGAGTTCACCTTCACCGAGCAAGGGCTCTGGGGCGTGGGCCCCATGGCGCCGCTCGAAGGCTACACCCTCGGCTTCGTCGCCGGCATGCGCCTGGCGGGTGAGGAGATCCTCAAGCGCGCCCGCGACAAGGCCTGGCAACGCATCCCGCTCGCGGCCCTTGAAGGCAGGCTCGATGCTCCGCGCCGAGAAGCGATCGCCCAGGCGCTACAAGCCCTCCAGGCGGCAGGGTTCGCCGACGTGCACCTGGAGGCGCGGGGCGAGGAGCTGCGCATCGGGCTCGGCTAGGAGCGATGTGCTATGCTGCCGCCACGAGTGCGGCAGGAGAGACCGGGAGACGAGGCATGCGCGCAAGGATCATGGGGGCTTCGATTCTCGCCGCCGCCGCCGGCCTCGGCCTCGCGAGCCCGGCGCGGGCGCTCGTCATCGTCACCGACGAGTGGCCTCCGCTGGAGTTCTCGGCGCCCGGCGGCCCCCGCGGCCTGAGCGTGGAGGTGGTCCAGGAGATTCTCGCCCGCCAGCACTCCAAGGTCCCCATCCAGATGGTCCCATGGGCGCGAGGCCTTCACCTGCTCAAGACCCAGCCCGACGTTTTGCTCTTCAGCGTCAGCGGCACCCCCGAGCGCAAGCGGAACTTCACCCTCTTGGGCCCCCTCGCCGAGTACCAGACCGTGTTCTACGCCCGCAAGGATCGGCACCGCGAGGTGCGCACCGTGGACGACGCCCGCAAGGTGAAGCGCGTGGGCGTGTACGCGGGCACCGTCTTCATGGACTTCCTGCTCAAGCACGGCTTCAAGAACCTCGACGTCTCGGCCACCCCCAAGATCGCCGCCCACAAGCTCCTGGTCGGCCGGATCGACCTCTGGCTGGACGCCGATTTCAGCATGCCGTGGCTCTTAAACGAGATCGGCCACCGCCCGACGGAGCTGGCCCCCCGGGTCGTGGTCGACCGCACCGGCGTGTACCTGGCCTTCTCGCGCGGGACCTCCGCCGCGACCGTCCACGCCTGGCATACGACGCTCCAGGCCATGCGCCGCGACGGCACCCTGGCCCGGATCCACCGCAAGTGGCTGCCGGGCAAGACTCCGCCTTCGCACATCGAGCTCACCGGCCTTGCCCCCGGCAGCCCCATGCCGACGCACGCCGAAGCCCTTGGCGGATCATGAGCGTCCGAGAAAAGAAGGCCCTCATGCGCGCCTTCTCGCAGCGTCTCGGCTGCCTCGGCCTCATCGCCTGGCTCGTCCTCGCACCCCCTGCCGCCGCCCTGCGGATCGTCACCGAGGATTGGCCGCCCCTCAGCGGCGCGCACCGGGGCATCCCCGATGGCATGGTCGGCGCGATCGTCCAGGAGATCCAGGCCCGGCTGAAGGACCGCACCCCGGTCGAGCTCGTGCCCTGGGCCCGCGGGTACCAGACGGCCCTGCGCCTGCCGGACGTCATGCTCTTCCCCACCCTCCACTCCCCCGAGCGGGAAAAGCACCTCACCCTGATCGGGCCGGTGGCGAGCCTCGACAACGTCCTCTTCGCGCGGCGCGGCAGCCCGCTCGTCATTCGCAGCCTGGAGGACGCCAAGCGCGTCAAGCGGATCGCCACCCAGCGCGACACCAGCTACTTGAGCACCCTGCGCCAGCTCGGCTTCACCAACCTGGACATCTCCTCGTCCCCCCAGACCTCGGCGCGCAAGCTCCTGGCCGGGCGGGTGGAGCTGTGGAGCGACTCGAGCCTCACGGTGCCGCACCTGCTGCGCGAGATCGGCCACCGCCCGGACGAGGTCGAACGAAAGCTCTTGGTGAAGCGCCAGGATCTCTACCTGGCCTTCTCGCGCGGGACCCCGGCATCGACCATCCAGCGCTGGCTCGGCGCCCTGCGCGCCATGGAACAGGACGGAACCCTCGGGCGGATCCGGCGCCAGTGGGCGCCCCAGGCCATCCCCTCACGGAAGGTGGGACTCGTCGGCTTGCCGCCCGGAAGCCCCATGCCGGATTGATGCCCACCCCGGCGCCTGGTAACATGCAGGGATGATCACCCTTTCCGGCGTTTCCAAGCACTTCCCGACCAAGACCGTCCTGGACGAGGTCGATTGGCATGTCTCCCCCGGCGATCGCGTCGGGCTGGTCGGCCCCAACGGCGCGGGCAAGTCCACCCTGCTCAAGATCCTGCTCGGCGAGACCAGCCCCGACGAGGGGCGCGTCCTCTTGCGGCCCAAGGCGACCCTCGGCTACCTATCGCAGGAGCTGCCCGGCATCGCCGGCCGCACCCTCCAGGCCGAGATGTGGACGGCCTTCGCCGCCCTGCAGGCCCAGGCCGATCGCCTCGCCGAGCTCGCCGACCAGCTCACCCGCGCCTCGGATGCCACCGAGCTCTCGAACCTGACCATGGCGCAGGCTCAGGCCACCGAGGCCTTCGAGGCTATGGGGGGCTACACCGTCGAGACCCAGATCGGCAAGGTGCTCTCGGGGCTGGGCTTCTCGGAGAGCGATCGCCAGCGCCTGGTCGAGAGCTTCTCGGGCGGCTGGCAGATGCGCGTCACCCTCGCCAAGCTCCTCTTGCTCCAGCCCGACCTCTTGCTCTTGGACGAGCCGACCAACCACCTGGACCTGGATGCCATCGAGTGGCTCGAGGACTACCTGCGCGACTACCCGGGCACGGTGGTCGTGATCTCGCACGATAGGCGCTTCCTCGATCGGGTCGTCACCCGGATCTCCGAGCTCGAGCAGAGCCGGATCGACGACTACGCCTGCAACTACACCACTTACCTGGACCAGAAGAAGGAGCGCGTCGCCGCCCAGCAGGTGGCCTTCGACCGCCAGCAGCGCGAGCTGGGCCGCCAGCAGGCCTTCGTCGAGAAGTTCAGGGCCTCGGCCACCCGCTCGACCCAGGCCAAGAGCCGCGAGAAGCAGCTGGAGAAAATCGAGCGCCTGGAAGCACCCACCGTCCTCGACACGGTGCGCTTCCGCTTCCCGCCGGCGCCGCCGAGCGGCCAGCTGGTGCTCTCGGGCTCCCACCTCTCCAAGGCCTACGACGGCAAGCCCGTCATCTCCGCGCTGAGCCTCAAGCTGGAGCGCGGCCAGCGCCTCGCGCTGGTGGGCCCCAACGGGTGCGGCAAGTCCACCCTCCTGCGCATGCTCGCGCTTCAAGAGGAGCCGGACGACGGCGAGGCGAGCCTCGGCTACAACGTGAAGCCCGCCTACTACTCGCAGCACCAGGCCGACCAGCTCAACGAGGACCAGTCGGTCCTGGACGAGGCGTACCGCTCGGTGGACGGAGACGCCTGGACCCTGGAGCGCACCCGCAGCCTGCTTGCGCGCTTCTTGTTCCGCGGCGAAGACGTGTTCAAGCCGGTCTCGAAGCTCTCGGGCGGCGAGCGCGCACGGCTCTGCCTGGCCAAGATGCTCATGAAGCCCGCGAACTTGCTGCTCTTGGACGAGCCGACCAACCACCTGGACCTGGGCTCCAAGGAGATGCTCGCCGACGCCCTCGAAGAGTTCGCCGGCACCGTCATCCTGATCTCGCACGACCGCTACCTCTTGGACCGCGTCGCCACCCACGTCATGGCCTTCGGCGAGGCAGGCCCCAAGCTGTTCGTGGGCAACTACACCGCCTACCGCGAGCAGCTACGGCCCCAGGGCGCGAGCAACGCGCAGGTCACGGCCTCTGCCGCCAAGCCGAGCGCCAAGCCCGCCCCGGTCACGGAAGCCGCCGCGAGTACTTCGAGCCCCAAGAAGCCCAAGCTCAACGCCTTCCAGCGCACGCGCCGGATCGAGGCCCTGGAAACCGAGATCGCCGAGCTTGAAGCACGGATCGCCGAGCTCGAGGCCCTCATCGCGGACCCCGCCCTCTACGAGGACCACGTGCGGGCCGCCGCCGTGACCGCGGACTTCGACGAGAGCCGCGCGCGGCACGAAGCGTTGACCGAAGAATGGCTCGAACTCTCGGACGATTAGGGGCGGCGATCGCCCTTACCGCCCTCATGGCGCCCGCGGCCGAGGCTTTCGAGCTCGGCAACTCCGGGATCCAGGTCGAGCGCACCCCGCAAAGCCTGCTCGTGACGGGGATCGACCCGCACTCGCCGGCGGACGGCGCCCGGCTGAGCGTCGCGGGCGATCGCGTCTACCGGCTGCGCTTCGTCAACGGCAAGGACGCCCTGGCGCTGGCCGACAAAGGCCAGCTGCGCCCCCTGTTCGGCCTGCCGACGGTGACGGTGACGCTCGGGGTGCGCGGCCCGAACGACCTGGAGGAGCGGCTCGAAGGGCCCTACCGCCTGGATCTGGTCGATGCGCCCGAGACCCGCATCAAGCGCTTCATGGCCTCGAGCCAGTGGGAGAAGGGCATCAAGCTCGTCCGGTCGGGGGTCCTGGGGGCCGCCGACACGGAGGCCTTCTGGTCGCGCCTGACCCTGAGCGCCCACGAGCAGGCCCGCGCGGGCCAGTGGACCGAGGCCCTCGCCATCCTTTCGCTCCTGGGGCCGCAGGATCCCGCCTACGCCGCGCTCGTGCGCTACGGCAAGGAGTGGCGCGCAGCCGCCGCCGAGACCAACCGCGCCGATCGGCAATTGCTCGCCCGCGAGGTCCTGCACGCCGGTCCCAACCCCCGGCTCGAAGCCAAGAAGCCGATCGTCGCCCGGCAGGTTCCCAAGAAGGCAATCGCCCGTTCCAAGCGGCGCGTCCGCGGCTGAAACCCAGTTCCGCACTACAATAGCCGCTCGCTGGGTAGAATATCCCTGAGGGGACACCCGCCATGACCCAGCCGGTTTCTTGTTTCACCCGCTTCCTGGCGCTTTGCGCAGCGATGAGCCTCGCCGCAGGCTGCGCTGCGCCACGGATCGCGCCGCTCCACGGTACCGAGCCCGCGTCCAGCCCGGAGGCGGCCGCGTCTTCGGGCACCCTCGCGATCCGCATCAGCTTGCCACGCGAAGCCCAGGCCCTGGTGGGCAACACCCAGTCGCTCAAGGTCCTGCTCCGCAATCCCGGCCTCTTGGACAGCGATCGCCTCGCGACGGTCAACGGCGCCGGTCCTCAGAGCATCCTCCTGAGCGCATTGCCGCCTGGCGGTGGTTACACCCTCTACGCGGGGGCCTACAGCGGGCCCAACGCCACCGGCACCCTCATGAGCTGGGGGGCATTGCCTTTGAGCATCAAGAGCGGAGCCAACAGCGCCAGCTTGGGCCTCTCCGTTCGGGTGGGGGCAGGCGCCGGGTCGGACGATCTGACCGGCGGCCCGGCGGGCAATCAGACCCAGGTGGGCACGAGCCAGTGGGGGCAGACGACGATCGCGGACTTCCAGGCAGGGGCCGTGACCAACACCGAGCTCTTCGTGCCCGGCATGTACGCCTACCTGGGAGCCCTGGGGGGCAGCCCCGGCGCGACCGGCAGCGCCAACGGCCAGTTCAACCAGGTCGAGGACATCGCCTTCGACCGCCAGGGCAACATGTACGTCTGCGATCGCCTCAACCACCGCGTCCAGGTCTTCGACACCGGCTTCAACTTCCTGCGGGGGATGGGCAACGGCGGCATCTGGACCTCGGGCCCCGCCCCCACCCCGGTCGCCGGCAACGGCAACGGTTATTTCGACAGTCCGACGGGCCTCGCCTTCGACGCCCAGGGCAACCTCTACGTCACGGACCACAACAACCAGCGGGTCCAGAAGTTCGACGCGGGCGGCGGCTTCCTCATGGGCTGGGGCAGCAGCCAGACCTGGAACAGCTCCCAGGCGGCCCCCGCGCCGACCTCGGGCAGCAACGCCGCCGCCCTGTTCACCGCCCCCCACAAGCCCCTGATCGATCGGGACAACAACGTCTGGATCTCGGATCTGGGCAACCACCGGGTGGTGAAGTACTCGCCGAACGGCGTGTTCCTGCTCGGGATCGGGCAGGGAACGACCTGGACCTCGGCCCCCGCGGCCCCCGCGGCGGCCTCGGGCAGCGCCAATGCCTGGTTCTGGAGCCCCTGGGCGACCGGCTTCGACCGTCAGGGCAACCTCCACGTCGAGGACCTCTACAACTCGCGCATCCAGGTGTTCTCGCCGGGTGGCGCCTACCTTTCCTCGTGGGGCAGCGTCGGCGGCGCCGACGGCCAGTTCCCGGGCAAAGCGGGCGTTTCGGCCTTCGACCCGTTCGGCCGCCTCTGGGTCTGCAACTTCGACCCGACCGCCGGCCTCAACTACCTCCAGGTCTTCACCGCGGGCGGCCAGTACCAGGCGCGCATCACCGGCCCCTCGGCCACCCAGCTCAAGCAGGCGCGCGAGCTCAGCTTCGACGCCGCGGGCGACGCCTATGTCGGCGACATCTTCTCCGGGGTCATCTCGAAGTTCAAGGGCGCGAGCCCAACGGATACGACCGGCGGCATCCGCCTCGCGGGCACCCGCTCGCCGGGACCGAGCAACCACGCGCCGAGCGGCACCTACGTTTCGTCGGTGCTCGATGCTCAGAGCGTCGTGACCTGGGGGGCGATCGACTGGGCGGTCGCGAGCCTCCCTGCCAACACCGGCGTGGCCGTGGCGGTGGCCACCAGCAGCGACAAAGTAAACTGGAGCGCCTTCCAGCCGGTCGCCGCCGGCAGCGTGGCCGGCAACAACATCGCGAGCCTCTCGGGCGCGAGCTTCAAGAGCCGCTTTCTCAAGTACCAGCTGACCCTGACCTCGACCAATCCGGCCTCGACCCCCGAGGTCCAGGAAGTGGGGGTGACCTACTGATGAAGACCTTCCGTCTTGCGGCGATCGCCCTGTTCCTCGCGGCCTGCCACCCGCTCTCTCAGACCGTTCAGCCCACGTCGCAACCCGGCGCTTCGACGCAGGACAGCCGCGCTCTGTGGGGGCGGGCTGCGAGCGTCTACCAGGCGCAGGCCATCGAGAGCGACCTCAAGCCCTTCGGCACGATCGCCCTGCTCGATGCGGCCAACGCCGTGGTGGCGACCGGCACCACCGACGGCGGCGGCGCCTTCAGCCTCAACCCCTTCGTCAGCTGGACCCCGACGACGAACGCCGTCTATGTCCTGGAGCTATCCAAGCGCTTCGAGGGCAGCAACGAGGGCGCCGCGCTCAGGCTGAGGACCCTGGTGTCGTGGACCGGCACCCACTGGACCTCGGTCTCCGGCACGACCGCAGCGGGCAGCGGCGTGCTGATCAACGCAGGGACGACGGCGATCGCCGCCATCCAGCGGCTGCGGGGCCTCGCGGCAAGCAACATGCTCGGGGCCCTGGAACCGACCACAGGCACCTTCGTCCCGGGCGGCACGGGCATCCCCGCTGCGGACTACACGACGGTCAAGGGCCTCGTTTCGAGCACCCTCCTGGCCAACCTAGACCCGGTGCGCCACATCACCTGGTCGTCGGCGGACGGCACCTACCTGGCTGGGCTCGGACCGAAGAACGGCAACCTGCTCTTCGACCTTCGCAGCACCCCGCCCAACCCGGGCATCAACCCGAGCCCCATCCGGACCCGGTACGGGACGGGCTACGCCGTGTCGAGCCAGGCGGGGCTCTACCTCGGCCAGTTCGGCAGCTACGGCGCGGGGGGCGGCAGCTTCAACAACCCCATGGACCTTGCGACGGACCGAGAGGGGAACGTCTACGTCACGAACTTCCAGCTCCACCGGGTGGACAAGTTCGATCCGAATGACAACTTCCTCGCCTCCTTCGGTACCAACGGAACGGGCAACGGCCAGTTCGAAAAGATCACGAGCGTGGCCGTCGACCCCCTCGGGAACATCGTGGCGCTGGATTACCTGAACCACCGCATCCAGAAGCTAGACCCGAACGGCAACTTCCTGCTGGGCATCGGACAGGGCGCCATCTGGCCGCCCGGCGGGCCGCCCGCGGTCGGCTCCGGCCCCTCCAACGGGTGGCTCTACCAGCCCCACTACCTCAAGCTCGATCGCGCGGGCAACATCTGGGTGGCGGACACCAGCAACTACCGGATCATGGTCTTCGCCCCGGGCGGCGGCTTCCTCCGCGGCATCGGCAACGGCAAGACCTGGACCTCGGCGACCCCGGCGGATCCTCCCGCCTTCGGCGCGGGGGCCAGCAGCTTCGGCAGCGCCGGCATCGCCGCCCCCACCGGGCTCGCCTTCGATGCCCAGGGCAACGTCTGGGTATGCGATCGCGGCAACCATCGCCTCCAGAAGTTCGATTCGGGCGGCGGCTTCCTCGGGGCCTACGGCGCGAACGGCACGGCGGCCGGCCAGTTCAACCGGCCCGAGAGCATCGTGATCGATCCCGCCGGGAACCTCTGGGTCAGCGAAGCCAGCGGCCTGCGGATCCAGAAGTTCGATCCCTCCTTCAACTACCTGGGGCAGATCTCGACGGCGGGCCAAGCCGGCTCGACGCCGGGCACCTTCGACTACCCGCGCGGGATGACGTTCGACGTCAACGGCAACCTGCTGGTGGCGGACTGGTACAACCACCGCATCCAGCGCTTCGCCCCGGCGAGCACCACCCTCACCTACAGCTCGGCCGGCCGCTTCAACCTCGCGGCCGGCACCATCGAGGGCTGGATCCGTCCCACCTGGTCCGGGACCACCCCCGGCACCTTCCGGCTCTTCCAGGTCTACATGAGCGCGAGCGGCACCGGCGACGGCATCGGCATCTACAAGAGCGGCTCCCAGATCCGGGGGGACTTCTGGCCCCATTCCAACTCCGGGATCGGCATCCCCGGCGACATCTCGAGCTGGACGCCCCAGACCGACCACCACATCGCCTTCACCTGGGACACCAACAACGTCATCACGCTGTACCTGGACGGCGTGATGATGGGCAGCAAGACCGCAGCCGGCCCGATCCAGGTCCTGCCCCCTCTGATCGAGGTGGGGCAGGCAGGAGGCGGCGAGCATGCCAACGCGCTCATCTCGGGCGTGCGCATCTACGACTACGCCAAGTCCCAGGCCGAGATCCGGCGGGACGCGGCGATGGTCGAGCAGGAGTAGGAGAGCGCCATGCGACGCCTCGCGCTGATCCAGTGGATACTGCTGTTGGGCCTGCTGCTTGCGGCCTGCCGCCCGCCCGCGCTGACGGCCCCCGACGCCACGCCGACCGTGGCCCGCGCGGAGCGGGCCCTGTTCGACGGGACGGTGGTGGAGCCCGCCGACTATGGCACCCAGGCGATCGCCTCCAACCTCTCGGCGGGGGCCGTCGTCTCGTTGATCGACCCTGCCACCTCCCAGGTCAAGGGCACCGGCCTCACCGACGCGTCGGGCACCTTCACCGTCACGGCCCTTTCGACCTTCACCCCGACCCTGGGGGGCCTCTACCTGCTCGAGGTCACCAAGGCGCCGAGCGGAGCCGAGAACGGGAGCTATGCGCTGCGGACCCTGGTGCAGCTGAACGCGGGGGGCTGGACGAGCATCAGCGGCAGCCGGGTCACGATCAGCACCACGACGACCGCCGTCGCCCTGATCTATCGGTACAAGAGCCTCTCGGCCGCGAACGTCATCGGCAAAGTCTCCTACGATCCCACCACCAAGCGCAGCACGGCGAGCGCGCTGAGCAGCGCCTTCTCCGACGAGGCGGTCCGCCAGGCCGAGGCCCAGGTCCAGCAGGCCCTCGCCCTGAACCTGGACCCCGTGCAGGCCGTTCGCCCGGCCCCGGACGGGGGCATGGGCCTCGGCCTCACGAGCGCCTCGACCAACCTGCTGCTCAACCCCGGCTTCGAGCAGGGGAGCGGCGTCATGAGCAGCTGGGGCGTGGGTGGCACGACCGCTGGTATCGGCTCGGCGGTACCCGACGCGGGCACGGCCTTCGAGCGGCAGCGCGCCTGCAAGATCACCGTCACCGGGGCGGGAGATACCTGGGTGGGCCAGGGGATGATCACCGGACTCGGGGTCGGACGCACGGTCGTGCCGCTGATCGCCGGCACGACCTATACCTTCTCGGTCTACGCCAAGGGCGCGGTCGGCGGCGAACGCATCGGCCTGCGGGTGTCCGGCGGGCTCCCCCAGTTCAAGGAGCTGGGCGGCGCTCCGAACTTCAGCCTGACGACGAGCTGGCAACGCTACAGCTACACCTTCACCGCCCCGATCTCGTCGCCCGCGGCCGTCGTCTTCGTCCGGGCGGGCTCCGACCCCGGGCAGGTGAGCTACCCCGAGAATCTCTGGGTCGATGCCGCCCAGCTGGAAGTCGGTTCGAGCGCGAGCCCCTACGCCGGGACCTCGCCGAAGCTGCTCTACGACTCGACCACGACCCCGGCCAATGGCTCAGGCATCACCTACGGCCCCGGCCGCAACGGCGGGACGGGCGTGGTCCTGGACGCGGGGATCAACCTCGTCACGAACGGCCATGGCCAGAACGGCACGGCCGGTTACACGGCCCCCTCTTCATCGCTGGTCCTGACCACGGCCTACGGCACCCCGCCCAATTGCCCGAACACCGCCGTGTTCCAGTTCACGCACTCTCCGGCCACCCAGTTCGAGCCCGTTTACCAGAACATCGCGGTCCAACCCTACACCAACTACACGCTCAGCGAGTGGGTCTACTTCCCGAACGCCGTGACGGAATGGTGGCTAGGCATCGGCACGAACCCGAGCGCCATCAATCTCGTCGTGGCCAACGCGGCGACGGCGACCGCCGGCGTCTGGAAGCACTATGTCCTGAGCTTCAACTCGGGTCCCAACACTTCGATCACCGTGTTCCCCATCGACACGATGACGGCGAATTCCGTGGTGGCCTTCACCATGGTGCAGCTCGAGCAGGGCACGACGGCGCACCCCTACGTGGGCGGCCCAAGCCTCGATCGCTTCGCCGTCGATCCCCGCTACGTCCCGCGCAACGCCGGCACTCTCTCGTACTGGTTCTCGCCCTTCTACGACGCATCGGATAACCGCTGGGACGATAGCAACTCGTCGCCCCGACCGATCCGCATGATGGGGCTCAGCGATCGCGACGACAGCACCATCCTCTTTCTCAAGAAGGTCAAAAACAACCTGACGTTCGGCATCCAGCACGGCACGGGCTGGGTCTCGGCCGACTGGGCGTCTCCCACTCCGCTCTGGACGGCCGGGTCGTGGCACCACGTGGCCTTGAGCTGGGGGGGCGCCAACGGCATGGCGCTCTACTTCGACGGCCAACAGGTGGCAACCAACCCGTACGGCGGCGGCATCTACACCAACGGCTCCAGCGGCCAGACCGCACTGGGCAACCTCTACCTGTCGGGAATGACCGGCAACACCACCTACGCCCAGAACGCGACGATCGACAAGCTGCGCATCTACGACGCGCCGCGCAGCCCGCAGGAGATCGCACGGGAGTACCTGGGGGTCACGGGGAACTAAGGCAGGCTTCAGCCGAGCGGCTCCAGGCCCGTCTCCTGCGAAGGGCGAGGCGCCGCCGAGAGGGCATCCAGCTGGTCCAGGACCTGCTGCACCTGCTCGCGTCGGCCGAGGTCCGCCTCGATCTGATCGACCAGCCCCGTCACGCTCGTCGCGCCGAGCCCGCCCACCAGGCGCCGCAGCGCCCCCTGTGCCTCCAAAAGCTCGGCGCGCAAGCGCACGTCGCCCTGCTTGGCCTTGAGGTGGGCGATCTGGGAGGTGAGCGCCACCAAGGTCAGGCGCCCCTGCTCGATCCGGCGCCATTGATCTGCGACCTGCTCGGCAAGCCGCCCCACCAGCGCCTGATCCACCGGATCTCGAAGGCGCAGCGCCACGAGCTGGCGCTCGCCCTGGCGGTGCTCGACGATGAGCTCGGCCAGGTGCAGCTTGTGGCGATTGAGGGCCTGCTGGAGCTGCTCGAGAACGTAGGCGATCGTATCCTCGGGGCGCTGCCACCTGGCGAAGAGACGCCGCGCGAACCCGCGCGCGAGGATGCCGGCTTGCGTCAGCAGGTTCATGAAACCCTCCCCGGCGACATACCAAGTAAACGACTGTAAAGATATTCGACCATTTCGGGTAGAAAAGCTTCAGTCCTAGCGAACGACCTGATTGGACAGGTCGCCCAGAAAGGAATGAGTGGTGACAGCCTGGCAACTATGGGCCATCGGGGGCCTGGTCTTGCTGATCGGAGAGGTCTTCACGCCGGGGTTCGTCCTGGCGTGCTTCGCCCTGGGGTGCGGCGCCGCCGCCCTCCTGGCGGCCTTGAAGGCAGGAGCGGCCGTGCAGACGATCGCTTTCGCGGCGGTCTCTTTCGCCTCCCTGTTCCTGATCCGCCCGCTCTTCTCGCGGGTTTTCCCAGAAGGCAAGGCGGTCAAGACCAACACAGACGCCCTGATCGGCAAGACGGGGATCGTCTCGCAGGCCCCCCTGGACGCGCTCGGGACCTGGCGCGCGATGGTCGACGGCGAAGACTGGTCGGTCGTTTCGCTCGCGGAAAGCGAACTCGCGGAAGGCCAGAAGGTCAAGGTGATCAAGGTCGATGGCTCACGTCTGATCGTGGAAACGTATTGAGCAAGGAGTAACAAGCGAAGATGGGATTCCTCTTTTTCCTGTTGATCGTCGCGACGGCCGCCGTGGTCATCGTCGCCAAGAGCGTCAAGATCGTGCAGCAGTCGGAGACGATGGTGATCGAGCGCCTCGGCTCCTACAACCGGACCCTCGAATCGGGCATCAACATCATCTGGCCGGTCATCGACACGCCGCGCGCCGTGGACTGGCGCTACGTCGAAGAGCAGGGTGGTGGCAAGACCTTGGTCCGGCAGCGGCGCATCAACCGGATCGACCTGCGTGAGACGGTCTACGACTTCCCCAAGCAGAACGTCATCACCAAGGACAACGTCGGCACCGAGATCAGCGCCCTGCTCTACTTCCAGATCACCGACCCGGTGAAGGCCGTCTACGAGATCGCGAACCTCCCGGACGCCATGGAGAAGCTCGCCCAGACCTCGCTGCGCAACATCATCGGCGAGATGGACCTGGACGAGACCCTCACCTCGCGCGACACCATCAACTCCAAGCTGCGCGTCATCCTGGACCAGGCGACCCACAAGTGGGGCGTCAAGGTGAACCGCGTGGAGCTGCAGGACATCAACCCGCCCAAGGACATCCGCGCCGCCATGGAGAAGCAGATGCGCGCCGAGCGCGATCGCCGCGCCGCCATCCTCGAGGCCGAGGGCATGAAGCAGGCGCGCATCCTCGAGTCCGAGGGCTACAAGGAGGCCGAGATCAACCGGGCCGAGGGCGAGATGCGCGCGCGACTGCTCGCCGCGGAGGGCGAGGCCGGTGCGCGCTCCATGGTCGCCCAGGCCGAGTCGGAGGCCATCATGAAGGTTACCGGCGCGATCGCCGCGAGCAACGGTGACCCCGCGAGCTACCTGATCGCCGTGCGCTACCTGGAGACCCTCAAGGAGATGGTCTCGGGCAAGGAGAACAAGGTCGTCTACATGCCCTACGAGGCCACGGGCGTCCTGGGCTCGCTGGGCGGCATCAAGGAGCTGCTCGGCGGCATCTCGGGCCCCACGAGCGGGAAGTAGCCCCCACCCACAGCAAAGCGCCCCGCCGAAGAATCGGCGGGGCGCTTTGCTGAAAGGCTCAGGAGAGAGTGACGACGCGGTTGTCGTAGCGAAGGGACCGACCATTGGCCAGCAGGTCCAGCGCGATGGTCTTGCCCGACTCCAGGCTGATCGAAAAGCGGGTGTCTCCGCTGGGAGCGCGCTCGCTCGTCACTTGGCTGATCCGAATGGGGGCCTTGCCGTCCTGGGCGAAGACGTAGGTCCCGTTCTGGCGCGAGAAGGTGGCCCCGCCGAAGCCCGAGGCCTCGAGGACCAAGCGATCGGGCTCCCGGCGGGCCTCGACCGACACGAAGCCCAGCACAGTGCCACGACCGGTGGGGAACTGGGCGAAGAGTTGCTCGCGTGCGTCGGGGTTGACGGCGGGCCAGGAGGTCGTGGGCTGTGCGGCAGGTGCCGAGGCCCCCGGCGAGAAGAGGCGGCGCAGGAAGTCCATCAGACGCGAGCCCATGGCCCGCAAGGTCGACATCACCCCCATGCCCTGCGCAGGAGCCTGCAGGGGTGCGACGGGGGCCGACGCCGGGGGCTGGTAGGGCTGCGACCACTGAGCCCGGTCGCCTTGCATCGTCGGGACCGGCTGCTGTGGCTGGGCGGGAGGTTCACCCTTGATCTGACGCGCGATCTCCGAGACGCCGTAGGCGAACTGCGAGACCTGCTGGAGAATTTGGACATAATCGCTCATGTTTACCTCGGCCACGGGCGCATCCTGCCGCGCACAAGGTAGTTATCCGCCCCGTGGGGGGCGACTTTCGGTAAGGAAGGTTTAAGAGTTCGCTACGAGAACATGCTGGCGGCCGAGGTGTCCGATCCCAGCATGAGGATGGTCTTGACCGTCTCCTCGTAGGGGTCGTTCTCGTGGATGCCCTGCTTGAGGAAGCTCTTGATCTGGTCCCAGAGCGAGATGGCCTTGTCGAAGTTGGGGTTGGTGCCGCGGACGTAAGCGCCCATGTTCAAGAGGTCCTGCACCTCGCGGTAGTCGGCCATGATCTGGCGGACCTTCATCTGGGCCTTGTAGTGCTCCTTGGTCGCCAGGAAGTTGATCAGACGGCTGACGCTCTGCAGCACGTCGATGGCCGGGAAGATACCCTGGGAGGCGATCGATCGCAGCATGACCACGTGGCCGTCCAGAACGCCTCGGACGCAGTCCGCGATGGGCTCGTCCATGTCGCCGCCGTCCACCAGCACCGTGTAGATCGCGGTGATGGAGCCCTTGTCCGAGGTGCCCGCACGTTCGAGCAGCTTCGGGATCAGGGCGAAGACCGAGGGGGTGTACCCCTTCTGGGCGGGTGGCTCGCCGATGGCCAGACCGATCTCGCGCATGGCCATGGCAAAGCGGGTCATGGAGTCCATCATCAAGAAGACCCGCAGGTTCTGGTCGCGGAAGTACTCGGAGATGCTGGAGGCGACCAGAGGGGCCTTGAAGCGCATCAGCGAGCTGGTGTCCGAGGTGGCGACCACGACCACCGAACGCTTGAGGCCCTCTTCGCCGAGCGACTCTTCCATGAACTCGCGCACCTCGCGGCCGCGCTCTCCCACCAGGCACAGGACCGAGATGTCTGCCTGACAGTTCCGGGCGATCTGACCGAGCAGGGTGGACTTACCGACCCCCGAGCCCGCGAAGAGGCCGATGCGCTGCCCCTCACCGAGGGTCAAGAAGCCATCGATCACCCGCACCCCGGTCGGCATGACCGTGTCGATGCGCTTGCGGGTCATGGAGTTGGGCGGCGGGTTCATGAGGGGATAGGCCGTCTCGGCGATGATCGGGCCCTTGCCGTCGATGGGGTTGCCGAGCCCGTCGAGGACCCGACCCAGAAGGCCCGGGCCCACCTTGACCGACACCATCCGGCCGGTGGCGACCACTTCACAGCCAGCACCCAGGCCCTCGATCTCGACCAGGGGCATCAGCATCACGCGGCGGGCCTTGAAGCCCTGCACCTCGGCCGGGAAGATCCGGGACTTGTCGATCGAGTAGATGTAGCACAGCTCGCCGTAGCGCACGCCCTGCAAGACCGCCTCGATGACCAGCCCCACGAGCTGGACCACCTGGCCGCGGGCCCGGATGGGCGCCGTGTCCTTGAGGGCGAAGTTGTAGGCCTCGAAGCCGAAGTCGCGCTGCGGCGGTAGCTCGATCGCCATCTCTAACCTCCCGTCATGTCCAGGGGCTCCTCGGCGTACTCGCGACGCACCGCATCGAAAGCCTCCATGATGACCGAGAGCTGGGTCTTGATCTGGGCGTCCACCGAGCCGGAGGAAGTCTCGATGAGCACGCCGCCCCGCTGGATCTTGGGGCTAGACTGGAACTCGACCTTACGAACGTTCTTGAGGCGATCGCGGAAGGCCTCCTCACGCTCCTGGACCACGGGCATGTCCTCGGGGTTGACCTTGATGGTCACCTCTTCGAGGTCCGAGACCTTGGAGATGGCCTCGTCGAGGGTCTTGAGGACCGTGTCGGGGCGCACGGCGATCTCGTCCATCAGGACCTTCTCGGCGATCCCGATGGCCAGATGGAGCAGCTTCTCCTCGTTCTGCTTGACCGCCTCACGCAAAGCACCCGCCATGCGGTTGAGCGAGTCCATGGCATCCTGGATGATCTTGGCGCCTTCCTCGTCCGCCTGGCTGCGGCCTTCCTGGTAGCCCTCGGCGTAGCCCTGCTGGCGCAGATCGGCGAGCATGGCCTCGCGCTTGGTCTCGATCTCGAGGATGATCCCGGCCGCCTGCGAATGGGCCTCGTTGACCAGCTGCGCGGCACGGACCTCGGCTTCTTGCACCATGCGCGCCGCCTTGAGGCGGGCCTCGGCGAGGATCCCCTCGCGCTCGGCCAAGAGCGAACGGAACGCAAGCTCGGGGGGCGGATCGGAGAGCACGCGCTGCGCGTAGTTATCGACCAGGCCCGCGAGCTGCTCCTCGGCCGTCGCGAGCTCGCGCCAACGCGCATCGTTCGCCGCCTGGGCAGCCATCTCGGCGAAGGCCGCGGCGGCCTGCTGACCGACGTAGGGGGTAACGCTTTCGAGGGCCGCGTCGAAGGGAGCCCCCCCCTCCGGAAAGGCCTCCTGGATCGCCGAAACCGCCTCGTCCATGGCAGACCCCACGTCAGGCTCGCCGAACCCGGCCATCGCCTCCTGGGCCGCGTACTCGGCGGCCTCATGGGCGGCTTGCAGCACCTGGTCCTGCTCGACGTCGAAGTCGCCGAGCATGTCGGTGACGCCGGCGGGGGCGTCATCGCCGGGATCTTCGAAGGGGATCGCCTCGGCGTACGCTGGCTCGGCCTCCTCTTCGGGGACGAAGGCCGGTTCCTCGGCGATCGGTTCTTCGCTCCAGGCCTCCGGCTCGGGTTCGGGCGCTTGGGCGGGAACGACGTGCTCGATGGCCTCCGGCTGCGGCGCAGGCTGCGGCACCGAAACCGCCGGGGTGAATTCGCCGGCCATGATCTGATCGCCGGCCACCACGGCGGTGCCGGTCTGGATCAGCTGGTTGGACTTGATGAGTGCCACGGCGGATATCCCCATGAGAAGCCGATTCTGGGGATATTGTACCCACGCACGGCAGCTCTTAGAGGGCGTGCTCGATCTTTTGGACCAGATCCGTCACTGACAGGAACTCATCGTCATCCACGCGCAGCAGCATGACCCGGAGCTTCTCCGGGCGATCGCCCGTCAGATCGATGGTCTCGTCGCCCTTCTGGGCGATCAATCGGTCCTTCTTGATGGGAAAGCGCACCCCCTCGACCGCGTCCATGAGGGTGGCGATCCCGACACGCTGCGGGTTATCGGCATTGGACTCTGGGTTGAGCCGGGCGGTGTCCAGGCGGGAAAGGTCGTCAGCCATCGCAGGCCTCCTTTCGCAAGCGCCTCCATCCTAGGTGTGCGCCAACGCCATCACAAGGTCTTCCTGCTAGAAGCCCGCGAGTTGGTAGTCGAAGGAGAACTGGGTGAACGGTTGCTCGGGACGGGGCGGACGGAAGGTCACGCCGAGGCTCAGGCAGTTGACGGCGTAGCGCAGGCTGAACCACAGGTCACCCATCCCGACCTTGCCCGTATCGTGGGTCCGGGTCCACCAGGCCCCGGCTCCCAGGCCCCAGGGGCCGTAGATCGAGAGGTTCGAGCCCAGGGTGAGACGATCGAGGGCCGTCGCCCGATCGTGGAGGAAGGGGGTGCCCGATCCAGCTCCCGTCTTGAGGACCGGCTGGGTCTCCAGGTTGAAGTTGGTCATGAGCCAGGGCGTCCAGCGCTGGGTGTTTCCCATGCCGAGCGTGAGGATGGATTGGCTGCGATCGGCCGTGTAGTAGGCGGCATTCGCGCTGCCGTAGAACCCGGTGCTCCAGAAAGAGTTTGGATTCCAGCCCGGCAAGCCCATGTGCAGGTTGGCGGACAGGACCCCCGAGCCGACCCCCGAGTTCTCCTCGAAGAGGTAGCCGGCACGCACCGAAGGCCCGAGGGTCACGGGACCCAGCGCCTGGCTCTGCCAGGTGGTCGTGACCTCCGGCAGGCGATGGACGGGGAAGCCGCCCGGGTCCACCTGGTACTGCTCGTCGGTGCGGCGGCCCACGTCGACGCGGTAGCCCACGTTCATGACCGAACGGGCCCCGCCCCAGTCCTTGGCGAGCGAGAGGTTGGCGTGCGGCCCCTGACGGCCCTGGTCGGGCGTCCCCGGATTGATGGGGATCCAGGGGAAGTACTGGGTGTAATTGGCGTCGAAGCGGCCGCTCACCCCCTCCAGGGTGGGGAAGTCCTGGATCACCCCGGCCGAGACACCACGCGACGACATGACGCGGACGGGAATGGAGCCCGGCATCTCCGGGCCCAGGTGATAGGGCGCGCGCGCGTCGACGAAGACGCCCTGCGCGTCATTGAAGCCCACCGTGGCGTCGAGCTTGGTCTCCGGCAGGTTGAGGCGCATCTTCCACGCCTCCTGACCAATGGTCGCAACGAAGTAGGGGATGACCATGACCGGCACCCCGCCGACCACGACCTTCACCCAGCGACCGCTGAGGTTCCAGCTGGAGCGCTTGGGCAGCCATTCGAGGCGATCGCCCGAGAACCAGTAGCCGGGGTCCTCCTGGGCGCACGGCGATACCCGCACGTCCTCGGAGTAGGTGAGATCCTCAGCGAAGTGGAGGCGCCGGCCGCCGAACCAGGCCTGGTGCTCGATGGTGGCTTGCCAGTCGTTGGCGTCGATCGTGCGCTTGGCGAGATCGAACTGGATGCGGTCGGCCTTGAGGTGGTAGATCCCCTGCGAGACGCGGACGCTACCGCTCGCCTCGCCGCGCATGGTCGAACGATCGAAGCGAACGCCGTCGGCGGTGAGGGTGATGCCGTCGTACTCGGCGCGGACCTTGCCGGTGGCCGTCACGTAGCCGTCCTCGTCGTCCACCGCCTCGACGCGCTCGGCCTCGAGGGTCACGAAGAGGCCCTCGGGCGCGGCACTCGCCGTTGCGGCTGCCATGAACTCGATCTTCTCGAGTGGCTCGGTCGAGACAGCCGGGACAGCGGCAGGCGCCTCGGGTGCGGGCTTCTTCTTGCAGCTCTCGCACGCCCAGGCGGCAGGCGCGATCGCCACCGACATGGCAAGCGCCGAAACAATGGCAAGCCGTCTCACAGGGCCACCCTCCGACGCCGGACCTGGCGCTTGGCACGGCGCTCGAAGAACTCAGCCAGGGGCTTCACATAGGTCTGATCGGTCCTGAGCACCAGCTCATCGATGCCGAGCGAGCGGAACAGGGCCGAGCGGTTGTCCGCGAGGTCCTTGGCCCGACGGGCGTAATCGGCGCGCAGGCGCGCGCTGCCCGTGTCCACCAGCATGGTCTCTCCCGTCTCGGGGTCGGCGACCTCCATCAGGCCCACGTCCGGCAGCTCCAGCTCGCGGGGGTCCACCAGGGTCACGGCGATGACGTCGTGCTTGGCCAAGAGGCCCTTGAGCGGCCCTTCCATATCCAGGTCGATGAAGTCCGAGACCACGAACACGATGGCCCGGCCGGTCAGGACCTTCTGGAAGTAGGCGAGGCTCTCGGCGTAGCGGGTCCGGCGCCCCTCGGGACGGTAGACCAGCATGTCCCGGATCATCCGCAGAACGTGCGCCCGGCCCCGCCGGGGCGGCACGAAGCGCTCGGGCCCGTCGCTGAACAGGAAAAGGCCCACCCGGTCATGGTTCTGCATGGCCGACAGGGCGATGGCTGCGGCGAACTCGGTGGCGAGCTCTCGCTTGAGGCGCCCCTTGGAGCCGAAGGATAGCGAGGCCGACAGGTCCACCGCGAGCATGATGGTCAGCTCGCGCTCTTCGACGAACTTCTTGACGAAGAGGCGGTCCATCCGGGCCGTGACGTTCCAGTCGATGAGCCGGACGTCATCGCCCTCCTGGTACTCGCGCACCTCGTCGAAGTCGATGCCGCGGCCCTTGAAGACCGAGTGGTACTCGCCGCCGAAGATATTCGAGACCAGGCGGGTGGTCTTGATCTCCAGGCGGCGGATCCGGCGGGAAAGCTCGGGCTGATCGGCCATGAGGGGTTAGGGAACCTTGATGCCGGCGAGGATCTTGCGGACCACATCCTCGACCGAGACCTCCTCGGCTTCGGCCTCATAGGACAAAAGGACCCGGTGCCGCAGCACGTCGGGGGCCATGGCCTTGACGTCCTCGGGCATGACGTAGGCGCGCTTCTTGAGGAAGGCGTGGGCCTTGGCGGCGAGCGTCAGGTAGATGCTCGCGCGGGGGCTCGCCCCGAAAGCGATGAGCGACGACAGCCCTTCCAGGCCATAGTCCTTGGGGGTGCGGGTGGCGTAGACGATGTCCACCACGTAGCGCTTGATCTTGTCCGAGACGTGGATCGTGCTGATGATCTCGCGGGCCTGGCGGATCAGCTCGGGGGTGCCGATGCGGCTGAGCTCGACGGGCTGGGGGTTGGTCATGCGCTCGATGATCTCGAGCTCCTCGGCCTTGGTGGGGTAGCCCACCTTGACCTTGAACATGAAGCGGTCGAGCTGCGCTTCGGGGAGCGGGTAAGTGCCCTCGTTCTCGATGGGGTTCTGGGTGGCGAGCACCAGGAAGGGATCGGGCAGGGGCATGGTCTCGCCGCCGATGGTGACCTGGCGCTCGGCCATGGCCTCCAGGAGCGCGCTCTGGACCTTGGCCGGCGCGCGGTTGATCTCGTCGGCAAGCAGCAAGTTGGCGAAGATGGGACCCTGCTTGGTCTGGAAGCGGCCCTTCTTGGCATCGAAGATCGAGGTGCCCAGGAGGTCCGCGGGAAGAAGGTCCGGCGTGAACTGGATGCGGGCGAAATCCGCCTGCATGACCTTGGCGATCGTGTTGATCGAGAGGGTCTTGGCCAGGCCCGGCACCCCTTCGAGCAGGATGTGGCCATCCGCCAAGAGGGCGATCATCAGGCGCTCCAGGAGCGTGGCCTGCCCGACGATAACGCGCTTGACCTCGGTGAGGATCTCCGCGAACTGGTCGGCGACCACGCGCACCCGCTCATTGGCTTCCAGGATCGTATTGTCGATCATCCCTCGCCCAGACCCTCTCGCAATCGGCCCATCCGTTCCTTCGCCATCAAAGGGCGAAGCCACGCCAATTTTAGCCTAACAGGCATGGTTCCTCAAGCAACCAGAACGAAGGCCCTAGGCCCGAAGCGGGGTCTCCAGGCACGCCCGGATGGCGTCCGCGACGAGCCCGATGTCGGCGAGGCCCGCCAGGTGGCCGCGCTTCGGGGGCAAGGGCGCGACCGCATAATCCGCGCCCGCTTCTTCCAGGGCCTGCACCATGGGCAGGTGGTAGCTGGGCAGATGCGCCAGCTCGTCGCCCTCGCCGGGGATGAGCAGCACGCGTGCCTTGAGCCGCGCGAAGGCCTGGGCGAGCGAGCCGTGACGGTGGGCCAGATCCCAGCGCATGTTGGCGCGCAGCATCGCAATCCAGGCATTGGCGTCGCAGAGCGCGGCACGTCGGCGACCCTCGGTCTCGAGCCAGGTCTCCACCTGCCACTCGGCAGTGCGATCCAGGCGAGGATCGCACTCCGCGTCGGCGAAAGCGCGACCAAAAGACTCCTGAAGGGTCTCGCGACCGCTGGAGAGCAGCAGCATGAGCTTGATCGAAGCGGCCAAGCCTTCGATGGGCGGGTCCTCGCGGTCGTAGCGACCGTCCTTGAAGCGCGGGTCGAGGCGGATGGCGTCCATCATCACCCGGTAGAGGCCGATCTCGCGGGGCTGGAACTCGGCCAGGCCGATGGATGCGATCACGCGATCGACTTCGCCGGGGCGCGAGACGGCCCACTCCAGAGCCTGCATGGCCCCGAGCGAGGGACCCGCCACGGCCGCGAGGCGCTCGACGCCGAGTTGGGTAAGGACATGGCGCTGGGCTGCGACCGCGTCCGCCATGGCCAGCGCCGGGAAGGTGGGCCCATAAGGCTCGCCGGTCGCCGGGTCGATGCTCGCCGCGCTGGTGGTCACCCCGTGAGGGGCGTCGGTGCGAACGCAACCGAGCGCGTCGATCGCAACGACGAAGTAGCGATCGGTGTCGATGGCCTTGCCCGGCCCGATCACCGCGTCCCACCAGCCGAGCTCCTGGTCGTCAGGCGCGTAGCGGCCCGCCGCGTGCGAGTGGCCCGAGAAGAAGTGGCAGATGAGAATGACGTTGTCGCGCGCCTCGTTGAGACGGCCGTAGGTTTCGAAGCCCACCGTGACCTCGCGCAGGCGCTCGCCGCACGCGAGGTTGAGCTCGGGGATCGTGGCGACCTGCTTGGTGGTCAGCAAAGGAGCGGGTTTCAGGGGGGCTTCGGGCATCGGATCTCTCCAGGTAGGGTGAGCGACGCCTCCAAAGGTAGCGATGCGCCGTTACGCAGCGGTTACAAGGCCCTGTAACGAGGCTGTAACGAGCGGGGGCTATGAACGATTGCGATCCCCCTCGAACCGATAGGAGAAGGCCATGCTCGATACGACCGCCCGCGCCTCCGACGCCCTCGCCCACGTCCTGCCCAACTTCCGGCTGACCGACAAGGTCGCCGTCGTCACCGGCGCGGGCTCCGGCCTGGGCAAGGCGATCGCCCTCGGGTTCGCCGCCTCGGGCGCCAAGGTCGTCCTGACCGAGCTGCCCAGCCGCATGGCGCTCGCCGAAGAGACGGTCTCCGAGATCGCCGCCCTCGAAGGCGAAGCGCTCGCAGTCTCCCTCGATATCACCTCGGTCGCCTCGATCGAGGCCGTGTTCGAGGCCGCCGTGGGCCGCTTCGGCGGCATCGACGTGCTCGTGAACAACGCCGGAATCAACATCCCCAAGCCCGCCCTCGAGGTCACCGAGGAGGACTGGGACAAGGTGCTCGACATCAACCTCAAGGGCACCTTCTTCGCGTGCCAGGCCGCGGGCCGCCGGATGGTCGCGCAGGGACGCGGCGGGCGCATCGTCAACATCACCTCCCAGAACGGGGTGGTCGGCTACTTCAAGCGCGCCGCCTACTGCTCCAGCAAAGCGGGCGTGGTCAACCTGACCCGCGTGCTCGCCATCGAGTGGGCCCAGCACGGCATCAACGTCAACTCGGTGGGCCCGACCTTCGTCGAGACGCCGCTGACCGAGGTCACCTTCGCCGATCCGGGCTTCAAGGAGGACATCCTGCGCCGCCTGCCCATCGGCCGCCTCGGCACCCCCGAAGAGATCGTCGGCGCCGTGGTCTACCTGGCCTCGCCCGCCGCGAGCCTCGTGACCGGCCAGACTCTTTTGGTGGACGGCGGCTGGACCGCGATGTAAGACCCAAATTCAAGAGGCCCGACGGATTGCCGTCGGGCCTCTTTGTCATGGCTGCTACTAGACCGGCAGCTTGGGGGCCTTCTGCTTGGGGAACTCGCCCGTGAGCGAACTCAGGAAGGCCACGATGTCCTTGGTCTGGCCATCGGTGAGGGTGGTGTTGAGCTGGGACTTGGCCATCACGCGCACCGCCTCGTCGAGGGTCTTGACCGAGCCGTTGTGGAAGTAGGGCGCGGTCTTGGCCACGTTGCGCCAGGTGGGCACTCGCCACATGTGGCGATCCGACTCGGTGCGGGTCGCCTCGTAGCGGCCCAGGTCCTTCTTGAGCTGGTACTTGGCGTCGTAGGCGCTCGGGATGCGGGGGAAGCGCTGGTAGAAGCCGGTCCCTTCAGGCATGGGGGGGCCCGAGAAGTTCTGGCCGCTGTGGCAGCTGATGCAGCCGAGCTGCTGGACCAGGTCCATGCCGCGCTTGGCGGCCGGGGTGAGGGCCTTCTCGTCGCCCTTCACGTAGCGATCGAAGGCGCTGTTGGGGGTGACGAGGGTGCGCTCGTAGGCGGCGATCGCCTTGGCCACGTTGTCGATGTTCAGGCTGTTCTTGCCGTAGACCGCATCGAACTGCTTGACGTAGCCGGGGATGCCCGCGAGGCGCTTGACCACCACGTCGTGGTTGGGGTTGCCCATCTCGACCGGGTTGACCATGGGGCCCTTGGCCTGCTCTTCGAGGCTCGCAGCACGGCCGTCCCAGAACTGGACCGACAAGAAAGCGGAGTTCCAGACGGTGGGGGCCGAACGGCCGCCGGTCTTGCCGAAGACGCCGAGCGAGGTGGCGCGGTTGTCCTCGCCGCCCGCCATCACGTCATGGCAGGAGTTGCACGAGACCTTGCCGGTGCTCGAAAGCCGGGGGTCGAAGTAGAGCTGGCGCCCCAGCTCGACCTTGGCCGGGGTCATGGGATTGGCCTTGGGCACGGGCGGCTTCTCGGGCAGGATGAAGGCTTCCCACTGGGCGCGGACCGAGGCCGGGACCGCCGCCTGAGCGGGGGCACCAAGGGCCGCGGCGATGGCGATCGCCGCCGCCGAAAGCAGCGAGAAACGAATGGCTTGTCTCATAGAAAGGGAGGCGCTCCTTTGTCATGGGGCTAAATTTAGAATAATTCTAACCTATAGATACAAGCAAGCGGCGAGGAGAGTCAAGCCCCTCGCCGCCTGAATGGGATCAGATGATCAGGCCGCCGTCCACGCTCAGCACGTGGCCGTTGATGAAGTCGGCGTCGTCCGAAGCAAGGAAGAGGAAGGCCTTGGCGATGTCCGAGGGCTGGCCCAGGCGCCCCACGGGGGTCTTGTCCTTCATGGCGACGAGCACCTTCTCGGGCATGGCCTCGGTCATCTCGGTGGCGATGAAGCCCGGCGCCACGGCGTTGGCCGTGATGCCCTTGCGACCGAGCTCCTTGGCCCAGGTCTTGGTCATGCCGATGACGGCGGCCTTGGTGGCGGCGTAGTTGGTCTGGCCGAAGTTGCCAAAGAGGCCGACCACGCTGGTGGTGGTGATGATCTTGCCCTTGCCTTGGGCGATCATGTGGGGCAACACCGCCTGGGTGCAGTTGAAGACGCCCTTGAGGTTCACGTCGATCACCCGGTCGAACTGCTCTTCGGTCATCTTGGCGAGGGTCGCGTCCATGGTGATGCCCGCGTTGTTGATGAGCACGTCGATCCGGCCCCAGTCGGCCACGACCCGATCGGCCAAAGCCTGCAGGTCCGTGCGCTTGGTGACATCGGCCGTCAGGCCCATTGCCTTGCCGCCCGTCGTCTCGATGGCCGCGACCGTGGCGGCCACGCCCTGCGGCTCGCGATCGCAGACGACGACCCGGGCGCCTTCGCGCGCGAGGGTGAGGGCGCTCTCGCGGCCGATACCGCGGCCGGCGCCGGTGATGATGACGACCTTGTCCTGAAGGCGCATTGGATTCTCCTCGTTTAGTTGGAGCGGGCGGCAAGCCAGGTATCGAGCTTGGGGAAGAACTTTTGCTTGGCGCTGCGCCCTGCGACCAGCCCCACGTGCCCGGCCTTGATGGCCAGCTGCTCGGCATCGTCGCTCGACACGCGGCTCAGAAGCGGGGTGGACTGGCAGACCTGCACGATGTGGTCCAGCTCGGCGACCACGCTCAAGAGCGAGCAGCGGATGTTCGAGAGGTCCACCGTGCGGCCGCCAAGGCGCATCTCGCCCTTGACGAGCTTGTTCTGCTGGTAGAGTTCCTTGATCCACTGGCGGAAGGCCTCGCCCGCAAAGGGGATGCCGTCGTTGATCCAGTGGTTCATCACCAACCAGCCCTGCACGAACTGCTCGTCGTCGAGCCGGTCCATGAGCGTCACGTAGGGGCTCATGTAATTCTGGATCGGTTTGAGCAATTTGGAGCCGAACTCGACGAAATCGGCGGGCACCAATTTGTAGGCGTCCACCACCCGGTCCACGTCGTAGTGCTTGGGGTCGAGCCAGTTGGAGAAGAGGCCCGCCTCCGAGAAGTCGATGGGGGTCGCCATCAGCACCAGGTTCCGCAAGGGGGCCTCGGGGTGCAGGGCCGCGTACATGGTCGCCATGGTGCCGCCCATGCAGTAGCCGATCAGGCTGAAGTCCTTGGCGCCCGAGTGCTTGAGCACTTGCTTGACCGCCCGGGGGATGTAGTCGAGCACGTAGTCGTCGAACTTGAGGCCCGCGTCCTCCTCACCGGGGATGCCCCAGTCGAGCAGGAAGACGTCGTAGCCCTCGCCGACCAGGAACTCGACCATGCTGTTGCTCGGCGCGAGATCCAGGATGTAGGGGCGGTTGATCAGGGCATAGACGAAGAGGATCGGGGTCGCGTGCTTGCGCTCGCCCTTGGCATGGTAGCGGTACAGCTTAGCCTTGTTCTTGGTCCAGACCACGTCCTTGGGGGTCTGCCCCACCATGGGCGCAAGCGGGCGCTTGGCGTAGGCCATGGCGGCCTCGGTCCGCTTCAGGGTGCGCTCGAAGGCCTCTTTGGCCTGGTCCGTCGATTCGGTGTGGCTGCTCATGCGAATCCTCTCACGTAACGACAAGCTTCCCCCTCGCCTATCAAGGCGAGGGGGAAGCAATTGAAACTAGCGCTGGACGAACGAGATCCCGCCGGGGGCCCAGCGCATGGTGTCGCGGACGCCGCCTTCGACCATGCGGTTGAGGGCCTCGTGGTTGGCCTTGGCCTGCGAGAGCATGCTCTCGGCGAGCTTCTGGCCTTCCATGCGGCTCACGCGGGTCTGCTCGAGCCATGCGGTGGCGAAGGCATCCGCCTGCTCCTGGGCCCAGAACATGGTCTGGAGGCCGGTGCGGGCCATGCCCCAGAACTCGCCGGTCAGCGAGGTGGTGTCGAAGAGGGGACGCTCGGTGGTGCTGTTCATCGGATTCTCCTATTTAGAGCGAAACGTGTTAGCGGGAGCGGCGGGACTTGGGCGCGGCCGGAGCCGCGGCGGGCGCCGAGTTCAGGGTCGAAAGCTTGGCGAGGATCTGGTCGAGCTTGTCCTCGACGACGTCGAAGCGGTCTTCGAGGGCCTCGATCTTGGTTTCGAGGGCGACGACCTGAGCAGCGAGGGCCGCGTGATCGGACTTGGTGGGCACCCGCATGCTCTGCAGATACTTCTCCATCCCTTCGCGCATGGCCTGCTGCGAGGCGATCTGGCGCTCGCGGGTATCGCCCAGGGTCGCGGCGAAGGCCTCGCTGTTGAGCGTCTCTTGCAGGGGCTTGGAGAAGGCTTGCTCGAACTGGTCGAACATCTGCTTCCAGGCGGCGAAGGGGTCGGTCTGGGACGAGGCGTTCGACATGGCGGCTTTCCTCCTGCTCGATTCACTGACTGCCCTGCAGCTTAGACCCCCGACGTTACAGGGCGGTTACACCCCGTCGTTACAAGCACAAGATGCGCGGAGTGATAAGCTGAAGGCCAAGGAGAGATGAGCCATGAAGGCAATCGTCATGGTCGGGATGCCCGGCTGCGGCAAGAGCACCGAGGCCGCCGCCATCGAGGGCTACGAGGAGATCAACCGGGACAACCTGCGCCTGGAGCTGACGGGGTCCTACGAGGACTTCACGCGCGAAGGCTGGATCAACCGGGAGCAGGCACGGCGGATCCGCAAGGCCGCCGAGGCGGGCCGAAACGTGGTCATCTCCGACACCAATACCGTCCGGCGCTACCGGCGCGCGCTGATCAAGCTACTTAAGGAGCTGGGCTTTCACGTCGAGGTGCAAGTCTTCGACGTGGGGCTCGAAACCTGCCTCTTGCGCAACAAGACGCGCTCCAAGCCCGTGGACGAGGAAATCATCCGCAAGATGGCGAACCGCCTTTCGCTCAACCCTCCCGCCATGGACGAAGGGATGGATACGATCCGCGTGATCGGCAAAGCGCCCCGGGGCGCTGCTACCAGCGCGTCCCAAGCCCTAGAGCGACGAACGGCGCCTCGAGGGCCTGCGCCGTCTCGGCCTTGACCACCGGGATCCGCAAAGAAGCCTTGAGGGTGTAGCGGTCGATGCTCGCCGTGAGGCCGGGAGCGATCGCCAACCTGCAATTCGGCCCAAAGTCCCAGCTGGGCGTGCCCGACAGCACTTCGAGGTCGGCGTTGAGCCCGTCCATCAGGCGGTACTCGCCGGCCACATCGAAGCGTGCGGCCCCCGGCGCGGCGGCGTCGAAGCGATGATGGTAGGCCGCCATGGTGTAGATCGTGAAGCGGCTCGTGGGATAGAGGTCGAGGTAGGCCCTGAGGGCTGCCTGGCGCTCGCCGAAGCGCCCCACCTTGAAGCCGTAGAGCGGGGTAAGGCGCAGGTTCAGCCACGGCAAGAGGCGTCCGGCCGAGTAGCTGAGCCCCAGGTAAGAAGTCCCAAAATCGCTGGCTTGCGGCATGGCGAGCGCGAGCCCATCGAGCGAAAGGCTGAGGCGATCCGCGACCCCCAGCTCCAGGTTGCCCCAGAGGGTTTGCGAGGCACCGGTGGCGCTCAGGGTGGGATGGACCATGAACAGCCCGTGACCGGGGGCGGGGATCTTCGCGTTCGCGAAGTTGATCGGAAGGGCGACGGCGGGGCGGGGCGCAAGCGCCAGCAAAAGAGCCAGGGCGACGGGCGGGACCACACGCTTGATGCTCATCTCACACCTTTTTCACCAACCAAAGGGCACGGGATTCTCTAAATACCCCGCGGCCAGGACTCTAAGCCCTGGAAAAAGGTGAAGATTTCAGGGAGATGGTCAGCGCAGGACGTCGGCCACCCAGGTGTGGGCCTGGGACGAGATCACGAGGTCCATGTGGTTGAGGTGCAACAGGTCCTTGGCGACCAGCCGCGCGCCGGCGCGGGTCATGTCGTCGGTGGCCGTGGCGCTCTTGACGAAGACCACCCCGTCCGAGGGGCCGGTGTGCTCGTTGTGGATGCCCGCGAGGTCCGCGCGGTTGCCCGCAAGCACCGCGAGCTCGACGTTCGGGACCAGGGGCGAGCGGCGCAACAGCTCGATGAAGTTCCCGCCGTCCTCGATCGCCTGGTCGATGCCGGGCGAGCGGCTCAAGAATCCCTGCCCGCCGTGGTAGGTGGTGTACCAGTCCACCTCGGTCTGGGGCAGCGGGTACTCCTTGTCCCAGCGCGCGAGCATCTGGAGCTGGCCGGGGAAGTAGTCGCCGAACTTCTTGAACATGGTCTGGGCCGAGGTGTCGACCCACACTCCCATCACCAGCATCCCCGTCCAGGACATGGGGGCGTTGAGGCGCGGATCGCTCTTCTCGGGATACAGGCCGTAGTTGATGATCGGGTGGCGGAAGGTGGTGTCGAGGCCCAGGTGAGGCCCGGCGATGAGCACCAAACGGCGGATGTCGCGCTTGAACTTGGGCATCCAGGCGTAGCGTACGTCCGAGGCCAGGGCACGAGCAGCGACGGTGCCCTTGCTGTGGGCGATCACGTCCACCTCGGCGGCCCCCGTCACTTGCTTGATGCGCGCGATCGCCCAGGCGATCTGCTCGGCCTGCAGGACATTGTCCCCGTGGCGGTTGGCGAAGGTGACGGCGAAGACCCGGTGGCCCTTTTCGGCGAGGGCCTTGGCGAGGCCCTTCTGGTCGTGGGGCTTGATCCAGGTGCTGGTGGCATCGAGGATGGTCCCGTGGACCAAGAGGACCGGCACGCCCTTGGCCTCTTCCCAGCCCGAATAGTAGTGCAAGAGCACGTCGCTCGAAGGAGGCGCGTCGGTACCGAAGGCCTTCACGATGTCCGCGTCGGTGTGGCGGCCGTTGGGGCGCAGCTTCTCCTTGGGGAAGTCGTCCGAGGTGCTCACGAGGCGCTCGAGCTTCTGCCACTCGCGGCCCGAAACGGTGCCCGCCAAGCGGTAGCGAGCGCCCGCGGAAGCTTCCGCGCGAACGCTATCACTGGATCGATCCGGTACCCTGCCCATTGAGCTCCCATCCCATGCGCCGCATCCCGAGACAAGAGCGGCCATGAGGAGCATGGTGAGCCAGGAAGGACGCGCACGCATCGGCGAAAACTCCAGACGCTCGGGAAGACCTCCTTTTATCATAGACCGTCAAGCATTCAATCTGAATTAAAAGATCGTTCATCTTGCATTAAAGAAAGGATCACGAAGGAGCGATCCGGTTGAGCGAGATCGAGCGGGGGTACTTAAGGAGGAACGAGAGGAGGCAGCTTGTTCGGCGCTGAGGTCGTCACGCGTACCAAATTCTTGTCCCCGCGCCTGCGCCGCGCGCCGCTGAGGCGTGAGCGGCTCGACGCGTGGCTGGATGGAGCGCGGGAGCTGCCGCTCGTCGCCGTGGTCGCAGGCACCGGGTACGGCAAGAGCGCACTCTTGGCCGACTACTTCGAGCGCAGCAAGCAGGCCGCCCTGTGGTACGCCCTCTCCGAGCGCGACCGGGACCCGCAGGTCCTGGCCCTGCACCTGGCGCACCTCGCCCACCGGCGCTTCCCTGGAGTGGCTGACGGTGCCCTCGCCCTCTTGGCCCAGCCGGGCGGAGCCAGCGTGCACGGCCTGGAAGCCATCGAGCGCCTGGCGGATAGCTTGCTCGATCGCCTGGATGAGGAAGCCTGGCTCGTCCTCGATGACTTTCATCACCTGCACGGCGCCCCCGAGGCCCTCGCCCTCATCAACCACCTGCTGACACACCTGCCGCCTGCGCTGCACCTGGTCCTGGTCTCGCGCCAGCGGCCCGAGCTGCCCGACTTCGCCCGCTATCGCCTGCAAGGGGATGCTCAGGTGCTCGATCAAAGCACCCTCGCCTTCACCCCGGACGAGGCCCGCGCCCTCTTTGCGCACCTGGGCAGCGAGACACCCGCTTCCGAAGAGGCCGATCGCCTCATCGCGAAGACCGAAGGCTGGCCCATGGCCTTGCAACTGCTCGCCCAGCGCGCGGGCGGCACCAGCGGGCTGGACGAAGCGGGCTCCTTGCGAGACCTCTTCGAGTACCTGGCCCGCGAGGTCTTCTCCAAGCTTCAACCTGCCGAGCGCGAGCTGCTGCTGGCCGTCGCCCCGCTCGCGCGGCTCGACGCCCGGGCCTGCGGCGCGCTCCTGGACGACCCCGAAGCCCCCGAGCGCCTGCGCAGCCTGGGCGAGCGCGGCCTGTTCTTGGCAACACTCGGCCCGAACGCCTATCGGCTGCACCCGCTTTTTCAAGAGTTCCTGCTCGCGCGCCTTTTAGAGCGCAACGCGCTCGAAGCCGCACACCGCGAGGCCGCCCACGCCATGCAGGTGCTGGGGGACGACGAGGAAGCGATCGCCCACCTGCTTTCGGCCGGTGCGCTCGCCGAGGCCTGTGCCCTCATGACGGGGCTTGCGCCCGAGATGGTACGGCAGGGGCGCTTCGCGCCGCTCGGATCGTGGCTTGCGGCTCTGCCCGCCGAATTGGTGGAGCGCACCCCTGACTTGACCCTCGCCTACGGCGACGCCTGCCGCCTCGCCGGGCGCTTCGACGAGGCGATCGCCTGGTACGACCGAGCCGAGCGGGGCTGGGCGGAGATGCCCGAGGCCCGCGCCCAGGCGCTTGCGGCCAAGGCCATGGTCTACCTGGACACCCTGCAACCGGCCCAGGCCGAGCGCTGGCTTCAAGAAGCCCTCGCCTGCGACCCGGACCCCGCGCGCCAGAGTGCGCTTCGCGCCCACCTGGCCGAGAACCTTCTCAACCAGGGCCGCGCCCCCGAAGCCGAGCGCATGCTCGAAGAGGCGGGCCTGAGCGCGCGCCCCGAGACCCTCGAGCACATGGGGCGCATCCTCCTGCGCACCGGGCGCCTGGCCTCGGCCCATGCCCTCTTGATCGCAGCCGTCGCTCCCGACCGGGAAGGCGCGACCAAGGCCCATCGAGAGGCCGCCCTCATCCTTTCTTTCATCGAGGCCCTCACGGGCGGCGGCGAAGCAGCCCTCGCCCACGCCACGAGCGCCCTGGAACGCGCTCGTCGGCAAGGCGCCCGCTGGACCGAAGCCGTCGCCTTGATCCGCGAAGGGCACGCCTACTTGGTACAAGGGGAAACCGAAACGGCCGAGGCCCGCTACCGCGAGGCCCTCGCCCTTGCCGTCCCCGTGGGAGTGGCACGTCTCAAGGCCGAGCCCCTGATGGGCCTCGCGCTGCTGGCCGGGCGCCAGGGCCGGCTTTCTGAAGCCGAGGCCTTCGCCCGCGAGGGCCTGGAGCTTGCCCAGGCGACCGGCGACGTGTGGCTCTCGGCGCTCTTGGGCCTCTCGCTCGGCGCCGTCTACGCCGCGGCGGGCGACCCCAAGGCCGAGCGCTGGCTCATGCAGGCTCAGAGCGGCTTCGAGCGCTGCGGCGACCCGTTCGGTCAGGCGCTCTGCGCTCTGTGCTTCGCGCGCCTCTCGATTGCTTTGCGCGAGCCCAAGGCCCTCGCCCTGCGCTTCCGCACCCTCGCTGCCCTCGTCCGCAAGCACGATTACGGCTTCCTATTGAAGCGCCCCACCCTTTTGGGCTTCGCCCGCACCGAGGATGCTCAGGCCTTCTGCGACGACGCCCTTGCGCTGGGCGTGCCCAAAGCGACCCTCCAGCCCTGGCTCCAGGAAGAGGAGAGCGCCCCCCAAGCATTAGACGTGGAAGTGCTCAGGATCCGTACCCTCGGCAAGTTCCGGGTGTGGCGCGGCGCGCAGGAGCTGGGCGATCGCGCCTGGGGCCGCGAGAAAGCCCGCCAGCTCTTCCACCTGCTCGTGACCTACCGCGGCCAGTGGCTGCCGAAGACCCGGATCCTGGACCTCTTGTGGCCCGACCTGGACGCGAAGGCCGCCGACCAGACCTTCCGGGTGGCCCTCAACGCCCTCAACAAGGCCCTGGAGCCCGAGCGCGCCAGCGGTCAGGCACCGCGCTTCATCCGCCGAGAGGGGCTCAGCTACGGCCTCATGACGGGTGCCGACGTCTGGCTCGACGTGGCCGAGTGCGAGCGCCTGCTGGAAGCCGCCCGGGCCACGGAGGCCATGGGCGAGGACCCCAGCGCGTGCTACCGCGAGGCCCTGGAGCTGTACGAGGGGGATTTCCTTCAGGACTTCGTCCACTACGACGCGTGGTGCGAGCAAGAGCGCGAGCGCCTCAAGGACCGTTACAACGAGGCGGCTCTGCGTCTGTCACGCCTCTTGGCCGAGCGGGGCGACGACGCGGGCTCGGCCCACTGGTGCCAGCGCCTGCTCGAAAAGGACCGCTCCGTCGAGGAGGCCTACCGCCTGCTCATGCGCGCCTACTACCGCCAAGGCGATCGCGCCATGGCCCTGCGCACCTACGACCGCTGCGTCGCGGCCCTCGCCGAGGAGCTGGACGTGGACCCCATGCCCGAGACCGAGGAGCTGTTCGAGCGCATCACCCGATCGGCCCCTGTAACCGACCTGTAACAAACAAAACTTAACGTCCTCTCCAACGTTCAGCCCCCCACCCGTGACAGGAGGATCGGCATGTACTTTGGAGACTGGCTCAGCCGCTGGGCGACCTACACCCCTGAGAAGGTCGCCGTCATCGACGAAGCGAGCGAGCGCCGCCTGAGCTACCGGACGCTCAACCAGCGTTGCGATCGCCTGGCCCATGTCCTGCGCCACCGCTTCGGCATCCAGAAGGGCGATCGCGTCGCCGTCCTCGCTCAGAACTGTAGCGAGGTCCTGGAGCTCTTCTTCGCAGCGGGCAAGCTCGGCGCGGTGCTGGTGCCGATCAACTGGCGGCTGGCTGCCCCCGAGGTCCGTTACATCCTCGACGACTGCGGCCCCCGCGCCCTGTTCTACGGACCCGAGTTCGACGCCTTGGTCCGCGAGATCCTGCCGCAGCTTGCGCTCGAATATGTGGTCCCCCTCGCTCCGGACGGCATGCTGACCGCCTACGAGGACCTGCTCGCCATGGCCTCCGACGAGGTGCCCACCCCCGCCGAGATCGCCCTCGACGATCCGCACCTGATCCTCTACACCTCGGGCACCACGGGCAATCCCAAGGGCGCTATCCTCACCCACGGCACCATCACCTGGAACGCCATCAACACCCAGGTCGGCTGGGACCTGCACCACGACGACGTGACCCTCGCCCACACCCCGTTCTTCCACACGGGCGGTCTCAACGTCCTGACCACTCCCCTCCTGCACCGAGGCGGCACGGTCGTGGTGATGCGCGGCTTCGACGCGACGCGCTCGCTTTCGCTCATCGAGCAGGAGCGCTGCACCGTGGTCTTCGCCGTGCCCACCATGTTCCAGATGCTCTTGGATGCGCCCAACTTCGAGAGCTCGGACCTTTCGAGCATCCGCTTCTTCATCACGGGCGGCGCCCCTTGCCCGGTGCCATTGATCGAGGCTTACGCCCGGCGCGGGGTGACCTTCAAGCAGGGCTACGGCCTCACCGAGGCGGGCCCCAACTGCTTCACCCTCGATGCCAAGGACTCGGTGCGCAAGGCAGGCAGCGTGGGCTTCCCGAACATGCACCTGGACGTGCGGGTGGTGGACGACGAGGGCAAGGAGGTGGCCACCGGCGAGATCGGCGAGCTGCTCATCTCGGGCCCCCACGTGTTTGCGGGCTACTGGCGCAATCCCCAAGCGACCGCCGACGCCATCCGTGACGGCTGGCTGCACACCGGCGACCTGGTTCGGCGCGACGAAGAGGGGTACTACTACATCGTGGACCGCAAGAAGGACCTCTTCATCTCGGGCGGCGAGAACGTCTACCCCGCCGAGCTTGAGAAGGCCCTGCACCACCACCCGAGCATCCACGAAGCGGCGGTGATCGGGGTGCCCGACCCCAAGTGGGGCGAGGTCGGCCGCGCCTTCGTGGTCCTGCGCGAGGGCCACATGCTCACCGAGGCCGAGGTGCTCGACTTCCTCAGAGACCGGCTCGCCAAGTACAAGATCCCCAAGTCGGTCGTCTTCAGCGACGCCCTGCCCCGCAACTCGGCGGGCAAGGTCGTGAAGAACGCCCTGCGCGCCGCCCAGGCCGCGACGATTAGCGCCCGCGGCTAGTGATAATGGAGAAGACCGTGACCACCGACAAGCCCACCCAGTACCGCTTCGTCATCGAGGCCCTGCTGTTTCTCACCTACGCGGTCTTCGGCCTCTCGTGGATCGCCGTCACGCCCCTCAGCGCCGAGATCCAAGGAAGCTTCCACATCACCGCCGCCCAGTTCGGCCTGATCAACACCCTGGTCTCCTTCGCCAAGGTCCTCGCCCCGCTCGTCACGGGCCTGTTGGCCGTCAAGATCGGCATCAAGCGCACCGTGCTCATCGGCAGCCTGTGCATCTCGTGCGCGGCCCTGGCGCCTCTGGCCGGCGACTTCAACCTGTTTCTCGTCTCGCGCTTCGTGTTCGGGGTGGGCGGGGCCATGGTCGTCACCCTCCTGAGCGCCGCGGTGATGCAGTGGTTCCCCAAGGGCGAACTGCCTTTGGTCAACGCCCTCAACAACGTGGCGGTCAATACTGGCATCACCGTCACCCTCTTCACGACCGTTCCCCTCTCGGGCGTGCTCGGCTGGCGCAAGACCCTGCTCGTCTACGGCCTGATCAGCGTGGGGCTCCTGGTCGCCTGGGCCATCTTCGGGCGCGATCGCCTCGCGGCCAAAGACGCCAAGGCCCAGAGCGCCGAGCAGGCCCGCTACGCGGACGTGTGGCGAATGAAGGAGACCTGGATCATCGCCCTGAGCTTCGCGGGCCCGCTCGCGCTGTACCTGGCCTTCAACACCTGGCTGCCCAAGTACTACATGGAGGCCTTCGGCATGACCAAGGCCGCCGCCTCCCAGTACACGGGCCTCTTCAACCTGGTCGGCATCCCGACCGCCATCATCGCGGGCATCCTCACCAAGCAGCTCGGCCTGCGCCGGCCCTTCATCATCGGGGCGGGCATGCTGATGGGCTTCGCGGGCTTCGGCATGTTCCTCTTCAACCAGCCCGCCCTCCTGATGCTCTCGGCCGTGTGCCTCGGAGTGGCGCTGTTCACCTACGTCTCGCCCCTCTTCACCGCCCCCATGGAGCTGCCCGGCATGACCCCGCAGAAGGTCAGCCTCATGATGGGAACGGTCTTCAGCTTCGCCTACGTCTTCTCGTCGCTCTCGCCGGTGGTGGTGGGCTACCTGCGGGACGTGACCGGCACCTTCACCCTGGGCTTCGGCATCTGGGCGGCCTTCTCGTGGGTGCTCGCCCTGGGCGGCCTCCTGCTGCCCGAGACCGGGCCGGGCCGCAAACCCGCCACGCCTTCCCAGCCTCCCGAGCCCGTCGCAGCCGGCCGCTGATCGACGCTTCCTCCCCGTCCCACCAAGGGGCGGGGAATTTTTTTAAAAACCGACGCAAGTCCTCCTTCAGATCAAGGGATATTAAGAGTAAGATTAAGCATGAGTTAAGTCCCGTTTATCGGAGGAGTTGCTGAATGTCCCGTTCCCTCTCTCCCTGGAGCAAGGTAGCCGCAGTCGCCCTGACCTTCGGCCTGCTCGCCGGTTGTAGCATGAACCCCATGCGTACCGGGGCCGACCCCGCTGAGGTCTCCAAGCTGAAGGCCGCTGCCGCCCGCTCGACCACCGGCTTGGTCAACGTCACCGTCACCCACGACAACGCCAAGAACCTGACCGAGCTGGTCAACGCCGGCTTCGACGTCTGGGGCGTCGAGGGCAAGCGGGTCAAGGGTAGCGCCAACGCGGCCTCGCTCGCGGTCATCGAGCGCCTCAACCTGCCCGTCGAGTCCACGCGCACCCTCGGCAACTCCTTCGACAAGGGCTACAAGACCACCACCGAGATCGAGGCCGACCTCAAGGCGCTCGCCGCCAAGTACCCTGAGCTGACCAAGCTCGAAGACTTCGGCGACAGCTGGGAGAAGAGCCAGGGCAAGACCGGCCACGACCTCTACGTCCTCAAGATCGGCCGCGGCAACACCGCGAGCAAGCCGGGCGTCATCTTCCTGGGCAACCATCATGCCCGCGAGATCGTCACCCCCGAGATCGTGCTGAACATCGCCCACATGCTGCTCGAGGGCTACGGCAAGGACCCCGAGATCACCGCCTACGTCGACTCGCGCGACATCTGGCTGGCGCCGACCGTCAACCCCGACGGCCACGTCCACGCCGAGAAGGGCGCCAACCAGCGCAAGAACACCAACATCGTCACCGGCGGCAAGCGCCGCATCGGCGTCGACCTCAACCGCAACTACGGCTACAAGTGGAACAACGGCGGCGCGAGCGCTGATCCCGAGAACGACACCTTCATGGGCGTGGGCGCCTTCTCGGAGCCCGAGACCCAGGCGATCAAGCAGCTCGTCAGCAGCCGCAAGTTCGCCTTCCTGATGACCTACCACAGCTTCAGCAACCTGATCCTGTGGCCCTGGGGCTTCTCGGACGCGCCGCCCCCCGACAAGCGCCTGCCCGCCATCGGCATGAAGCTGGGTGCGCTCTCGGGCTACAAGCCCCAGCAGTCCAAGGACCTCTACAAGACCTCGGGCGACACCACCGACTGGGCCTTCGGCGAGCTCGGGATCCTCTCGTACACCAGCGAGATCGGCTCGTGGGGCGACAACTTCGATCCCCCCTACGCCAAGATGACCCAGTTCTGGAACGAGAACCGCCCCGGCGCCCTATACCTGCTGAAGCTCGCCGACAACCCCGACGCGGTCTTCGGCCCCGCCCTGACCAGCGTCAAGGTCGCAGGCGGCCAGGTGCAGGTCCAGTCGAGCACCCCCATCGCCCAGGTCGAGACCTTCGTCGGCCAGGCGGGGGCTCCCGGCACCGGCACCAAGGTCCGCGCTCAGGGCACCACGGCCGCCCTCGCCCTGCCCTCGGGTCTCACCGAGAGCCGCCAGGTCGTCCTGGTCCGCGCCCAGGGCACCGACGGCAAGTGGGGTCCCACCGAGGCCGTCTGGAGCCGCTAGGCACCACCCCCAAAAGACACCAAGAAGCGCTGGATCAGGTTCTGATCCAGCGCTTCGCCTTGAAATTAAGTCACCACGGCGTTTGAAGGGCAAGGGGGCGGGTAAGAGATCGAGGAAGGGTTTTCCAAAAAATAGGAGACCATGGCCATGCGCCGGTTTGGCATTCCGCTTGCCCTTGCGCTCAGCTGCTTGCTGACCGCCTGCCCTGAGAACGACGAAATAGCAGGCACCCTCCCCGTTGCCACGCCCGCCCCCACCCCCAGCGGCAGCTCGGGCGTCGACGGCCAGGTGAACAACGGCGGCGCCACTCCCAAGCCGGCGGGCCCCACCGTGACCGCCTTCCTGCTCGCTCCTGCGGATCAGACGATCACGAGCGCTCCGCTCGCCACTCCGAGCGCGCGCCAGGGCAAGCTGACCGTCTCGGCCCGGTACTCGGACAATCGCGAGCTCGGGACCACCGCCAACTGGTCGTGGGTCCCCAACCATGCCTTGCTCGTCGAGGCGAACGGCAACCTCAAGGCCGCCACCGACAACTACCAGGGCACCGTGATCGTGACCGCGGCCTCGGGCTCCTTCCGTGCGACCGTCTCGGTCCGCGTCACGGCCACCCCCCTCACGGTGACGAGCTTGACCCTCTCGCCCGCGAGCCTCACGCTGTACGTCCCCTCGCCGGACGGCCAGAACACGGCCGGGTACCCGACGACGGGCCAGCTCTTGCCTACCGTCACGCTCAGCGACGGCAGCACCGAGAGCGCCGTGGTCTGGACGGTCTCGAACCCGACGGTTGCGACCGTGAGCGCGAGCGGCCTGGTGACGGCCCTGCAGGACGGCAGTGTCACCCTGACCGCCAAGGCGGCCAAGGACCCGAAAATTGCCGCCGTCTGCAACCTGACGGTCCTTGCCAAGAGCAAGGTCGACGTGATCGTGAGGTAGCGCATGCGCCCGTCTTCCCACCTCCAGCTTGCTTTGATCGCCCTCGCTCTCGTGGGCTGCCAGCAGCTCCCGCTGATCGGCACCGGCGCCCCTCAGGCCATCGGCTCGCCCGCTCCTTCGCATCCCGAGGTCGCGCGCGTCACAAGCGAGGTGGCGATCGCCATCCAGTGGCCCTACGTGGCCCAGGCGATCCCCACCAGCACCCGCCGCCTGCGCCTCGTCTTCACCGGCCCCCAGCCGGAGCAGAACCCTACGCCCAAGGACGTGACGCGCCCGCCCGGCGAGGCGCCCATCAGCCTGGAAACCCTGGAGCTTGCAGCAGGCAACGACTACCACCTGGTCGTCACCGCCTACGACGGCGGCGACACGCCGATCGCCGAGGGCACGGCCGACTTCGACGCTCTCGCCAACACCCGGGTGCCGGTCACGGTGACGCTCACCCCCTACGCCACCCCCGCCGTCACCGGCTTCAGCCCCACCAACGGCGGCCCCGGCATCTCGGTGCTGATCGAGGGCGCCCAGCTTGGCCTCGATCGGGGCCTCTTCCCCAGCTTCACCTTCGGCGAGGGCGGCGCCAGCGCCACGGGCACCCCCGAGGGGCAGGCGAGCGTTTCGGTCTTCGTGCCGGTCGGCGCCCGCACCGGGGCCATCACCCCCGTCGCGGACGGCGTGAGCGGGACGCCGAGCGGCGCGACCTTCACCGTCCTCTCGGCGCTCGGGATTTCGCCCGCGAGCTGGACCTTCTCGCTCGCTGCGACCGACAGCGCCGCCTTCACCGCCCAGGCAACCACCGATACGGGCGTGGGCTTCCTGGGGCCCACCGTGACCTGGAACCTGGACCTGCCCCTTGCCGCGCCGAGCGAGCCCGACCCGGACGCCTCGCCCGATCCGGAGGCGAGCCCAATGCCGCCTTCCTACCTGCCGCCCATCGGCACCCTCGATCAGCAAGGACGCTTCGTCTCCAACGGCGCCACCGGCTCGGCCCTCGTCTGGATCCGCTCGGGCAACCTGACGGCGACGGCCTCGATCACCGTCACCCCCTGATCACCCCATTGGGAACGGCCCCCGGCTCGCCTGAGCCGGGGGCCGTTCGCGTCGAAGGGACTCAGCGCCCGAGCGAGGTGATGGAGATCTCGGCGGTTGAGAGGATCAGGTAGTTGGGCACGCCGTAGGTCGCCCCGTCCACGGTGACGGCCAAAGGGCCGCTCTTGGCGGTGAGCGGGATGCTGCAGGTCGCCGTCTGGCGATCGGCCGAGATCCAGACGGGTGCCGCCGCCACCCCGTTGATGGAGACGACGTTGTTGGCCGGGTTGGCGCTGAAGGTGAGCCCCTTGATCGTGAGGGTCTGCCCCACGCTCGCCCCGGTCGCCGCCGAGGGCGTCAGGTTGAGGGTGGAGGCTCCGCTGTTGGAGAGGACGAAGCTGTCGCTGCCGCTCTCGTAGGCGATGCCGGCGAGCGGGTCGCGGTCCTGGGTCAGGGCCGCCTCCACCATGCCGTAGACTTGGTGGTACTCGGCGTTTTTCAAGTTCGCATAGTCCGCCCGGTCGTTGAAGGTGTCCTTGGTCGTCGGCAAGAGGTTGTTGTCCGGCACGTTGTAGGCGAGCTTGCCCATCAGGCCGCTCACGTCCACCGCCACCGCCGGGAACTTGCTCCGGTGGCTGACGATCGCGGAAACGGCGGTGCTGCCCTCCGTGACGAACATGGTCTCTCCGGTCAGGGAGATCCACTTGCCGTCCTGGTAGCGAACGAGGGTACGGACGCGCGCCGCGGGCTTGCCCGCCGCGTTGGCATCGAGGCCCTTGACCGCTTCGACGAAGTAGCTCGCCGAGGCGCTCGGCCGGAAAGAGCGGCCGAAGGTGAGGCTGAACTTGCCCTCGGTCGAGGTGACGTTGGACGCGATCGAACGGTTATCCGCCACGTCGATCAGGCTGACGGTGGCCGCGTCGGCGATGTCCGTCATGGAAGTGGCCTGGGTGCGGAAGCCCAGGGCCGACATCCGAACCTGGCCCGCGAGATCGGGGGCGCTCGGGGCCTCCTGGGTCGGCAGCAGGGCGCAGCCCGACGCCGCGACGAGCAGCGAAACCCCCAGCCAGCGTTTCTTCATCGGATCACCCTCATGCCAGGCCTGGAAGCAAACAGGCGCCACCCGGGATCAATATACCGAGCACGGGCCCAAATCTAACCAGCGCGAGGCCTTGGGCCCCTCAGGCGAGCGAACGGATGGCACTTTCGCGTCCCGCCTGGACCTCGGGGGTGTCGAAGCCGGCCTCGAAGGCCAGGCGATAGTAGCGCTCGGCCTCGACCCAGCGGCCTTGGCGCAGGTGAAGCCAGGCGGCAAGAGCCAGGGCCTCGCCGAACTCGGGCGAGAGGGCGAGCACCAGGGAGAGGGCCTCTTCGGCGCGGGCGTAGGCGCCCCGGGCGGCCCACTCGCGCGCCAGGTTGAGGGCCGAGACCGGATCCTCGGGGCAGGCGCGACGCGCCCGCTCGAAGCTTGCGATCGCCCCGTCGGCGTCGCCCTGGGCCGAGAGCAGCACGCCCAGGTTGTTGTAGGCCTGCACGCACTGGGGCTCGTGGCGCAAGAGCTCCTGGTACTCCCGGATGGCGCCCGCCACGTCCTGGGTCTCGACCAGCAGGAGGGCCAGGTTGTAACGGGCGGCGACCCGCAGGGGCTCCTGCAAGAGCACCTCCCGGTACTCCGCGATGGCGCCCTCCAGGTCTCCCGCCTTATCCTTCGCGGCCGCGAGCTGGGCGCGGATCCGGGTGCTGCCGCTCGTGGTCGCAAGCGCAGCCTCGAAGGCGGCGACCGCCTCGACGGGCTGGCCCGCGCGCATGTGGACGTGCCCCTTGATCAGGTGCAGCTCGGTGGCCCGCGGGGCCGAGTAGAGGCCCTGCAGACAGGCGCGGATGGCCGCGTCGTAGTCCTCGCGCTCGAGGGCCGCAAGGGCCATCACGCGGGCGGTCTTGAGGTTCATGGCGTCTCCACGGCGATCGCGCGGCGCAGATCGGCGATGAAATCGGCCCAGCCCGCATACCCCGGATCCACGTCCAGGTGGCCGTCCTCGGCGCGGCGCAGGCGCAAGGCCTTGAGCAAGACCGCCGCCAGCTCGTGCGAGATGAGGATCGACAGATCCTCCAGCCGCGGCATGTGGCGCAAGGCCTGGGCGTAGCGCCCACGACCCGAGGCCATCAGGGTGTCCATCCACACCTGGAAGGCCTCGGTGGTGCGCTGGGGCGGGAAGGGCAGCTCCACGCTCAGGGGCATGACCCCGGCGAGGGCCTCGATCATCATCAGGGCGAGCGCGCCCCGATCGTCGGGGATCAGGTACGGGTAATAGGCGGGGGTGGTGACCAGGGTCCGCGAGCCGAGCGGCGTCCCCTCGGCCGCCGCGCACGACGGATCGATCAGGCGGAAGCCCCCCTCGGCGTCCAGGAGCACGTTGTCGGGCTTGAGGTCGCCGTGAAAGGGCAAGCGGCCCTCCCGGTGGCGCAGGGCGAGGGCCTCGGCGATCGCCACGAACAGGGCGAACGGGATGCGGGCGCGACGCGAAAGGCGGCTGCGCATGGTCTCGCCCTCGATCGCCTCGAACACCACGTAGGCCCGCGCCCCCAGGTTCCCCATGGCGAGCACCTTTGGGAAGAGCGGATCGGCCAGGCGCTGTAGCAGGCGGCCTTCCCGCGCCAGGATCTGGCTCGGAGTGAGGTCACTGGCGCCGAGCCCGCCGGTATGGAAGGCCATGGGCTGGGCGAAGCCGAAGGCGAGGGTTCCCCCGCCGAAGGGGTTGGGGCTCGCGCGCTTGGCGAGCTTGAGGACCGCCTCGCCCCCATCGGGCAGGCGGACCCGGTAGACCTTCGAGAAGCCCCCCTCACCCATCAGGCCCAGGATCACGTAGCCGTCGAGCAGATCTCCGGTGGCGAGGCGCTGGGTCGTGGTGCGGCGCATGCGGCTCATGACGCCCCTCCCGCCTCAGGCCGGTAGTAGCGGGCCGTGCGCGGATCCATCAACGAGACGAGCGCCTGCTCGGGAAGCCGCGACAAATCCACCAGCACCCGCACCGCCTCGGCCCCCTCACCGAGGGTCACCTCGTTCCACGCGTGGCCGCCAGGCATCAGGCCCGCCCTGCCGCGCACCAGCGCGCACGGCAACCCCGCCTCGTCGGCGAGCACCTGGAACAGCAGGGCGCGATGGCGCGAGAGACCGCCGCCCAGGGCGCGGTCCACCTCGCCGATGAGCAGGGGGCAGCCGCGCAGGGTGGAGGCCGCGAGCACCACCCGGGCCTCGATGCGAGCCACCGGGCCCCCGAGCTGGTCGTAGACGTAGCGCACCAGGTCCTTGAGGCGCGAGAGCGGCGCCTGAGAGCGCAGGTCCTTGGCGTAGGCCAGGTGACGCCGCAGGGCGGGATCGCAGAGGCGATCGACCACCAGCACCTCGCGCCGGGCATCCACCGGCCAGGCATGCGCATCGAGCGTCACGCCACGGCCCGCGTCCGAGAAACCGTCATGGAGACGCCCTTCCAGGCGATGACCATTGGCGAAGGCCAGCCGCTGGGCGATGGCCTCCGACGAGGCCTCGGCAGGTGGCCGCACCGTGCTCTGGACCGCGTCTCCGGCCGAGCCGAGCCACGCTCGGTTGGCGGCGAGGAACTGCTCGGCCGTGAGCTGCTTGCGGCCGACCCCCGGCTTCTCGACCATGAGGCGCTCGCCCCGCATGCCGCCGGTGCGCCAGCCGGGATCGAGGGTGCCACTCGAGCGCGGCACCTGCACGGTCAGCCCCTCGGGCACCAGATGCAGGTTGTGACGCAGAAGCTCCTCCAGGCTCAAGAGCTTGCTGAGGACCCCGTGCTCGGAGGGGCGGGTGACGAGCACCTGGCCGGAAGGCGTGCGCGATCGCAGGGTCCAGGCCGGATCCAGCTCGCCGCCTGCGCGCATGACCGCCACCTGCACGTCGGCGGTGAGCTCGAAGGGTTGGCGCAGGGTCACGGGCTGGGCCGACTCGGCCTCGCTCAGACGCGGCTTGACCGGGGCGGGGGCTTCTGCACGGCCGAAGTGCGAGAAGTAGCGCCCCTGCTGCACGTCGGTGCGGTAGCCATCGAACATCAGGCCGGAAAGACGCGCCCAGAAGGGCTCCTCCTCACGGAAGAGTGCGCGCGGGGTCTCATCCTCCACCATCGCGTCATAGGAGAGGCGCCCGAGCAAGATGGGCCGCGCAGGCAGCAAGTGGTGATCCGAGGCGGCTGGCATGGGCCTTCCCTCACAAACGGGTGCGGGGGTCTCTCACCTTCTATACCGCAAAGCTCGATCGCTAAAAACCCTCAGGCCGCATTCCTACTTTACGGACGGCGATCGCGGGATTATGATTAGAACAATTGTTCACACTTGATGGAGGGATCGCCATGCTCGGCTCTAGCCTTCGCTTCGACGCCCTCTCGACACAAGAGGGCAAGCGCCTCAAGGCCCAGCTCAAGGTCTACCTGCGCGACTACTCCGCGCTCAGCGCCGAGGAGATCACCGAGATCTGGCACGACGAGCAGACCGTGCTCGCCGAGGGGACCTGGCTTGCGCCTTACCTCGCCTCGGACGCCTGGTGTCGCGAGGTGCCCCGCGCGCTCGCCCAGCTCAAGCGCGAAGCCGGGCAAAAGGCCAAGGCCAAGGAGATCCGGAAAGAGGCCAAGGAGCGGCACCTGGACCGGCAGCCCGCCACCGACAAGCAGCAGAACTACCTCAAGAAGCTCACGAAGAAACGACCGGAGCTGTTGCCAGCCCCGGTCGAGTCGCTATCGAAACTCCAGGCAAGTCGCTTGATCAAGCTCGCCCTGTACGGTCCAACGACCTGAGCCGCTTGATCGAGCTCGCCCTGCGGTCCTAGACCGCCGCGGGAGTCTTTTCGAGGGCCGCCTTGAGGCGCGCCGCGCACAGCTCGGGCCCCATCAGGTAGGCGGTCTCGAACATGCCGGGGCTGACGTTGGTGCCCGCCAGGGCCACGCGCGCCGGCTGGATCACCGCGCCGGCCTTGACGCCGCGCTCGGCCGCAAGGTCCCGGAACACCCCCTCGATGGCCCCGTGCTCCCAGGGCTGAACCTTGGGCAGGCGCTCGGCGAGCGCCTCGATGATCGGCCGGTTCTCGGGCGTGAGGAACTTGGCGACGGCCTCCTCGTTGTAGGCGATGGGCGTATCGAAGAAGAAGGTCGAGTAGGTCACCAGCTCCTCGAGGGTGCGGGCGCGCTCCTTGAGCAGATCGACCAGGCTCTTGAGCCAGGTGTCGGTGTGGCGCTCCGTGAGCCAGCCGCGGGCCTCCCAGCGGGGCTTGAGGCGCTCGGCCAGGACCTCGGAGGGCAGCTGCCGCATCCAGACCCCGTTGAGCCAGTCGAGCTTGGCCTGGTCGAAGACCGCCGCGGTGTTGTTGATGCCCTCCACGTTGAACTTGGCGATCAGATCCTCGAGCGAGAAGATCTCGTCGTCGCCGTGGGCCCAGCCGAGGCGGGCCAGGTAGTTGAGCATGGCCTCGGGCAGGTAGCCCTGCTCGTGGTAGGCCATCACCGAGGTCGCCCCGTGCCGCTTGGAGAGGCGGGTGCGGTCGGCGCCGAGGATCATGGGGATGTGGCCGAACTTGGGCGGGGTGAGGCCCAGGGCCTTGTAGATCATCAGCTGCTTGGGGGTGTTGGAGAGGTGGTCGTCCCCGCGCAGCACGTGGCTGATCTCCATGGTCGCGTCGTCGATCACCACCGCGTAGTTGTAGGTGGGGACCCCGTCGGCCTTGACCAGGACGAAGTCGTCGAGGATGGCGTTCTGGAAGGTGACGTTGCCGTGGATCAGGTCCTCGACCACCGTCTCGCCCTCGATGGGCGCCTTGAAGCGCAGGACCGGGGTGCGGCCCTCCTCGCGCAGGCGCTGGGCGATCTCGGGCAGGAGGTTGCGGCAGCGGCCCCGGTAGAGGAAGCCCTCGCCCTTGGCCTGGGCCTCGGCGCGCATGGCGTCCAGCTCTTCCTTGGTGCAGAAGCAGTGGTAGGCGTGGCCCTCGTTGACCAGCTGATCCGCGTAGCGCTGGTAGCTGTCGAGCCGCTCCATCTGGAAGTAGGGCCCGTAGGAGCCGCCGACGCCGGGGCCCTCGTCCCAGTCGAGGCCGAGCCAGGACATGCCGTCGAGGATGGCCTGCACGGACTCCTCGGTCGAGCGGGCAACGTCGGTGTCCTCGATGCGCAGCACGAAGGTGCCACCCATGCGGCGGGCCAGGAGCCAGTTGAACAGGGCCGTGCGGGCGCCGCCGACGTGGAGGTAGCCGGTGGGGCTGGGAGCGAAGCGAACGCGAATACTCAAGGGTCGTCTCCTGGGAGAAGGGCGCGGGGCAAAGCTCTATTGTAGCAAAACCGACCAGGGTGAACGGAGCGAGCGCCCCTTGCGGCCCTCTCGATACATTTCGTAACATAGCGCAGCTCATGGCCGCCTGAAACGAGGAAGCCTCCGTCAGGCGCGCCCACCCCCACCATTGCGAGGGAGAATGCCGATGCTCAATCAGGAGACGCTCGCCGCGCTCGATCGCATGCCGGGCGCCGAGGTGATCTGCCCGGACGGGACCGCCGGCCAGCTCGAGATGCTCGGGGTACGCCCCCACAGCAACGAGATCACCCACCTGATCGTCCGGCGAGGCTTCCTGTTCCAGCGCGACCTGTTGGTACCGGCGGACCTGATCGAAGCGGTCGAGCCCGAGACCAACACCGTTCAGCTCGCGCCCCCCCTCGCCGAGGTGGCCGGCCTGAGACCCTACGAGGGCAAGCACGAAGGCTGGCAAGCGGCAGTCGGCGGCGCGCTCGGCGGAGTGATCGGCGCGGCCCTGAGCCTCGCGACTCTGCCCTTGCGCCTGCCCTTCGAACTCTTGTTGCGCAACTGGCAGCACCGCCGACAGGAGGCCCAGGACCGGATCGTGCAGGCCGCGCGCCGGGCGCGGTCCCAGGACCTCCTGGAGCACCACGTCTTCGACCGGAACGTGACGAACCCGCCCCTCTCGCTCGATCTCAACCGCGCCAGCGCCGAGGATCTCGCCCAGGTCCGCGGGATCGGCCTGGCCCTGGCCGAGCAGATCATCCGCCACCGCCCCTTCGCCTCCTTCGACGAGCTGGAGCACATCCCCGGCCTCTCCCCCCACACCCTGTCGCGCCTCAAGGAGGTCGGGACGATCTCGTGAGTGATCGCCAGGGGGCCTCTCCGATCCGGCCGTAGGAAAGCCACCGAGCAAGCGTTAGGATTCACCCGTCGCAGCCTGCACGCCGCCCGCCCCCACGCGCTCGACGGAGGCTGCCCCCATGCGATCACCCTTCGCGCTTCGCGCTCGCCGTGCCGCTGGCCTTTCGCTCTTCCTCGCCCTGGGGGTCGGGGCGCCCGCCCTCGCCGCCCCGGCGCCGCGCGCTCCTTTCACCCCGCACGTGGGCGACACCATGCGCTATGCCATCACCGGCGGCGACTCGTACGTCATGCGGGTGGTCAAGACCCGCGGGGACGACGGGCGCACCCTGGCGCTGGTCGAGGAGACCCACGACACCCCCAAGCAGGAGACGCGCGATCGCCTGACGTGGGTGCGCACCGACCAGGGCATGGCCCTGGTGCTCGGCCCTACCAACGATTCGAGCATGGAGCAGTCGCCTCTCATCTGCTACCTGGCCAACTCCGCCCCCAAGGACACCTGGACGGCCCAATCGGGCCGCTACCGGGACACGGACGGGAGTGTGACCGAGTTTCGGATCTTCGCCCGGCTCGAGGCCATCGAGACGGTCACGGTGCCCGCGGGCACCTTCGCGGGCTGCTACCGCATCGCCTACCAGGCCGCCACCAAGGGGGAGCCCGCCAGCGAGCGCACCCGGATGCAGCTCTGGTTCAAGCCCGAGCTGGGCATCGTCAAGACCCGCTCGGTCCAGGGCGAGACCGTGACCGAGACCACCCTCACCGGCTACCAGACCGCCTCGTTCGGCCAGGGGGGCACCCGCTGAAAAACCAAAAAGCCCCCTCGCCGGATCGGCGAGGGGGCTTTCGAAGTGGGCGGTGGGGGACTCGAACCCGCGACCACCTCGGTGTAAACGAGGCGCTCTACCAACTGAGCTAACCGCCCGGGGCGCAAGGCGCTCTACCAGTCTAGCACAAACCGCGCGCCGTGGCCCCCGCCTCCACCATGGCGACGAAGAGGTCCGCGAGCTGAACGGTCACGGCGTTGGGGCGGTTGTCGAAGAGGGGCACCACCACCAGGGGGTCGCAGCCTAGCTGCTTGGCGACCGCGAGCGCCGGGTCGTTGGTGTCCATGATGGCGAGGGTCGCGATGCCCGCGTTGATCGCCGCCCCCGCGTGGCCGTGATCGCCCACCACCAGGTCGAGGGGGCCGGCGTTTGCGATCACCTGCTCCATGGGGCGGGTGGCGTGGCCGTGCAGCACCCCGCAGTAGTCGCTCGTGACCGCCACGTCCCCCACGTAGTCCAGGTACCAGTCCACCCCGACCGGCAACCCGGCCTTGGCCTGGGCGATCGTCGCGCCCCGCGAGCGGGCATAGGCCGCCAGGCGGTTGTAGCACGAGAGCATGCTGCCCGGATGGCCCGTCCCGAAAGCGATCGTCCCTTTTCTCGCCACCACCCGCCCGAAGAGCCCCGCCGCCTCCACCAGGCCGTCGTAGGCCGCCCGGGCCTTGATCTCGCCCATCTCCCCCAGGAAGTCCTCGGGCCGTGCGTGGCCGTTCACGCGGGCCATGAGCGCCACCAGCCCCGCCTCGTCGAGGAGGCCCCGCCGGGCGGCGTCGGCGACCCTGTCGATCCCGAAGGTGTAGAAGACGACCCCATCGAGCAAGAGCCTGATGGCCCGCAGGTTGGCCTCGCGCGAGTTGGGCACCGGGCCCGCAAGGCCCCACTCCAGCAGGCGCGCCTCGCACGCGTTGCGGTCGTGCACGTCGAGCCGATCAGGCATCTTGGGGTCGCTCCTTTCCTTCCGCGGCGGCCTCGCCGGACGGCAGCCAGGGGCCCGCCACCCACAAGCGGGTGGGGTTGGCGGCCTGGGCCTCGGCGATGTCCGAGAGCTGCGTGTGCACCCAGCGGAAGACCGGGTTCGACTGGATCCGACGCCGCAGGAGGCCCTGCAGGCGCTCGCGCTGGGGCATGGGCATGGTCAGGGCCTGCTTGAGGGCATCCGCCATCCCCACCAGGTCGTAGGGGTTGATGGAGAGGGCCCCGTCCGAGAGCTCCTCGCAGGCACCCGCCGTCTCGGACAAGAGGAGCACCCCCTTGCGCTGGTTGACGATGGGGCCCTCCTTGGCCACCAGGTTCATGCCATCGGCAAGGCTGTTGACCAGGAGCACGTCGTAGTGCTTCATGACCGCGATCGCCCGGGCGTACTGGTTCTCGAAGGTACACGAGACCGGCTCCCAACCCCAGCGCTTGAAGCGCCGGTTGATGGCCTCCGCCTTGGCCTTGAGGCGGTCCAGGTAGTCGCGGTAACCCTTGGCCCCCTGGCGGCTCGCGGGCAGGACCCCCCAGAACCGGACCTTGCCGTGGTACTGGGGGTGCTGGTCGAGGAAGAGCTCGAACGCCTTTAGCGAGCGCAGGATATTCTTGCTGGGGTCGGTGCGGGCCACCTGGACCAGGTTGAGGGTCTGCTTGATCCGGCCTTCGACCAGACGGCGCTCCTGCTCGGCGACCTCGCTCGAGGCGGCAAAGCGGCTCAGCTCGTCCGGGTCGACCGAGATGGGGTAGGCCCGGACCGCCACCTCCCGGCCCTGGTAGCTCACGCGCCCCTCCTGGGCGTCGGCCTCGACCCCCAAGAGGTCCTCGCACGTCAGACAGAAGTTCTTGACGTAGCGCGGGGTGTGGAAGCCGATGATCTCGCAGCTCAAGAGGCTCTTGAGCAACTCCTCGCGGATCGCGCCGGGCAGTTGCCGCCAGGCGTCGCTGCTGGGCCAGGCAATGTGGGTGAAGTGCTGGATGAAGGCCTCGGGCAACAGGCGACGCAAGAAGAGGGGCACCAGGTAGAGGTGGTAGTCCTGAACGAGCACCACCGGCCGCCGCTCGGATCGCGAAGCCTCGCGCGCGATCGCCTGGGCGAATTCGAGGTTGACCTGGCGGTACGACTCCCAGGCCTGCCAGGCACGCGTGTCGAACTCGGGATGCTCGGGGGCGTTGGTGATGCCGTGCTGCAGGAACCACAAGAGCGAGTTGGAGACGTCGTCGTAATAGGCACTGAAGCAGGCTGGATCCGAAGGCACGAAGGCAAGGCGCAGCTGCTTGTCCCCCATGGGCACCGTCAGGTTGCCGCCGGCCTCTTGGTGGGCGCGGGCGTCATCCTCGGAGAGCGGCGAGGCCACCCAGGTGGTGTCCAGCACCTCGACCATGGAGCGCATGGCCGTCACCAGCCCCCCCTGGCCCCGACGGTAGGTCAGGCGACCCTGCCCCTCCCGACGGAACTCCACGGGCCCACGGTTGGAAGCGACGATCAAGTTGCAGCCTCCCAGGTCGTCCCGGCAGAGGCGTGCGATCGCCGCGCGGTAATCGCTCAGAGCCGCATCTCTTGTCGTTCGTCTCACCCGAGCCTCCTTCCAGCGCCCGTCTTGTTATGATGAAGATTCATTAAGAACAGGCGCTCATACCCTAGCACGGGCGTACGCGGCGAAACAACCAATGCTTGGCCCCTTTCGTCCCGGAGAAACGGGACAAGCGTTGGTTTACAGACCCGAGGGACGACCCTATGCTCCGGGCGAGTCGATCAAAAAGGAGGGACCGTGCGCATCGGCCTGCTGGCTCCGGTTGCCCTGAGCATCCCCCCCGAGGGCTACGGGGGGACCGAGCTGGTCGTGGCCATGCTCGCCGACGGCCTGGTTGCGCGGGGGCACCGGGTCGTGCTCTTCGCCTCGGGCGACTCCCGGACCACGGCCGAGCTGCGCGCCCTGCACCCCAGGGCCCTCACCCCGCTCGGCTACGACACCAAGGAGAAGTACCTCCCGCTCGAAGCCCGGCACGCCGAGTGGAGCCTCGCCCAGGCCTCGGATCTCGACCTGATCCACGACCACACCAAGACCCAGGGGGTGCTGCGCGCCGCCTCGGTGAGCGTCCCGGTCGTCACCACGATCCACAACGACTTCACCCCCGAGCGGCGCACCACCTACCTCGCGCACGCCAAGCACCGCTACGTCAGCATCTCCAAGGCCCAAGCCAGCCGGCTCGATGCCCTCAACTACGTGGGGACCGTCTACAACGGCATCGACCTGAGCGCCCAGCGGCCGCGCGCGCGCAAAGAGGACTTCCTGCTCTTCCTGGGCCGGCTGTGCGAGGCCAAGGGAACCCACACCGCCATCGCCCTCGCGCAGCGGCTCGACCTGCCCCTGGTGCTCGCAGGCAAGGTGGATCCGGTCGATCGGGAATACTTCGAGGCCCAGGTGGCCCCCCACCTCTCGGACCCGAAGATCCGCTTCGTGGGCGAGGTCCACGGCGCGGCCAAGTGGGACCTGCTTTCGCGCGCCCGGTGCCTGGTCTTCCCGATCCAGTGGGCCGAGCCCTTCGGGCTGGTGATGATTGAAGCCATGGCCTGCGGCACCCCGGTGGTCGCCACCCGCTACGGCTCGGTCCCCGAGGTGGTCGAACCCATGGTCAGCGGCTGGATCGCCGACGACTTCGAGGGGCTGGTCGAGGGGGTCTCGCGCGCCGCGCACATCCCGGCGACGAGCTGCCGAGGCTGGGTCGAGGCGAGGTTCAGCGCCGAGGCGATGGTCGAGGGGTACCTTTCGGTCTACGAGCGGATCCTGCGGGGAGCGTCCTAAGGAGCGCCCCGCGCCGCCTGGTGCTCGCCCGTTGCAGATCGCGGCTCCCCCTGCTAGTCTTCACAAATCTTCATACTCCCCTTGACATGGGACGCTCCCGCACCGCTGCAGGCGACGGGCCTTCCAAAGGAGGTGCCAGGTGTTAGGTTTTCTGGTGATGTTGTTGGTCGCGGCCATCGCGGGCTTCATCGGCGACGCCATCGCCCCGGGCACGATCCCCGGCGGCTGGGTGGGAGCGATCATCGCGGGGCTGGTGGGCTCGGCAGTCGGCGGCTACCTGTTCGGGCTGTTGCGCTTGCCGGTGGGTCCCGAAATCGGGGGGTTGGCCATCATCCCCTCGATCATCGGGGCGGCCGTGGTGGTCTGGCTGTACGCCCTGATCTCGGGCCAGCTCGGCCAGCGCAGGGGATACTAGCGAGCGGGCTAGGCCCTGCTTGATCCATCGAAGGAGGACCCGATGAACCGGTGGTCGGCAACCCTGGTTGGGGCGCTGGTCGGGGCGGGGGCGGCGATCCTGCTCGCCCCGCGCTCCGGGCGAGAGACCCGCCGCAGGATCCTGGATAGCGCCAACGACCTGCAGGATCTCACCCAGCGGCAGTGGCGCGAGGGGCGCATGCGCGTCACCGAGCTCGTCAAGAGCTCGCAGGAGCGCGCCGACGAGATCGCCTCTCGGCTCGAGGAGGAGCTGCCCCACGAGCTCCCTCAGCAGCGCACGGCGGATCGCATGACTCCGCCGGAGCCGCCCGAGCCCGAGCGCGGCCTCTAAGGCGGCGACCCTCTTAGTAAGGAGAGGATGATATGCCTGAACAAATCACGGGCTGGGGCGCGGCCGCATGGGCCGCCACCGGCGCGGCGCTCTCCAACCTCCTGGGATGGATCCCTCACCTCATCGGGGCGATCGTCGTTCTCTTGGTGGGCTGGTGGATCGCGAGCGTCCTGGGCAAGCTGACCGACCGCGGCCTCGACGCGATCCACTTCGACCGGTGGATGGCCCGTGCCCACGTGGACGAGGCGATCGCCCGCTCCGGCATGCGGATCGAGCCGAGCAACCTGGTCGGCAACCTGGTCAAGTGGCTGGTCTTCTTGGTCGCCATCCTGGTGGCCTCGGACGCCCTGGGCCTGCCGCAGGTGACCGCAGCGCTCAACTCGGTGATCGGCTACATCCCCAACGTCATCGCTGCGGTGCTGATCCTGGGCTTCGGGGCGGTGCTCGCCGCCTTCGTCCACAACCTGGTCCGCAGCGCCCCCGTTACGGGCTCCCGGGTGCTGGGCCAGGTGGCCTACTACGCGGTGCTGGTCTTCGCGGTCATGGCGGCCCTCACCCAGCTCAACATCGCCCCGGCCCTGATCCAGACCCTCTTCACCGCCCTGATCGGCGCGGTCGCCCTCGCCGGCGCCCTCGCCTTCGGGCTGGGCCTGCGGCACCAGGCGGCGGATCTCGTCACCAGCGCCTCGGTCCTGCAGCTGTGCAAGGTGGGCGAGAGCCTCAGCCTCAAGGACGAGGACGGCACGGTGATCGCCGGGCGAATCGAGGCCATCGGCCCCACCATGACCCGGCTTGCGACCGACGAGGGGTCGGTGCTCGTCCCCAACCGTCAGATCGCCGAGGGCATGACCACCCTCTACAAGGGCGGGATCCCCAGCCGGATCACCGTCACCCGGCTCCCCGAGGAGCTGAGCGAGCAACCTTCGCGAGAGCCTCCGCTCTAGGAAGCGCGCGTCATGAGGGGGGCGGCCTGAGCCGCCCCCCTCTCCAATTGCACAAGTGGAACTGCCGCCCGTGCCCTATCCCCATGGGCGAGCCCCCGCTAGGCTGAGCAGCGCGCCCTCGATCCCATGGAGGCAAGCATGATCCCATTCCGGTGGTGGCCCGCCCCGACCCTCACCTGCCTCATCGGCTGCATGATCGGTTGTGCCGCCCCCGCGGCCGCCCCACCGGGCGGCGGCGGCGGTCCCCAGCCGACCCCCGCTCCGACCCCCACCCCCGTCCGCCTCGTGACGCTCGACTTCTCGAACGCGTCTCTGGGGGCCATCGGGAGGGACCTCCCCTTCGTCGACGTGGGGGCCGAGATGCTCGCAAAGGGCGAGCGCCTGCCCTCGTGGCTCTACGTCGGCACCTGGGAGGTGGCCGACGTGGACACCCCGACCCTCAAGAGCCGGGTGCTCCGCCAGACCAAGGTCCAGGAGCGGCCCCCGGTCACCTTCGTCCGCTACCGCGGGGCGTTCGCGGGGGGAGAGGACGGCCAGATGCCCTCCCGCTATCGGATGGAGGTGACGCAGCAACCCGTCCGCAGCCCCTACAACCTGCCTCCCACCGGCGACCAGGCGATCCAGCCCTACTACCTGGATGCCAACCACTACGTGGAGGTCGTCACCACCCCGCGCGAGCTGCAGCTCTGGGTCTGCGACGGGGGAACCCCCGACTCCTCGGCGGGCTGGACCAAGATCTGGAGCGAGGCCCTTTCCACCCGCCCCTACGACACCCGTCGGATCGGGGCGATCGTGGACGTGCCCCGGCGCAACTTCCAGCTGCTCTACGACGGCGTGCCCAAGGCAGAGGCGACCCTCGACTTCATCGACCCGTCGCGCAAAGCCATGGTGGCCCTGCGCGCCATCGGCAACGAGGTCAACTTCGACGACTTCAAGCTCGAGCAGTTACCGTGAGCCTGAAATGAAGATTTCTTCATTAATTGATTAGATATCATTCTTGTACGCTATGATGGACAGACCCTTCGCGCACGCCCGAGCACCCGGAGGCCCCATGGAAGACGCCGTCCGCTCCCATCTGGAGCGCGAACTCGAAGCCGCACGCCATGCCCTCGCCTACCAGACGGAGAGCGAACGCCGCGCCTGGGCGATCTTCGACAGCGCCGCCATCGGCATGGCGCTGGTCGGGCTCGACGGGCGCTTTCTCAGGGCCAACCGCGCCTGGGAGCGGATCGTGGGGTACGACGAGGCCGAGCTGCTCGCGCGAGGCTTCCAGGACCTGACCCACCCCGACGAGCTGGCGGCGGACCTGGCCTACCTCCACGAGATGCTCAACGGCACGCGCGAGAGCTACCAGCTCGAGAAGCGATACTTCCACAAGCACGGCCACCAGGTCATCGTGCGGCTGAGCGTCTCGCTGGTTCGCGACTGCCAAGGCGCGCCCCTTCACTTCGTCTCCCAGATCGAGGACATCTCGGAGGAGCGCCACGCTCAGGAGGCCCTGCACGAGAGCGAGCGCAAGTTCCGGGCGGTCTTCGACCAGACCTTCCAGTTCATGGGCCTGCTCACCACCGACGGGCGGGTCCTGGCCGTCAACCAGACCGCCCTGCGGGCCGCGGGGGTCTCGCGGCCGGACGCGCTCATCGGCCGCTACTTCTGGGAGACGCCGTGGTGGGACTTCTCGCCCGAGGTGCAGGCGGCTCTCAAGGAGGCCATCGGCGAGGCCGCCCAGGGGCGGGTGGTGCGGCGCAAGGTCCGCAACCGCACGGCCCGGCGGGGTGTGATCGACGTGGACTTCTCGCTCAAGCCCATCCAGGACGAGACCGGGCGGGTGCTGTGGCTCTTGCCCGAGGGGCGGGACCTCAGCGAGGTCGAAGCGGCCGAGATGGAGCTTGCGCGCCGGCTGGCCGAGCTGCACCAGGCCCAGGAGCTGACCCGCCTCAAGGACCAGTTCCTCTCGACCATCTCCCACGAGATGAAGACGCCCCTCTCCTTGATCCTGGGCTACGCCGAGCTCATCGAGGAGCGCTGCGAAGCCAAGGAGCTGGTGGCGGGCATCATCGACGGCGGCCAGCGCCTGACCGCGCACCTCAACGACATCCTGGACTACAGCGCCCTGGTCACCGGCAGCCTGCCGCTCTACAAGACCGAGGTCAGCCTGAACGAGGTGATCGCGAACGCCACGGCCTTCGTGGAGCGCGAGGCCCAGCTCAAGGACCTGAGGCTCGACGTGGCGATCGCCTCCGATTTGCCGCCGCTCTCGGGCGACTCGCGGCGCCTCTCCCAGATGCTGATCGCCCTTTTGGACAACGCCTGCAAGGCGAGCCCCGCGGGCGGGCACCTGGGGCTCAACGCCCACACGACACCGGGCGGGGTGCAGATCGAGGTCTGGGACACGGGGGCGGGGATCGCCCCCGAGGACGAGGCCCGGCTGTGGGAGCCCTTCAATCGGCTCGGCCTGGGCGGGCGGCTCGGCCTCGGGCTGAGCATCGTCAAGATGCTCGCCGAGCTGCACGGCGGCCGGCTCAGCCTCGACCACCCCCAAGGCAAGGGCAACCGCTTCTTGCTCCGGCTGCCGTGCGACGACCCGCGCTGCTGCCCCCCATGAGCAAAGCCCCCCTTGCGGGGGGCTCCTCTCGGCTACGCCTGGGCGCTCCGGCGGCGCTTGGCGAGCTGTAGCTCGAAGCTGGGCTCGTAGTTGCCGAACCGGGCCCGGGTGTCGTCGCGCGAGGCGCGCGCCGTGCCGGCGACCAGGTCGAACAGGCCCTGGGCCGTGGTCGGCATGATCCGGACCGTCCGACCGAGCGCTTCTTCCACGTCCTTGATCGTGAGGTCGTCGAGGAAGACCTCGGTGCCGGCCTTGAGGGTGATATCCGGCAGCCAGATCTCGCCCTCACCGGCCTTGAGCCGGGGCTCGTCGATCAGGTCCTGACCGGTGAGCAGGCCCGTGACGGTGATGAGCTCGCCCCAGAACCGGCTGGAGGTATCCACCAGCTCGGCGTCGAGGCCCTCGACCTTCGCCAGATCGTCCACCAGCGGCTTGACGATGTGGACCGCCGCCTTGCCGGTGATGATCTGCACCTGACGAGGCGAATCGAGACGCTCGGGCAGCTTCTTGGCGAGCTTCTTCCACTCCCAACCCAGCAAAGCCGCGCCGCCAACCCCGTCCTGGACGTTGGTGAAGTCGCCGTAGGTCGCGGGCTTGGGCACCGGCACCTCGCCGAGCACGTAGAACTCGTCGGAGAGCTGGACGATCGGGTCTTCCCACTCCTTCTTGAGCTTCTTCTGCCAGGGCTTGACCTGCTCGATCACCTCCCGGCACCAGGCCGGGGTGGGGGCTTCGAGCTTGGTGAGGTTCAGCATCTCCCGGAAGCGGTTGAGCGCGACCGGCACCACGTTGATGCTGAGCAGCTCGGGCATGTAGCGCTCGGTCAGCTCGCGGATGGAGCGATCGAGCTCGGGCCCGTCGTTGACCCCCGGCATCAGGACGATCTGGGCGTGGAACTGGATCCCGGTGGCCTTGAGCCGATCCAGGTGGTCCAGCACCAGGCGCCCACGGCGCTGCCGCAGGATCTCGGCCCTCAGCTCCGGGTTGGTCGAGTGGACCGACACGTAGAGGGGCGAGAGCCTGAAGGCCTCGATCCGCTTCCACTCGCGCTCGGGCAGGTTCGTGAGGGTCACGAAGTTGCCCTGCAGGAAGGAGAGGCGGTAGTCGTCGTCCATGATGTAGAGCGACTCGCGCATCCCCTCGGGCTGCTGGTGGATGAAGCAGAAGGTGCAGTTATTGGCGCAGACCCGGATCTGGTCGAACACCGCGTCCTGGAACTCCAGGCCCAGATCCTCGTCGATATCCTTCTCGATCTCGCAAGTGAGAAGCTGCCCTTCGCGAACGAAGGACAGCTCCACCACTTCTTCCGCCACTTGGTAGCGGTAATCGATGAGATCGGTGAGGGTCTCGCCGTTGATCGCTGTGAGGATATCCCCCACCCGGAGCCCAGCCTCTTCGGCCAGGCTCTGGGGCGCGATCGCGGTGATGATGCCTCCCTTGTTATTCATCGCCCTCATCACCCGCCGGGCGATCCTTGTCGCGCAGCGAGAGCGAGATGCGCTTCTCTTCCGGACGGAAGCGCTTGATCAGGGCGGTGATCTCCTGACCGACTTCGACGACGTCCTCAGGCTTGACCTGCTGGGCGCTCATCTCGGCGGTGGGCAGAAGGGCCTCGACGCCGGGCTCGATCTCGACGAAAGCGCCGAAGCTGGCGAGCTTGGTGACGCGACCGGGGATGGTCATGCCTTCCTGGAAGCGATCCGAAAGGGTCGTCCAGGGATCTTCCTGCAGCTGCTTGAGCGACAGCGAGATCTTGTGGGCCTCGCGGTCGACCTTGAGGACCTTGAGGGTCAGCTCGTCGCCGATGTTGAGGACGTTCGAGGGGTGCTGGATGCGCTGCCACGAGATCTCGGAGATGGGCAGGAGGCCATCGATGCCGCCGAGGTCGATGAACGCGCCGAAGTCGGCGATGCGAACGACCTTGCCGGTGATGATCTGGCCGACTTCGAGGGTCGCGAGGACCTCGGCGCGGAGCTTGCCCTTCTCGGCCGCGACCGCCTGGCGGTGCGACAGGATGAGCTTGTTGCGGCGCTGATCGACTTCGATGATCTTGAGGGGCAGCTCGGTACCGACGAGCTCCTCGTGGGAACCCTTGGTGCGGAGCTGGCTGGCGGGAACGAAGCCGCGGAGCTTGTAGGCATCCACGATCACGCCGCCCTTGACCACGCCGGTGACCTTGGCCTGGATGACGCGCTCCTGGTTGTAGTCCTCGAGGGCCTGGACCCAGCCGCGGGCCTGGTCGACGCGACGCTTGGAGAGGGTCAGCTGACCATCCTCATCCTCTTCGCGCAGGACGTAGAGCTCGAGCTCCTCGCCTTCCTTGATGAACTCGCGGACGTTGCCGACCGGAATCGCGGAAAGCTCCTTGATAGGAATGACGCCTTCCGACTTGCCGCCCACGTCGACGAGGATCTCGTCGGGCGAAACGCGCACGACACGTCCCTTGACGATGTCGCCCTGCTGGAAGTCGACGAACGTGCTTTCGTAGTCGATCTCCATCATTTCTTCTTCTTGCGCGTGGGTTTCCAGTTCCCTCATGGTTTGATGCACTCTCTTTCGGATTTTAATTTTTGGTCGAAGTCCGCGCCACATGGACGCATGGGCTCCGCCGACAGCGATCCTATCATCGCCGACCAGAAGATGCAAGGACGCGCAGGGGGCGAATAGCTCAGGCTCGGAGGCCTGTAAGCGTCTCCCAGAAACCGGGATAGCTGGTCTCGGTGCAGCGCACCCCTTCGATCTCCACTGGTTGAGGGGTCACGAGCGCCGCAAGCCCCAGCATCATGGCGATCCGGTGGTCGCCCCGACTCTCGCAGCGCTCGCCGTGCCAGCGGGTGCCGCCTTCGATGATCAGGCCGTCGGGCAGCTCCTGGATCTTGGCGCCGAGCTTGCCGAGTTCGGTCGCGATCGCGCTGAGGCGATCGGACTCCTTGACCCGCAGCTCCTGGGCGTCGCGCACGAGGGTGGTGCCCGTGGCGCAGGCGGCAGCCAAAGCGAGGATCGGGATCTCGTCCACCAGGCGCGGGATGACCTCGCCCTGGATGCTCGTCCCCGTGAGCTTGGCAGCACGCACCCGCAGGTCCGCCACCTGCTCACCAGCGATCTCGCGCGCGTTGAGCCGGGTGATGTCGGCCCCCATCCGTTCGAGCACGTCGAGGACGCCGGTACGGGTGGGGTTGATGCCCACGTTCTCGAGCAAGAGATCCGAGCCCGGGGCGATCGAGGCCGCCACCAGCCAGAAGGCCGCGCTCGAGATGTCGCCGGGCACCTCCACGTCGCAAGGCGAGAGCTCGTGGCCGCCTTCGACCGAGACCGTGAGGCCGTCGCGCCGGATCCGTGCGCCCATGGCCGCGAGCATCAGCTCGGTGTGGTCGCGGCTGAGCAGCGGCTCGGTGACCGAGGTCGTGCCCTCGGCGCGCAAGCCCGCGAGCAGGACCGCGCTCTTGATCTGGGCGCTTGCGACCGGGCTTTGATAGTGGATGGCCGAAAGCTTGCGCCCGCGCACCGCAAGGGGCGCGAGCGTTCCGTCCTCGCGTCCGTCGATCGAGGCCCCCATCTGGCGCAGGGGCGCGACGATCCGGCCCATGGGCCGCTTGCGGATCGAGGCGTCGCCCGTCACCGTCGCGAAACCGTCGATACCGGCCAAAAGGCCGAGCATCAGGCGCACGGTCGTGCCCGAGTTGCCCACGTCGAGGATCTCGCCGGGCTCCTTGAGGCCGTGCAGCCCCTGGCCGTGGACGATCCACTCGGAGCCTGCGCCCTCGATGGGCACCCCCATGGCGCGGAAGCAGCGGATCGTCCCCAGGCAGTCCTCGCCGGGCAAGAAGTGGGTGATGCGCGACGAGCCGCTGGCCAGGGAGGCGAGCATGACGGCCCGGTGCGAGAGGGACTTGTCCCCCGGGATGCGCACGGTGCCGCGCAGAGCACCGCCGGGCGCGACGCTCAGGCGATCGAGGGGGTGGGCGGGGCTCAAAGCTTGAGGTCCTCGCGCCACTTGCCGACCCCGGCGAAGAGGCCCTCAAGGCCGACGGTGATCTCGTTCTGGAGCATGATCTCGAACTGGGAGAGCTGGTAGCGCATGGCCGCGATCGCATGGAGCAGGGCCTCGCGGTTGGCCATGCAGATGTCGGCCCCGAGGGTCGGGTTGCTCATGGCCAGGCGGGTGGTGTCGCGGAAGCCGGCGGCGGCGACCAGGGGCAGGTCGGGCACGTCCTTGGTGGCCCCCTGGGCGATGCGCGCCACCGAGGTGGCCATCAGGAAGGGCATGTGGCTGGTATAGGCCACCGCCAGGTCGTGGGCGGCCGGCTCCATCTCGACGAAGCGAGCGTTGAGGGGAGCCAGCAGCTCCTGAACGCGCTCGCCCGCCTTGCGCTCGGCGTCGGAAGTGGGGGTCAGGACGTAGGTGCGGCCCTCGAAGAGCTTGGGATCCGCGTTGGAAAGCCCGCGCTGCTCGGTGCCCGCCATGGGGTGGCCGCCGACGAAGGTCCCTTCGGAGAAGAGGGGTGCTGCGGCGCGGACGATCGTGCCCTTGACGCTGCCCACGTCGGTGACGAGGGTGCCGGGCTTGATCAGGGGCGCAAGCTGCTTGAAGACCAGGGGGATCTTGCCCAGGGGCACGGCCACGATGACGAGGTCCGCGCCCTCGACGCCGACCTTGAGGTCCTTGGTGGCCTCCATGCCGCGCTCCTTGGCGAGCTTGAGCACCGCCGGGTCCAGGTCGACCCCGATGAGGTCGTGGTGACCCGCAAGGGCGGTGTAGAGGGAGCCCCCGATGAGGCCGAGCCCGACCAGACAAATACGCGCCATTGATACCCCCAGTGGTCGTTCGAACGAGTGCGGGCGCTGTCCCTGCAGCCCCCTCATGAGCTTAGCAAAGGTTTCGACGCCCGGCACCTTGCGGCGTCTTCTCCCTTTCCGTAAGCTTTTAGAAGAAGGCTTGCCAAGCTTCCTCATGCCCCCATGCCGTGCTTGCCAAACGGAACGAAAACGAGTGGCGCCCCCTGATGCCCGAACGCTTCGATCCCCCCATCCCGCTTCCCTTCAAGGGTGCTCGCGCGCTCCGCTGGCTCCTGGTCGTAGGCTGGATGGCGGTCATCTTCATGGCCTCCGCCGACACCGCCTCGGGTGACCACTCGGGCGCCATGGTACGGACCGTGTTCGGCCTCCTGGGCCTCGACGCCACGCCCGAGCGCCTCGCGCTCGTCGGCCACCTGTTCCGCAAGGCCAGCCACTTCACCGAGTACGCCATCCTCGCGCTGCTCTGGGCCTGGGCACTGCCGCCGGGCCGCTATCGCCTCATGCTCGCCTGGGCGGCCGCCACCGCCTACGCCGCCACCGACGAGTGGCACCAGGCCTTCGTGCCTGGCCGCGGCCCCGCCCTCACCGACGTGGGGATCGACTCCCTGGGGGCTGCTACGGCCTTGCTCGCGAGCTGGCTCTGGCGGCGCCTTCGGCGATATTGACACAAATATTATTTATCATTATAAAATCAAATAACTCAGACCACGCCTGCCCCTCTGCGATCGTCCCGCTCGTCGCGACCCAGATCGGAGGTACCGCATGGATCGTCCGCTATTGCCGCCCGCCTGGCCTCAGGTCCTCGCCCAGACCCTGCTCGATCGGCTACTCGGCACACCCTGCCTCGGGTGCAACCGAGCGGGACACGAGCCGCTCTGCCCCAACTGCCTGGCCTATCTCGAGCCGTTGCCTCCCTCTCGCTGCCGCCGCTGCCAGGGCGTGCTCAATGCGCAGGGCGACTGCGCCCTGTGCCGGCAGAACCCGGGCGGGGTCGAGGGGGTCTTTGCGATCGGCACCTACGCGGGGAGCCTGCGCAAGCTCATCCGCCTGCTCAAGTACCAGAACCGCGTCGATCTGGGGCTGTACCTGGGCTCCCAGCTGGCCGACCGGATTCGCATGCTCACCGATCCCGGCTGGCTGGTAGTCCCCATTCCCCTGCACCAGGATCGTCAGCGCCAGCGCGGCTACAACCAGGCCGAGCTTCTCGGCTGGCAGCTGGCCCGGCGGCTCGAGCTCGACTACGCCCCCCAGGCCCTCAGACGGCCGACGAACGGGCGCCCCTTCTACCTACGCGGGCGCTCGGAGCGCTGGGCGGCGGCCCAGGGGGCCTTCAAGGGCGAGCCCAGCCGGATCAAGGGGCGGCGCATCCTCTTGGTCGATGACATCATGACCTCGGGGGCGACCGCATGGGGGGCCGCCAGCGCCCTGCGACAGGCGGGCGCGAGCGAAGTCTGGCTCGCCGTGGCCGCGCGCGCGGCCCTCAAAACCACACCTCACACCGCCAAGGCGTTAACAAGCCACGCATCGGGACTTTAGTCCCTCGCCCTGCGCGCGCTCCTTCGAGTAGAACGGGCTACGCCCACTTCTATGATCGAGGAGCGCCGCTTATGTCCATCAGACAATCGACCATCAACCTCGTCGCTGGTATCGCCTTCGCCATCATGGCGCTGCTCCTGGCGGGCAGCGTGTACTTCGTCGGGACGGCGGTGAACGCCGAGCGCACGGCCGTCAGTGAGCAGGCCGAGCTCAAGCAGCTCGGCTTCGACATCCATAACGCCTCGGCCCTGCTCACCGACGAGGTCCGCAAGTACGCGGTGACGGCGGATCCCACCCACCTGCGCGCCTACTGGCGCGAGGTCGAAGAGACCAAGACGGGCGAGAAGACCCTCGCGCGCCTCAAGGAGCTCGGCATCCCGCAGGCGGAGTTCGACCTGCTGGAGCAGGCCAAGCGGAACTCCGACACCCTGATCGCCACCGAGATCCGCGCCATGCGCCTCATGCTCGAGGCGACCGGTGCGAACGAGGGGAACATGCCCTCGGCGATCGCGAGCCGCCCGCTCGCGGGAGCCGACCACGCGCTCGGCCACGGCGCCAAGCTCGTCAAGGCCCGCGAGATCCTCTACGACGCCGCCTACGAGACCGAGAAGGCCCGCATCGAAGGACCCATCACCGAGTTCCAGCGCATGATGAACGCGCGCGCCGCCAAGAGCAGCGAGGAAGCCCGCGCCCTGACCCAGCGCGCGCTCGGCATCCTCGGTCTGCTCTCGGTCCTGATCCCCATCGGCATGGGGGCGGTCCTCTGGATCTTCCGCAGCCAGGTGGGGCTGCCCATCGTCGGCTACATCCGCGCCCTCGAAGGCGGCGCCACCTCGCTCACCGAAGTGGGCACCGAGGAGCTGCGCAAGCTGGCCGGCGCCCTCAACCACCAGTTCAAGAGCAACCTCGCCATGCAGGCGCAGCAACAAGCCATGATCGCGCGCCTCACCGAGCTCGCCGCCCAGGTGGGCGAGAACGCTGAGAAGCTGAGCGCCTCCAGCGAGAACATGGCCTCGGCGACCGAGCAGTCGGATCTGGCCGTCCAGCAGGTATCGCTCGCGATCCAGCACGTGGCCTCGAGCGCGGTCTCGACCAACCACTCGGCCCAGTCGAGCAACATCTCGGCCCGCGAGCTGGCCGCCGCCGTCGCGAGCATCGCCGAGGGCGCCATCTCCCAGGCCCGCGAGGTGCAGGAGACCGCCGCCACCGCCCAGCAGATGGCCCAGAACGTGGAGCAGGTCTCCCAGAGCGCCCAGGAGGTCGCCGAGACCAGCGCCCTCGCTAAGCAGGCCAGTGAGCGCGGCGCCCAGGCGGTCCGCGCGACCCAGACGGGAATGGGCGAGATCCAGCAGGTGGTCGCGCAAGCCGCCCGCAAGATCACCGAGCTCGGCCAGCTGAGCGACACCATCGGGGCGGTGGTCGAGACCATCGACGACATCGCCGAGCAGACGAATCTCCTCGCGCTCAACGCGGCAATCGAGGCGGCAAGAGCCGGCGAGCACGGCCGCGGCTTCGCGGTCGTCGCCGACGAGGTCCGCAAGCTCGCCGAGCGCAGCCAGCGCGAAACCAAGGCGATCGCCGACTTGATCCGCCAGGTGCAGTCGGGCACCCAGGAGGCCGTGAACGCCATGTCCCAGGGTACCGCCCGGGTCGAGCAGGGCACCGAACGCGCCGACCAGGCCGCCAAGGCCCTGGCCGAGATCCTCTCGGCAGTCGAGCGTACCGCCGCTCAGGTGGGGGCGATCGCCTCGGCCGCCCGCGAGATGAACACGGGCGCCCACGGGGTGGTGACGGCCATGGCGAGCATCAAGGCCGTCGTCGAGGCGAACACCGCGGCCACCGAGCAGATGTCCGCCCAGGCGGGCCAGGTGACCGAGGCGATGCAGACGATCGCCGCCGGCGCCGAGACCCAGAGCGCCTCGGCCGAGGAGGTGAGCGCGAGCGCCGCCGAGATGGCCGCCCAGGTCAAGCAGATGGCCATCCAGGCCCAGGAGCTCTCCGGCATGTCCGATCAGCTCAAGGGGATCGTCGCCGGCTTCCAGGCCGAGACGGGCGCAGGCCCCGCACAGGGCACGCCCGCCGAGCGCCGCATCGGCCGGAGCGAGATGCCGCTGCTCGCCAGCGCAAGCCGCTAACCAACGAAGCGAACGGGCCGCCTGGCATCAGGCGGCCCGTTCGTCTGCCTTTCGTCTCAGGCGCGAACGGATCACGCGGAGCCGAGGGCCTCGGTGTTGCGGCGTTCGGTGCGGGGAGCAGATGCCAGGCGCGAAAGCAGGCGCGAGACCAGCGCCTCGGGGTCCTGGTCGTAGAGGACCTCGGCCCCGGTCGGCTTGTTGCACAGCTCGACCAGCCCGGCGATGCCCGGGGTGATGCCGCCGGTGCCCTCCAGGACCCCGATGAGCTTGCCTTCTTCGTAGGCGATCGCGAACTCGCCGAGGGTTCCCGAGCGGCCGCCCACCAGCACCACCACGTCGCTGGAGAGGATGTTGGGCACCTCGCGGCCCATCGGGCCCGCGCCGGTGTAGACGACGAAGTCCAGGTGGTCGAGGGGCGACCCGTAGCGCTGAGTGTGCTCGGCGCGGCTCGCAGCCGGCGAGATGCCCGTGGTCAGGCCGCCTTCGGCCTTTGCCCCGAGCACGGCCCGGTGGGGCAGGCCGGGACAGGCCCCGGTGAGGATGGCGCAGCCGGCGCGGGCGATCGCACCCCCCAGGCGATAAGCGAGATCCAGGGCCTCGGGACTCATCTCGCCGCTTGCAGCCCCCATGACCCCGAAGACCAGGCGCGGCTCCTGGTGCGAGGTAGCGGGTGCGGGCAAGGGTTCGATCATCGTGCCTCCGGGATCTTGGCGAATATGAAAGCCTGGTAGTAGCGTCCTACCAAGCTTTCATACCCGCCTGTTCTCGTGAGGCAACCCGAGCGCCAGCAAGAAGCCCCGCACCTGATAGGCGCGGGGCTCAAGACGACCGGAGGTCGAACTAGGTGGTCTCGGGGCGCTTGCGGCCTATCCGCCACAGCACGGCCACCAGGACCGCGAAAGGCAACAGGGCGAACAGGTCGCTCTCGGCCAGCGGGCCCGCAACGCCCGTCAGGTCGATGAAGCGGTCGATACCGGCGCCCGCGAGGCCTGCGACCAGGACGCCCGCGATCGAGCCGCCCGCGATGAGGCCCGAGGACAAGAGCACGCCGGGCGCGAACTCTTCGGACTCCTTGGTCTCGGTCGCCTTGCGACGGCGGTCCACCAGGTAACGGATGAGACCACCCGCCATGATGGGCACCGAGGTCGCGATGGGCAGGTAGGCGCCGACCGCGAAGGGCAGGGCCGCCACGCCGCACAGCTCCATCATGAGCGCGAGGAAGACACCGATCAGCACCAGGCCCCAGGGCAGCTTCTGGCTCAGGATGCCGTCGACGATCATGCTGAAGAGGCGCGCCTTGGGGGCGTCCAGCTTGGTGACGGGCTTGCCGTCCACCTCGGAGACCACCCCACCGATGCCGGGATCGACCAGGTAGGCGATCTTGCCCGCGTCATCGACCAGATACTTGCCCACCGGCACGTCCCCCACCGCCTCGGGCTGGAAGTGAACGTGGTACTCCTTGCCGTCCGGGCCCTTCTGGAGCTTGTGGTCGGCAGCGACCGCCGCCGTGAAGGCGGGGTACGAGCGGGGCACGATCGTGGTGTAGGCGTTGTTGAGGAAGAGCAGGGTCCAGCCGATGAAAATGGCGCTGGTGATGACGCCGACGCTGATGGCGATCTGCTGGGCGCGCGGGGTACCGCCAACCAGGAAGCCCGTCTTGAGGTCCTGGCTGGTCGTGCCACCGTTGGAGGCTGCGATGCAGACGATGGCCGCCGTCGAGAGGGCCATGGCCTGGTAGCTGATCCCCGTCCAGCCCACCGCGAGGAAGAGCAGGCAGGTGATGAGCAGGGTCGCCACGGTCATGCCCGAGATGGGGTTGGACGAGGAACCAATCTCACCGGTGATGCGGCTGCTGACCGTCACGAAGAAGAAGCTGAACAGGACGATCAGGACCGCCGAGACCGGGTGGATCTGCAGGACGGGCGCCACGCAGATGGCAAGCAGGAGGGCGATCGACCCGAAGACGACCACCGTCATGGGCAGGTCGCGCTCGGTGCGAAGGATGGGCTGGGGATGCGCCGTCTGTTCCTTGCGCGTTTCGAAGAAGGAGCCCATGCCCCGCTTGAAGGCGTTCACGATGGTGGGGAAGGAGCGCACCAGGCTGATGATACCGCCGGTCGCGACCGCCCCCGCGCCGATGTAGAGGATGTAGGCGTTGCGGATCTCGGCGGGGCTCATGTCGGCGATGAGCTTGGTCGCGGGGAACATGGGGACCGTCAGGCCCGCGCCGAAGATCTTGATGGCGGGGATCATGACGAGGAAGCTCAGCACACCGCCCGCGAGCATGGTCGCCGCGGTGCGCGGGCCGATGATGTAACCGACGCCCAGGAGCTCGGGAGAGACCTCGGCAGCGACCGAGCCGCCCTTGAAGCCGGGCACCAGCCAGCCGGGGGCCTCCTTCCAGAGGTGGGTGCCGGCGTTGAGGATCTTGTAGAAGGCGCCGACGAAGAAGCCCAGGAAGACCACGCGGGCATTGGTGCCGCGCTCCTCGCCGACGATGAGGACGTCGGCGCAGGCGGTGCCCTCGGGGTAGGTCAGCTTGCCGTGCTCGTGGACGATGAGACCCTGGCGCAGGGGGATCATCATGAGCACGCCGAGAAGACCGCCCAAGAGGGCGACCATGAGAACGCGAACGAGCTCGAGGTCCTGACCCAGGAGCAACAGGGCCGGCATGGTGAAGGCCACGCCGGCTGCGATCGACTCGCCGGCCGAGCCGGTGGTCTGCACGATGTTGTTCTCGAGGATCGTGGCGCGGCCGAAGAGGCGGAAGATGGTGATGGCGAGGACTGCGATGGGGATGCTCGCGCTGACGGTCATGCCGACCTTGAGGGCCAGGTAGACCGACGAGGCGGCGAAGACGATACCAAGCACCGCTCCGAGCGCCAGCGCCCGGAAGGTGAGCTCGGGCGGATGCTCATGAGGAGAGATGTAGGGCTTGAAGCCGCCGTCGGTACCGGCAGGTGGGGAGTCGAGCGTCGAACTCATGGCGTTCTCCGGACTTCTTGAAGTAGGGCAACATGTTAGCTTAGCGCGTATTGAATCTTATCGGCAATGCCGACGTCGGGATGTCGCATGGCCACCCTCGGATCAAGTCCCTATAATCGATAGCGCCCCACCCGCAAAGGAGACGCCGTCTTGTCCATCGACCTTTCCCGCGCCCGTGCCGAAACCCCCGGCTGCGCCCACGTCACCCACTTCAACAACGCGGGCGCCGCCCTGATGCCCCAGCCGGTGCTGGATGCGGTCATGGCGCACCTGGAGCTCGAAGCCCGGATCGGGGGCTACGAGGCGGCACGGCAGCAGGACGAGGCCCATGAGCAGGTCTACGACGACATTGCCCGCCTCATCGGCGCGCAGCGAGACGAGATCGCCCTCTTCGAGAACTCGACCCGCGCCTGGGACATGGCCTTCTACTCGATTCCCTTCAAGGCGGGCGATCGCATCCTGACCTCGGCCGCCGAGTACGCGAGCAACTTCATCGCCTTCCTCCAGCTGGCAAAGAAGGCGGGCGTCGAGATCACGGTCGTCCCGAACGACGAGCACGGCCAGATCTCCCTGAGCGCCTTGCGCGCTGCCATGGACGAGCGGGTCAAGCTCATCGCGCTCACCCACGTGCCGACCAACGGGGGGCTCGTGAACCCCGCCGAGGAAGTCGGGGCGATCGCGAAGGAAGCCGGCGTGCTCTACCTGCTCGATGCATGCCAGTCGGTGGGGCAACTGCCCATCGACGTGGAGGCCATCGGGTGCGACTTCCTCTCGGCGACCGGGCGCAAGTACCTGCGCGGCCCGCGCGGCACGGGCTTCCTCTACGTCTCGCGCCGGGTGCTGGACCGGCTGGAGCCCGCCATGCTCGACCTTCACGCCGCGACCTGGACGCATCCCGACCGCTACGAAATTCGCCAAGACGCCCGCCGCTTCGAGAGCTGGGAGTCCAGCCTCGCGGGCCGGCTCGGCCTGGGGGCGGCCGTGCGCTATGCCCTCGACTGGGGGCTCGAAAACATCGAGGAGCGCATCGTTTACCTGGCCGAACGGCTACGAGGCGCCCTCTCGGCCCTGCCCGGGGTCACGGTGCATGACCAAGGCCTCCGGCGCTGCGGGATCGTCTCCTTCACCGTCCGCGGGCACGAGCCCCTGGCGCTGCGCGACGCGCTCTCGGCCCAGGGCCTCAACTTGAGCACCTCGTCGATGAGCTCGACCCGGCTCGACATGGAAGCCCGTCAGCTGGAGGCCATCCTGCGAGCCTCGGTCCACTACTACAACACGGAAGCCGAGATCGAGGCTCTGTGCGGCACGCTGTGCGCCCAGCTCACCAAGGTTCCCCGCTGACACACCCCCAGCGCTAAACAACCCGGAGGCCGGTCGTCTGGACGACCGGCCTCCGCTTTCGAAGAGACAGATGGATGCGATCCTTCACCTCGCTGCCGTTCCCGCGACGAGCGACTGGCGCATGCGCCTCACGAGCGTTTCGAGGGCCGCATGCATCACGTCGGGCGGCAGGTGGATCCGGTCCCCGTGGCCAGGCAGCACCCACTCGAACGAGTAGCCGAGAAGCCGCTCCATGGATCGGACCTGCTCGGGCCATGAGTACCAGCACACGCTTTGCGAGGCTCCGAGGCTCCGATCATCCGGATAGCCCCACAAGTGATCGCCGCTGAACAGGTAGCGGTTCTCGTACAGCAGGGCGGCATGCCCTCGGGTGTGGCCTGGGGTCGGGATGACGACAAAGCCCTTGGCCAGCTCCACGGGCTCATCCCCGTTGAGGATGGTCTCCGCCGCCGGTACGGCCGATCGATCGGCATCGTAGATGATGCGCTGGGCCTTGAAGGTTTCGGCGTAACGGTCGGCATCGGCGACGTCGTCTCGGTGGGTCAGGAAAATATAGCGGATACCGCCCATGGCCTCGAAGCGCTGGACGAGGTGGGACAGGTACTTGGGGGAGTCGATGAGCCAGTTGCCTTGCGGGTGCTGGATGAAGTAGCTGTTGCCGCCGAAGGACTTGGGCGAGTTGAAGCCGTTGTAGTAGACCCCATCATCGAGCGGCAGCGGAAAGTCCGCCATCACCTCGCGGGCCTGGTTGGGATGGACCGTGCCGATGGAGCCCGTCGGGCAGCACAAGAGGGCGCGCAGGGCGTCATGGGTTTCATCGGCGGACTGGGGCTGGGCGTAGACGTAGGAGAAGTCGCCGCTTTCCCCGAAGGTGCGGCACGCGAGCTGGCGACAGGTGCCACAGTCGATGCAGGTGGAGTCGACGAAGAATTCGCCCGCGACATTCTCGGGCAGCCGTTTCTTGAGCGTCGCCATCACAACCATCCTTTCCGGGGCCTCAAGGTGAGAGCCCAGAGGTTTTCACCCCTGGGCTCTCCCGAAACCATTGTCCCCTATTACGGGGGGTGACTCTCCCGTTCAAAGCTTTCGCCTTGGTGGCGAGAGGTCGCCAGGCATCGATCCTGGTATTCGGCCGAAGCCGGGCTCGGAACCGACGTCCTTTTTGGTTTGTGTCGATACTCTATCGCAACACTTTACATTCCGCAACAATCAACCAGATCTGTTTCGTCGTAGTAATCGCAAGCAAGCGAGGGCAAGCCCCACCCCATCGCCAGGAAGAGCGCTGCAAAAAATCGTCCTATCTCATTCTCTGGGAGGATTTCAATCCCGCAGACCCCAGAAAAGCAAAGGCAACTAGCGATGTGATCGTAAGATGGTTAACGGGCGAGCGTATTCATGGCTACATTGCCAATGGAACGGTCGTCAACGAAACCGTTGCTAAACGAATCGATCGACTCATCAGACCACTTGAAGCTCGAAGCGGCGGCCTAACGGAAGAAGGTTAGCGAGGGACCATGGAACATCAATTTGCTCTGCTAAACGGCGACAAGATCGAAATCATTAAGAAGCTACACTTTAAGGAATACTCTGAGCTTCTGGGAGCGATGAATACGCTGTCAAAGATCCTTAGCCAATCGCAGCTATTCGTAATGATAATGATGAACCACCATGAGTACAACAAATTTCTTGAAGAATGCTTAAAAGATTTTGTAAAAAACGGTTCGAAGTCTGCTTCCAAGATGGACAGAATTGTAATTGAAACAAATCGACTAGCGCTCAACTTACTAACATCAATCAGATCCTTCCTACACCATACAGAGACTCGACTAAACCGGGAATTTGGTAACGACTCGAAACAGCTTAAACAATTCAAGGCATCCTGCTCTCGCGAATATGAAAATCATTTTTCGTATCGATTTCTGAATGGTTTAAGAAACTACGCACAACACTGCGGTCTTCCCATCGGGTCCGTTGGTTTAACTTATGAATTAGTTGACGAAAATACAAACTCGGTAACTTACAGCATTCGAGCACATATAAGTCGCGATCAACTTCTTGAATCTTTCGATTGGAAAAAACTAAGAAAAGAAATTCAGGACCAACCCAATGAAATTGATGTAACAACTCATATTAACAGCACAGTATACAGCCTAAAGCGAATCATGATCGACCTGTTAGCTGAAGATAATGATATTGCGCGACGCAGCGCGCTAAAGATTAAAAAATTAATGGAAATAAAACCTGAAATAGCAGGCACTCCATGTATAGTTACGACAAAAGACTCTCAAATGAGCGTCCAAGGAGTTCCTGCATATCTCCTGGATGCAGTCTTGGATGGTTTCAATTCATCAACCGACCGGAAGCAGCACGATTAACGACAGGACGAAACGCTCTTGGTTTGCCCTTCTCAATCATATGCCGAGCTATACGGAAAAGCAGCCTCTTGGTTCCTAGAAGCGCCCTACCCTCAGCAAGGCGAACATTAGGAGAATGACTTTGAGCTTCGGTTGAGCAGGCTCAGAAACCTCATTCCCTCAAAGAATCGCTAAGCCCCCAGAGGGCAACGGCTGGTGATTTGTTACCCCACCTGTTACCTCGACTAAGAAAAACCATTATTTGAGCAGCAAATAAAAAAACCCAGAATCAGCACTACGACTGACTCTGGGGAATAGTGGAGGCACAGGGATTCGAACCCTGAACCAAGGGATTATGAGTCCCCTGCTCTGACCGTTGAGCTATACCTCCGAACGCTATGATTTAGTCTAGCATACAAGACCCTTCAAGGGCTTCTTATCCAGCGCACGCCACTGTTGCAGCGGCCCCGAAAAGGGAACAGGCAGTCGCGTGATGCGACTGCCTGTTCCCTTGAACCAGAGAGGTCTGGTTGTTAGTTGACGATGCTGAAGATCTTGGCGTTGGCAGCACCCTGCAGGTTGGGGGTCTGCGAGTAGCGGTTGGCCTTGATCGCCGAGACGGTCGCCTTGTGCCAGTCGGCGTAGGTCATCGCCTGGCCGCCCTTCTTGTAGGAGTCGACGAGGTAGTAGGTCAGCGCGCCGTTGTAGGTGCCGGTGATGTAGGCGTCGGCCGAGGTCTGGTCGTCCTGGCAGCCCGAGATCAGGGTGTAGGCGCCGCTGTTGGCGCGGGCCGCGAAGGTGCTCATCGCCTTGGTGTTGACGCGGACGGCGTCCAGGTTGCGGGTGTTGTTCTCGAGGTTCAGGCCGCGGACGCGGTTGAGGCGATCGACCGTGCCCGAGTTGCAGGAGTCCGAGACGAACAGCATCGAGGCGCCGGCGGGCAGCTGACCGAGGATGCTCTGCAGCTCGTCGTCGAGGATGGCGTTCTTGAAGCCGTTGGGGCCCGAAGCCAGGTCGGTGGGGCAGAGGATCTCATCCATGCCGTCCGGCTCGTCGCCGTTGGTGTCGCGGACCTGGGCGCCGTGACCCGAGTAGTGGAAGTAGAGGAAGTCACCCTTCTTGGTGGCGGCGACCGCGGCCTTGAGGCCGGCGAGGATGTTCTCGCGGGTGGCCTGCTGGTCGAGCAGGACGGTCGTGTCGTTCGCCTTGAAGCCCTCGGCGCTCAGCATGTTGGCCTGGACGTTCTTGATGTCGTTGACGCAACCGCGCAGGTCGGCACCCTGCATCATGTAGTCGTTGATGCCGACCAGGAAGGCGCGCTTGGTGCCGGTGACGGCGCTCATGCCCTTGAGGGAACCGGTCTCGCCGTTGACCATCGAGGCGCCGGGGACGCCGCAACCCACGAGCGCGCTCGCGGCGGCAACCGAGGAAAGCATCAAGGCGACGAGGTTCTTCTTCACGGGTGACTCCTTGCGCGGTGGGGCGTCTTCGGCCCGGCAACGTATCGACAAGATTCAGAATAGATTAATCCACCTTAACTGTCAATAACCCTACCTTAACTATTTAACCTTTATTTAACCTATTGCTCAAAGCGAACCCCCGTCTTGCTTTCGAGCCGTCCCTCCAGGGTGGAGAGACGGCTCGATCGAAAAAATCTCTAAAAATTCTCGGAAAAATTTTTCAGACCAGGCCCCTAAAAACGGTAAGGACCCCGATCCCGATCAGGACGAGGGCGCCGACCTGCTGGAGGCGCTGGCGAATCGTCACGCCAACGCGATAGGCGATGAGGCCGAGCAAGAGCATCGCCGGCAGGGTGCCAAGGCCAAAGCTCGCCATGGTGAGGCCGCCGCCGAGCGCCGAGCCGGTGGTGGCAGCGATCGCCGCCCCGCTGTAGACCATGCCGCAAGGCAGCCAGCCGTTGAGCACCCCGACCCCGAAGGCGCGCGCGTGCGGATCGAGAGTCATGGCTTGACGGAAGAGACCCTTGAACCAGGGAGCCTCGGCGAAAGAGGGCAGAGCCTCGGGGCTCAGGCGACGCCAGCCGAGCATCCCCAGCCCCAAGAGGATCATGAGAACACCGGAGACGACGCTGAGCGCCCCCTGCATCCCCGCGAGGCGCCCGCCGAGGGCGACCGCAGAGCCCAAGGCCCCGACTCCCAGGCCGATCACGGCGTACGAAGCGGTCCGTCCCAGGTTGTAAAGGAGGTGAACGGTCCACTTCCCGCGCCCGCCCTCGGGCAGGGTCGAGGAGTAGGCGGCGACGATGCCGCCGCACATGCCCAGGCAGTGGGCGAAGCTGAAGAGGAAGCCCAGCGAGAGGGCCGCCCAGAGGGGAATCATCGCGTGGAGATCTCGACCAGCTCGGTGGCCGCGCCGGTGCGATCCCCCTGCTTCGCGGTGGCCTCGATCTGCCAGCGGCCGCCCATGGTGAAGTTGCCCTCGCCCCGGTACACGCCGGGCTGGCCCGGCACCGGCTGGGCGTCGAAGCGGTTGAGGGGCATCTCCATGTCGGGCATGGTCAGATCGAAGCGAACCTCGGCGCCTTCGAGCGGCAAGCCATCCGGCGTCCGGACCGTGACCTCGAAGGGCATGGGCTTGAAGGCCTTGAGCTCGGCAAGCGGTGCGATCGCAAGGCGCAACTCGCCGGCCGGGGCCTGCGAGGCCCGCTGGGTCCCGATCATCTGACGCGAGAAGAGCACCCCTGCGATCAGGACGAGCACCAAGAGGACGAGCGCTCCGAGCTTGGGGAGCGCGGAACGGGAGGGTTCGAGACCGGCCATGACTTCTCCTTTTAGCGAGACGACACCTGGATCCTATGCCCGAAGCCCCCGCGGCGGGTCCGGGTGAACTACTGATCTTACCCCCTTGAGGGGGCGAGGCCCGTAGATACTACGGATCTGCCGTCCGGCGCACTTATCTATGATGTGGATGGAACATCAGGGGTAAGCTCCCTGATCAAGCGTCTTTTGCGGCGATCGCCCACGCGCGATCCCCGCACACCTCGGAGGAGAAGAAGGGACGATGCAACAAACTTTGGCAAACACCACCGGCCATGCGGAGGAGGCACCGGTCTACGACGACCAGACCGTGCGCAACTTCGTCCTGGCCTCGATCTTCTGGGGCATCATCGGGATGTTCGTGGGCGTCTGGATCGCCGGCCAGCTGGCCTGGCCCGCGCTGAACTTCGACACCCCCTGGTTCTCGTTCGGCCGCCTGCGCCCCGTCCACACCAACGCCGTCATCTTCGCCTTTGGCGGCAACGTGCTCTTCGCTTCCATGTACTATGTCGTGCAGCGCACCTGCCGCGTTCGCATGTTCAACGACACCCTCTCCAAGCTGCACTTCTGGCTGTGGCAGCTGGTCATCGTCGCCGACGCGATCGCCCTGCCCCTGGGCTTCACCCGCGGCAAGGAGTACGCCGAGCCCGAATGGCCCATCGCGCTCGTGCTGGGCGTGACCTGGATCATCGCGACGATCAACTTCTTCGGCACGCTCGCCAAGCGCAAGGAGAAGCACATCTACGTCGCCAACTGGTTCACCATGGCGCTCTTGCTGGGCGTCTTGATGCTGTACGTCTTCAACGGCCTCTCGTCGCTGCCCGTCAGCCTCACCAAGTCCTACTCGCTCTACGCGGGCGTCCAGGACGCGCTCATCCAGTGGTGGTACGGCCACAACGCGGTGGGCTTCATTCTGACCGCGGGCTTCCTCTCTTTGATGTACTACTTCCTGCCCAAGCAGTCCGGCCGGCCGGTCTATAGCTACCGCCTGTCGATCCTGCACTTCTGGGCCCTGATCTTCATCTACATCTGGGCCGGTCCCCACCACCTGCTCTACACCGCCCTGCCCGAGTGGGCCCAGACCCTGGGGATGACCTTCTCGATCATGCTGCTCGGCCCCTCGTGGGCGGGCTCGCTCAACGGCATGCTGACCCTCAAGGGCGCCTGGGACATGCTGCGCACCGATCCCATCATCAAGTTCATGTTCACGGCGATCACCTTCTACGCCATGTCCACCACCGAGGGATCGCTGCTCTCGATCCGCTCGCTCAACGCCCTCTCGCACTACACCGACTGGACCGTCGGCCACGTCCACTCGGGCGCCCTCGGCTGGGTCGCCATGATCTCGATCGGCTCGATGTACTACATGATCCCCCGCCTCTGGGGCAAGGCCCAGATGTACAGCACCCGCCTGATCAACACCCACTTCTGGATGTCGACCGTGGGCCTCTTGCTCTACGTCGCGGCCATGTGGATGTCCGGCATCAGCCAGGGCCTCATGTGGCGCGCCACCAACGCCGACGGCAGCCTGACCTACACCTTCGCCGAGACCGTGGCGGCCATGCACCCCTTCTACGTCATCCGCACCGTCGGCGGCGCCCTGTTCCTCGCCGGCATGCTCGTGATGGCCTACAACACCTACAAGACCCTCTCGCCCCGCGCCCGTGCTCAGTCGGCCACCAAGCCGAGCCTGGCCTCCTAGCGCCTGCGGCTATTTGTTAGGAGATCACCGATGGCTTTTCTGAAGAATCTCTACGACAGCCCCCTCAAGCTGGGCGTCATGGTCGCGATCACCGTGAGCATCGGCGGCATGGTCGAGATCCTGCCCCTGTTCTTCCTCAAGAACGCGGTGCCGGCACTCGAAGGCGTCAAGCCTCTCCCCGCCCTGGCCCTCGAAGGGCGCGACCTCTACGTGAAGGAAGGCTGCTACACCTGCCACACCCAGCAGGTCCGCCCCTTCCGCACCGAGACCGAACGCTTCGGCCAGTACTCGCTCGCGGGCGAGTCGGTCTACGACCGCCCCTTCCAGTGGGGCTCCAAGCGCACCGGCCCGGACCTCGCCCGCCTGGGCGGCAAGTACCCCGACTCCTGGCACGTCCAGCACATGCGCGACCCGCGCAGCATGGTCCCCGAGTCGGTGATGCCCTCGTACCCCTGGCTCGAGAAGACCGCCCTCAAGACCGACGGCATCCAGGCCAAGATGAAGGGCCTGCGCATGCTCGGCGAGCCCTACACCGACGCCGAGATCGCCGCGGCCCCCGCCGCGCTCGAGGGCAAGACCGAGCTGGACGCCCTCATCGCCTACTTGCAGGGCCTCGGCTCTGCGGTCAAGAGGTAAGCAGCCATGAGCTTCGATACCTTCGCCACCGCCTGCAAAATCGTCTCGCTGTTGATGTTCTTCCCGATCTTCGTGGGAGTGGTCTTCTACGCGTACGGGCGGCGGAACAAGACCCGCCTGGAATCCTACGCCCTCATCCCGCTGCAAGAGGATTAAGCGAATGTCCGCACCCAAGCCCAAGCCCGAACCCAAGATCCTGCACACCATCGACGGCATCGGCGAGTACGACAACCCGAGCCCCCCTTGGATCGTCGCGACGTTCTACGCCACCGTCGTCTTCGCCCTCGTCTATCAGGTCCTCTTCCCGAGCTGGTTCGGTCCCGGCCTGCTCAAGTGGAGCCAGGTCAAGAAGTACGACCATGAGGTCCAGGTCGCTTCCCAGGTCGCGGCCAAGGCCGCCTCGAGCGAAGCCGCGCTCGGCATCGACGCCATCGTCAAGGACCCCAAGGCGATCGAGGCGGGCAAGGCCGTCTACGCGGCCAACTGCGCCGCCTGCCACGGGGTCAGCGCCGAGGGCGGCATCGGCCCCAACCTGGTCACGCCCCCCTACTGGGCCTACGGCACCGGCACCCCCGCCGACATCGAGCACATCATCTCCAAGGGCACCGCCAAGGGCATGCCCGCCTGGGAAGGCGTGCTCGGCAAGACCAAGGTCCAGCAAGTCACTGCCTTCATCTACCACCTGGAGAACCCCGGCAAGTAACAAGTAACTAGAAAGAAGTACCGCCATGGCCGATCCCGCCGCTTACAAGCCCAACACCGAGATGTTCAAGGGCAAGATCTTCGTCAAGAACATCTGGGGCAGTTTCCAGGCCCAACGCTGGAAGGTCTTCGCCTTCCTGCTCGTGAGCTGGTTCCTGTTGCCTTGGTGGCGGATCGGCGATCGGCCTGCGGTGCTCCTCGACATCCCCGGCCGCAAGTTCCACATCCTGTGGGTGACCTTCTGGCCGCAGGACGTCTACCTCCTCACCCTCCTCCTCATCACCGCCGCACTCTTGCTCTTCGCCACGACCATGCTCGTCGGGCGCGCCTGGTGCGGCTACACCTGCCCCCAGACCGTGGGCACCAGTCTCTTTCTCGAGGTCGAGCGCTGGATCGACGGCGATCGCCCCCAGCAGATGCGGCTCGCCAAGGCCCCCTGGACGCTCGATAAGACCAAGAAGCGCTTCCTGAAGCACGGCATCTGGGTCGCCATGTCCCTGCTCCTGAGCCTCAACCTGCTCGCCTACTTCGTCCCGGCCCCCGAGGTGCTGCGCCGCCTCGTCACCCTGGGCTTCACCCCCGCCAACTGGGGTGCGCTCGCCTTCTTCACGGCGCTCGCCTACGCCGACTTCGGGCACGCCCGCGACTGGGTCTGCAAGTTCCCCTGCCCCTACGGCCGCTTCCAGGGGATCATGACCGATCCCGAGTCGATGGTGGTCACCTTCGACGTCAAGCGCGGCGAGCCGCGCCAGTTCTTCCGCAAGGGCGAGGAGCGCACGGCGGGCGACTGCGTCAGCTGCAACCTGTGCGTGGACGTGTGCCCCACCGGCATCGACATCCGCAACGGCCTGCAGTACGAGTGCATCTCGTGCATGCGCTGCGTGGACGCCTGCGACCACGTGATGGGCAAGGTCGGCTTCGAGCAGGGCCTCATCCGCCTCGCCACCGAGCGCGAGATGAAGGGGCAGCCCCCGCGCAAGTTCCGCCCGCGCCTGGCCTTCTACGGCGCCGCCCTCCTGGTGGTGGTCGGCACCATGGCCACCTCCATCGCCGTGCGCCCCACCACCGACCTGGACGTGCTGCGCAACCGCAGCTTCGTCTACCAGCAGCTGCCCGACGGCCGCATCAGCAACGTCTACATGGTCAAGGCCCTCAACAAGGACGACCACGACCACACCTACCGCCTGGAAATCGAGGGGCTCGACGCCGAGGTGATCGGCGGCTCGTCGCAGATCGCGGCCCGCGCGGGCGAGGTGGTACAACAGAGCGTGGCGCTGGCCGTCAATCCCGTGCAAGACGCGACCAGCGTCGACAAGTTCACGTTCGTCCTGGTGGACACCGAGACCGGCAAGAAGGTTGCCAAGCGCGGCAGCACCTTCGTCCTGCCCGATCGCCAAGTCCGCCAAGGGACCGGAAGCTAAGAGGAGGCCTTCATGAAGTTCACCTACGCCCAGAAGTTCGTCGGCGGCATGATCGGCATCCTCGTCATCGCCCTGGCGGTCGACATCGGCACCATCGTGGCGGGGGCCAGGACCGACGACGGCCTGGTGGTCGAGCACTACTACAAGCACGGCCTCAACTACGACGTCCAGCGCGCGCAGCGCGAAAACCGGCAGGGCTGGCAGGTCGTCCTCGACGCCCCCAAGACGGCCCAGCGCGCCGCGCAGGCGACCGTGACGCTCAAGGATCGGGAAAACCGCCCGCTCGACGGCGCCACCGTCACCCTCCAGCTCTTCCGGCCGACCAAGGCAGGCTACGACCAGCGCATCACCCTCGCCCACGTCGGAGCGGGCCGCTTCGAGGCCCCGGTCACCGTCCCGCTCGAAGGCCTCTGGGACGCCACGGTCGAGATCCAACAGGGCGCGACGCGCTACGACCATCGTGAGCGCCTGCACCTGGAGGCCCCCGGGTCATGACCCCGCTCGCGCCGACGGCCGGGACCCCGCGCATCGTCGCCTGCTTCCACTGCGGGCTCGACGCCACCTCCCCCGTGCTCGCGCAGGTCGGCGACGAGACGCGCACCTTCTGCTGCAAGGCCTGTAGGCTCGCTGCCGAGCTGATCGGCGATCAGGGGCTTTCGAGCTTCTACGCCAAGCGCGAGGGCTTCGGCCTCAAGCCCGAAACCGCCCAGGACTTCCCTTACGACGATCCCCACTTCCAGGAGAGCATCTCCACGCCCCAGGGCGCCTGCATGCGCGAGGTCGTCCTGGAGCTCTCAGGGCTCCACTGCTCGGCCTGCGTGTGGCTGATCGAGCGCATCCTCGGCCAGCGCGACGGGATCGCCTCGGTGCGGGTCAACTTCACCGCCCGCCGCGCCGTCATCCTCTGGGATCCCGCCGTGATCGGGCTCGGAGCGATCGCGGGCCTGCTGGCCTCGCTCGGTTACCCTGCCTCCCCCTACGACCCCACCGGCACCGATCGGCAGGCCCGCGTCCGCCAGCGCACCATGCTGATCCGGCTCTCGGTCGCGGCCCTCGCCGCGCTCGGGGCCATGTTCGTGGGCGAGGGGCTCAACTGGGGCGGGTTCGACGCGAGCGAGCACCAGCTGCGCCGGATGCTGGCGTGGATCGGCCTCGCGGTCTCGACGCCCGCCGCCCTCTACGTGGGCTGGCCCTTCTTCAAGTCCGCCTGGACCGGGCTGCGGGCCCGGGTGCTCACCATGGACGCCACCATCACCCTCGCCTCGCTGACGGCCTACCTCGCGAGCGTCTGGGCGACGGTCTCGGGCCGCGGGCCGGTCTACTTCGATTGCCTGCTCGCGCTCCTGTTCTTCCTGCTGCTCGGCCGCGCCCTCGAAGGATCGGTGAGGCGCCGGGTGCTCGGTCAGGCCGAGCGCCACTGGCGGCTGGCGGCGCCCAGCGCGACCCGGCTCGGCGATGAGGGCGAGGAGACGGTCGCCACTGCCGCCATCCGGGTGGGCGATCGCCTCCTAGTCCGCCCCGGCGAGACCATCCCCGTCGACGGGCGGGTGGAGTCAGGCAGCGGCCACGTGGACGAGGCCATGCTCAGCGGCGAGTCGGTCCCGGTCTCCAAGGAGCCTGCGAGCCCTGTCACGGCGGGCACCCTCAACCTGGAAGGCGCGCTCGTGATCCGCGCCGAGAAGGTGGGCGCCGAGACGACCCTTGCGCAGATCGTAAAGTGGGTGAGCGAGGCGGACGCCGCCAGGGCCCCCTCCCAGGTCCTCGCGGACAAGGCGGCGGTGGTCTTCTTGCCCTTGCTCGTGCTGGTGGCGGCCGTGACGTTCTGGCTCAACTGGCCGCGCGGGCTGGATGCGGCCATCCGCAACACCATCTCGGTGCTGATCGTGACCTGCCCGTGCGCGCTGGGGCTCGCGACCCCCGCGGCGATCGCCGTGGCCATGGCGCGCGGAGCCCGCGAGGGGATCCTGTTCAAGGGCGGCGAGGAGCTCGAACGCCTGCGCGCCGTGACCCACCTGATCCTGGACAAGACGGGCACCGTGACGGCGGGCCGGATGCGGGTGACCCAGGTGGAGGGCGAGGGGTTGGCACTCGCCGCCTCGCTCGAAGCCCTCTCGGAGCACCCTATGGCCCGGGCGGTGACGGCCTACGCCCGCGAGCAAGGGATCGAGCCACTTTCAGTCGAAGGCTTCAAGGCCGTGCCCGGCCACGGGGTCGAGGGCATGGTTCAGGGCGCTCGCGTGCGGGTCGGCAAGGCCGCCTGGCTAGGCGCCGAGGCGGAAGCCGAAATTCGGCAGGAAACGGAGAGCCGTATCTTCGTGGAGCGCGACGGGGTGCTGGTGGGCTCTCTGGCGATCGCCGACACCCTGCGCCCGGACGCGACCGAGACCCTCGACGCACTCAAGGGCCGCGGGATCGAGGGGATGCTGCTCTCGGGCGATCGCAAGCCCGTGGTCGAAGCTATCGCCCGCGCGCTCGGCCTGGGGCGGTCCTTCTCGGACGTCTTGCCCGACGGCAAGCGCGCGGTGGTACAATCCCAGCGAGGCCCGGGCCGCACCGTGGCCATGGTGGGCGACGGGGTGAACGACGCTCCGGCCCTTGCGAGCGCCGACGTGGGCATCGCCATGGGGCAGGGGGCGGCGATCGCCGCTTCGGCCGCGGGGGTGGTGCTGCTGGGCGATCGCCTCGCGCAGCTGCTGGAGGCCTTCCAGCTCTCGGAGGCGACAGTGCGGACGATCCGCGCCAACTTCGCCCTCTCGGCACTCTACAACGTGGTGGCGGTGCCGATCGCAGCCATGGGCTGGGTCTCGCCCCAGTGGGCAGCGGTGCTGATGCCCGCAAGCTCGCTCTTGGTCCTGTTCAACTCCCTGCGCCTGTCGAGGTGACGCCTTGGAACTCATGTTCTTCATCATGCCCATCACCCTCTTGGGCGCAGCCTACCTGCTGCACGTCCTGATCAAGGGGATCCGGGCCGGAGAATACGACGACGTGGAGGGCGAGAAGTATCGCATCCTCCACGACGACGAGCCTTCCGGGGCCTAGACGGAGTACCGCCCCCAATCGCGCGAGGGCAGCGCCGGCACCGCCGGCCGCAGCGCGGGCACCTGGCGAGAGGCCTGCTCCTCGCGCGCGAAGTGCGAACTCGCCTCCTGCAGCCCCTCGACCACCTGGCGCAGCCCCCCCGCGACCTGATCGATCCGGACGATCGCCTGCTCGACCTGCACCCCATCCTGCTTCTGGGCCTCGGTAACACTCGCGGCCTCGCGGGTCAGGCGATCCATGTGGGTCACGGCCTCGACGATCCGCTCGGAGCCTGAGGCCTGCTCGCGGGTCGCCTGGGTCATCTGCCGGGTCAGGTCGGTGATGGCCCCGACCGCCTGGGTGATCAGGGCCGAGGCCCGGCGTTGCTCCTGGGTGGCCTGGGTAATCTGCGCCATCAGGGCGCTCACGTGCGCGATCGAGCCCACGATGACCTTCAGCGAGCCGCCCGCGTTCTGCGCGAGCTCGGTGCCAACCCGGATCGCCTCCTCGCCGTTGCGGGTCGCAAGGCTCGCTTGATGGCTGCTCGCCTGAATCCCCTTGATGAGGCCGGCAATCTCCTTGGTCGCGACAGCCGAGCGCTCGGCGAGCTTGCGGACCTCGTCGGCGACCACCGCGAAGCCCCGGCCGTGCTCGCCGGCACGGGCCGCCTCGATGGCCGCGTTGAGCGCCAGTAGATTCGTCTGCTCGGCGATGTCGTCGATGGTCTCGACGATCGAGCCGATCTCGGCGGAGCGCTGGTCGAGCCCGCCCATCACCTCGACCACCTCGGCCATGACCCGGTTGATCCGCGCCATCCCCTCGGCCACCTGGGCCACCGCGCCGTTGCCTTCATCCGCGACCCGGGCGGCGCGCTCGGCCTCGCCGTTGGCATCCGAAACGGACTGAGCCACGCTCTGGATGCTCGCGGCCATCTGGTTGATCGCCGCCGACGTGTCGCCCACCTCGCTGGCCACCCGATCGGCGTTCTGGGCGACGTGCCGGATGCTCGTCACCATCTCGGCGATGACGCTCGAAGCCGTCTCCATGCCCGCCGAGAGGCCCTCCACGTCATGGGAGATGCGCTGGATGTTGCGACTGTTCTGCTGAATGGCCGCAAGGCCGCTCGCAGCGCTCGCCGAGAGGATCTCGCCCGAGGCCACCAGGGTGTGGCTGGTGTCGCAGATGCCCTCGATCGACTGGCGCAGGACCTCCTTGATCGCGGCGTAGCCGTCCGAGAGGTCGTGCGCGGGGCTCTCGACCGCGACGCGATCGAGCTTGAAGCCGATGGTCTCGAACTGGTCGTGCAAGAACGCCTCGGTGATCGCCTGAATGTCGTAGTTGAAGACCTTGGAAATGGCCCGCTCGGCCCGTGCGCGCAACAGGGGGCGCATGGGGAAGGCCTTGAGCAAATAAGCCGCCACCAGCTCCTGGTAATAAGGGTAGCTGCCCACGTACCACTTGATGGGCAGGTTGATGACGTTGTGGAGCTTGCCGACCTTGAGGCGCTTCTCGAAGTACTCCACCCCGAAGTCCCCGCCCCGCGCCGCCTCCCGGAAGATCTCGCGGAAGTAGCCGGCCTGCGCCTTCTCGAGGTGCGCGCGCAGCTGCTCCAGGCTCACGCCCTTGCGCCGGGCGTTGGCCCCGAAGAAGTCCAGCGTCGGCTGGAACCCGAACTGGTGGGTGTAGAAGTCCCGCGCGATGGCGTCGGCGACGCGCTCCGCCCAGGACGCAAGGCTCGCGAGCAGGCGCGTCTCTCGGGCGGTGAAGCGCATGAACTGCCGGCGAAGGGCGAGGTTGGAGTCGTTGAGGCGATACTTCTGGTGGAGCATGGTCATCGAATGGCCCTCCTCTTGAACGGCTGTGAAGTAATGCTGCGACTTTCAGGGGAAAAGCTACTTGGAAGGTATTCCCGCGCTCGCAATAATGCGTTACGTAGAAAGTACGTAACTCGTGCTTTTTTTCAGCAAAAACCCAGGTATTTGTGGTTCAAGAGGAGCGCCACTGGCCCATTTCAGCTACCATAAAGAAAAATAAAGTCGACAATCCCCGGGAATCTTCGCGCCGCTTCGCAAGGATCCTGTCGGGAGGTCCGATGATAAGAGCAGGACACCACTCTTTCGAGGAGGAATGATGCAAGTCACCCAACGCGTGGGAATCCCTGTCGTCGACATGAACGACTATCGCTCGGGTTCGCCCGAGACCCGCGACAAGTTCGTCAAGACGCTCGGCGACGGGCTCAAGGAATTCGGCTTCATCACTGTCGGTAACCACGGCATCGATCAGGGTCTGATCCGCAAGGCGTATCGCCTGTACAAGGACTTCTTCGCCCTGGACCTCGAGACCAAGCGCAAGTACGGCAAGATCCACGGCGGTCAGCGCGGCTACACCGAGTTCGGCTCGGAGAACGCCAAGGGCAACCCCGTCCCCGACCTCAAGGAGTTCTGGCACGTCGGCCGCGAGCTGGCCGCCGGCCATCCCTTCCGCTCCGAGTACCCGGACAACGTTTGGCCCGCCGAGATCGCCGAGTTCAAGGAGACCGTCCTCGAGCTCTACAGCCAGCTCGATAGCTGCGTCGACACCTTCCTCTACGCCCTGGCCGACTACTTCGAGCTGCCCAAGACCACCTTCTCGGACATGGTCAAGGACGGCAACAGCATCCTGCGCACCATCCACTACCCGCCCCTCGCGCCGGACGCCGATCCCCGCGCCGTGCGCGCCGCCGCTCACGAAGACATCAACATGATCACCATCCTCTGCGAGGCGACCTCGTCGGGGCTGGAGCTGCTCACCCACACGGGCGAGTGGATGGCCATCGACGCCCTCGAAGGCCAGATCGTCGTGGACTCGGGCGACATGCTCCAGCGCGTCACCAACCACGTGATCCCCTCGACCACCCACCGGGTCGTCAACCCCGAGGGCGAGAACACCGAGCGCTACTCGATGCCCTTCTTCGTCCACCCCTACAGCGCCTGTGACCTCACGGCCCTCGACATGTTCGTCACCGAGGAGAATCCCCGCAAGGATCCCCCCATCACCGCCGGCGAGTTCCTCAACCAGCGCCTGCGCGAGATCGGCTTGATCAAGTAAGATCCGGCCTTAAGCCAGAGATCACCCGCACGCAACACGATCCGGCCTACGATGAAGGCCGGATCGTGTTCTTTCTGCGTGAGGAGAAGTTATGCTCGAGAAAGCCACCGCACTGGTCGCCAGTTACAACGCCATGGTCATGGTCGCGATCGCCGCCTTCGGCATCGCGTCGGCCACCGTCTGGACCCTGGCCATGCGCCAGCGCAAGTCCCGCGGCGAATCGTAAAAACTTCATCGAAACAATAGGGGGCAGGCATGGCCTGCCCCCTGTTTTGTTTGAGAAGCGGACGTTGACGGCCACCGAGAATTGGAACTATCATACCCCTACCCCGTACTACCCATCTCGGAGAATCGCCATGACCCTGCTGCTGTTCGTCATCGGCTTCGTGGGCGCCTTCATCTCGGGCCTGATCGGGGTGGGCGGGGCCATCGTCCTGATCCCCATGCTGCTCTACCTGCCCCCGCTCTTGGGCTTTACGCCCCTCGGCCTCGTCGAGATCGGCGGCATGTCGATCGTCCAGGTGCTCGCGGCCTCCCTCATCGGCCTGCTCTCCCACCGCAAGGCGGGTCACTTCTCGACGCGGGTGGCCCTGCCCATGGGCCTCGCCATGGCCGGGGCCTCGGCCATCGGCGGCGCCCTCTCGCGCCACGTGCCGACCGGGGCCCTGAGCGGCCTCTTCGCGGCCCTCGCCGCCACGGCCTCGCTCCTGATGGTCCTGCCCGCCCCGGCCTCGGCCGACGGCGAAACGCTGCCCGAAGACTTCAAGCCCGCACGAGCCGCTGCGATCGCCTCAGGCGTGGGCGTGCTCTCGGGCCTCTTGGGAGCGGGCGGCGCCTTCTTGCTGTCCCCGCTCATGCGCTCGATGCTAGGCCTGCCCCTGCGCCTCATCATCGGCAACTCGCTGGCCATCGTCTTCCTCTCGGCCCTCTCGGCCACCACGGCCAAGGCCCTCACCGGCCAGATCCCCTGGCAACATGCCGCCCTCCTGGTCACAGGGGCGGTCGTGGGCGCGCCCATCGGGGCCAAGGCCTCGCTGCGCGCCCCGGTCAAAGCCTTGCGCTGGGCCATGGCCCTCGTGATCGGCGCGACCGCCCTCAAGATGGCCCTCGATACCTGGGGTTGAACAGGCGGTGGTTGACTCTTCCATCGCGATCCCCTACGATGCCCGACTAATACCCTAGTGGGGTATGGTAAATAACCATCAAGCAGGAGGTAGCCATGTTCGAACTCACCCCCGCCGAGCTCAAGGCGCGCCTGGATCGCCAGGAGGCGATCGCCCTGCTCGACGTGCGCAACGCCGATGAGTACGAGGCCTGGCGCATCGAGAGCAAGCACGGCTTCCCCATGGCCCACGTGCCGTACTTCGACTTCATCGAGGACGCCGAGGTGGCGATCGCCTCCCTGCCCTTCTCGCGCGAGCAGGAGATCGTGGTGGTCTGCGCCAAGGGCGGCTCCTCCGAGTTCGTGGCGGAAATGCTGCGCGAGGCGGGCTACAACGCCCTGAACATGGCGCAGGGCATGCAGGGCTGGGGCGACCTGTACGAGGTGCGCGAGGTGGTGCCTTCGAGCGATCGCCTCACCCTCCTGCAGTTCAACCGGGTCGGCAAGGGCTGTCTCTCGTACCTGGTGGGTTCGGGCCAGGAAGCCATCGTGGTGGATCCGGGACGGCACGTCGGCCAGTACCTGGAAGAGGCCCAAAAGCGCGGCCTGAGCATCACTCACGTGGTGGACACCCACGTCCACGCCGACCACGTCTCGGGCGCTCCCGAGCTCGCAGCGGTGACGGGCGCTCCCTACCACCTCCACGAGGCGGACGCGAGCTTCGGCAAGCTGGAGGTCGCAACCGGCGAGGGCCAGATCCGGCTGGGCGAGCTGGTGGTGGACGTGCTCCAGGAGCACACCCCGGGCCACACGCCCGGCAGCACCAGCCTGGTGGTGGACGAGCGCTTCTTGATCGCGGGCGACACCCTCTTCGTCAAGTCGGTCGGCCGTCCCGACCTGGGCGGGCACGCCGAGGAGTGGGCCCACGACCTCTACCAGACCCTGGTCGAGAAGATTCGCCGGCTCGGTGACGACACGACGGTGCTGCCCGGCCACTACGCGAGCCTGGACGAGATCCGCGACGACGGGATCGTGTCGGGCGAGCTCGGTGAGATCCGCCAGAACAACCCAGCCCTTCAACTGGAGGACGCCAAGGCCTTCGTCGCTTTCATCCAGGAGAACATGCGCCCCCAGCCCGAACTCTACGGCGAGATCCGCCGGGTGAACCTGGGCCTGGTGGAAGCCTGCGAGGACCAGCGCACCGCCCTCGAGATCGGCAAGAACCAGTGCGCCGCGAGCAAGGCCATCGTTTAGCCCAAAGATACCCTACCGATGTACCGTGAAGACAGAGAGGAGCATTCCCATGGATAGCCTGAACACCACCAAGACCCTCGACGTGAAGGGCCTCAAGTGCCCCATGCCCATCGTCAAAGCCAAGAAGGCGCTGGACACCATGACCCCCGGCGAGACCCTCGCGGTCGTCGCGACGGACAAAGGCTCGGTGCTGGACTTCCAGGGCTGGAGCAAGACCAACAAGGCCGCCCGCCTGCTCGACCAGCAGAGCATCAAAACCGAGGACGGCTCCGAGCTGTACGTCCACATCATCGAGCGCCAGGGCTAGGGGGACTCGTAATGGAAGCCACCGCCACGCTCGAAGCCCTGGAGGCGCGCCTTTCGCGCCTCGAATCGGAACTCGCCGCGATCAGGGAGAACGTGCCCGAGGACAAGGTCTCGATGGTCGTCTTCTCGGGCGACCTGGACAAGACACTCGCCGCCTTCATCATCGCGACGGGTGCCGCCACCATGGGCATGGACGTCTCCATGTTCTTCACCTTCTGGGGGCTCTCGGCCATCAAGCAGAAGCGCCTCTTCGACGACAAGTCGCTGAGCGAGCGGATGATGGCCCTCATGACCCCTTCGAGCTCCCAGGAGCTGAACCCGTCCAAGATGGCCTTCATGGGCGCGGGAGCGGCGCTCTTGCGGCAGATGATGAAGGAAAAGGACGTGGCCTCGCTGGAGGATCTCATCGGCCTGGCCCGAGAGATGGGCGTCAAGTTCACCGCCTGCGAGATGAGCATGGACGTCATGGGCATCAAGCGCGAAGAGCTGCTGCCCGAAGCGGAGCTCGGCGGGGTGGCGGCCTTCATGGCGGACGCGCTCAAGAGCCGCACGTCGCTCTTCATCTAAGGGGCCGCCCATGATCACCACGACCGCTCCGGCCCCGCCCCTCAAGTCGAATCCGGCGCCAGGGCTGCTCCTGGCGCTGGTACTCGCAGCCGCCAGCTACTGGCTCGCCACCTTCCCCGGTCTCAAGGTGGTGGGCGCTCTCACGGTCGCTCTGCTCATCGGCATCCTGTGGCGGGCCACCGCAGGGCTGCCGGCCGTCGCGGTACCGGGCACCAAGTTTACCGCCAAGACCGTGCTGCGCGCCGGGATCGTCCTGATGGGGGCCCGGCTCGACTTCGGCGTGGTCGCCCAGGCCGGGCCCAAGGTCCTCTTCCTCGACGTGGTCATGATCGCGCTGGGGATCGCGGGGATCTTCTGGATCACCAAGCGCTTCGGGGTCGAGCGCAAGCTCGGCCTGCTCATCGCCGTCGGCACCAGCATCTGCGGCGCGAGCGCAGTGGCCGCGGCGTCGAGCGTCGCCAAGGCGGACGAGGATCAGACCACCCTCGCCGTCGCCCTCATGGGCCTGCTCGGCACCGCCGGGGTGCTGCTCTACGTCTTCACCGGCCGCTTCTTCGGGCTGACGGACCACCAGCTCGCCATCCTCTCGGGCTCCACCCTGCACGAGGTCGCCCAGGTCATGGCCGCCGCCTTCACCTGGGGCACCGAGGCAGGCGACATGGGCACCCTGGTCAAGCTCACCCGGGTGGTGCTGCTCGCCCCGGCCCTCGTCGTGGTCGGGCTCGCCCTGGACGGAGGGGGGCGCTTGCGCTACACCTGGAAGGAGCCGCCGATCCCCTGGTTCGTCATCGGCTTTCTGGCCATGGGTCTGGCTGCTACCCTCGGCTTCTTCCCCGGCGCCCTCAAGGGCTGGCTCTCGACTGCGAGCATCTTCCTGATGGTCATGGCCATGGCCGCCATGGGCCTCAACACCCCGCTCGGCATGATCCGCAAGGCCGGGATGAAGGTCATCTACGCGGGCCTTGCGGGCTTCGGCCTGCTCGCGGTGACGAGCTACGCGCTCATTCGCCTGCTCGACATCCACTGATCCCTCGAAAGGAGCTTCGACGCCACCATGACCGCCACCTTCTGGAATGAACGCTTCAGCCAAGACACCTACGTCTACGGGGAGGCCCCCAACACCTTCGTGGCCGACCAGGCCCACCTGCTGCCATCGGGCAGCCGGGTCCTGAGCCTCGGCGAGGGCGAGGGGCGCAACGCCACCTATCTTGCGGCCCAGGGCGCCGTCGTCACGGCCCTGGACAGCTCGGCGGCGGGCTTCGAGAAGCTGCGGCGCCTCGCCGAGCAGCGGGGCGTGGCGGTCGAGGCCATCCTCGGCGACGTCACCACGCACGACCTGGGCACCGAGCGGTGGGATGCGATCCTCAACATCTACTGCCACCTGCCGTCGTCGGCCAGGGGCCCTCTGTACGAGGCCATCCGACGGGCCCTGAAGCCCGGCGGGCTCTTCATGACCGAGCAGTTCTCCCCCGAGCAGCTCGCCTACCAGAGCGGGGGCCCCAAGGATCCCGACATGCTCATGACCCTCGCGGAGCTTTCGAGCGCCTTCGAGGGCTGGGAGGTCCTGGTCGCCCGCGAAGAGGTCATCCACTTGGACGAAGGGCCGTTCCACCAGGGAGCGGCCGCCGTCACCCGGTTCATCGCACGCAAGCCATAAAGGAGAAAGACATGCAATTCGCCATGGAGACGTACGGGCTGGGCGGCAAGGTCCAACTCGACCACGCCACCGCCCTCGAAAAGACCAAGGAGGCCCTGAAGGCCAACGGCTTCGGCGTCCTGTCCGAGATCGACGTGCAAGCCACCCTCAAGGCCAAGCTCGGCGTCGATCGGCCGCCTTACGTGATCCTGGGGGCCTGCAACCCCGGCCTCGCCCACCAGGCGCTCACCGCCGAGCCCGACCTGGGGCTGCTGTTGCCTTGCAACGTGGTGGTCTACGAGGACGCGCAGGGGGTCTGGGTCAAGGCCATCGAGCCCGCCAAGATGCTCTCGGTGGTCGAGAACCCCGCCGTCGAGCCGGTCGCCACCCAGGTGCGCGGCCTGCTTGAGCGCGTCCTTTCCGACATCCCTAGCGAGGCGTAGCGCACCGCCCTTTTCGGGCCCGGGCAGCTGCCCGGGCCCGATACATTTGATTGCCAACCAGAAGTTGACAGCCTGTCAACAATCGTTCACTTCAGCTTTTCAAATGCGCCCCCGATATCCCTAACATCAGTTGAGTTTTGGATTAAGAAAGGGCCTCGAAAATGCAGAAGTTCACCGTTGCCATCGCCGTCCTCATGATGTCCGCGCTCGTTGGCTGCGGTACCGCCCCCGTCGCCGCCCCCACGAACGCCAGCTCGAACACCGCGACCGCCGCCTCCGCCACCTCCACCCTGGTCGTGACCAGCGCGACCGGCACCGCCGACGACGCCGGGACCACGGTCATCAAGGGCCGCAACGCCAAGGGCGACTTCCACCTGGTCCTCGTCATGAACCCCAACCCCCATCGCTACGTGCCCGACTTCGGCTCGGCGACCCTGAACGGCAAGGCCGTCACCACCGCCGCCCAAATGAAGGCCCTCGCTGAGGAGCTCAGCGCGGCCGAAGAGAAGCAGACCGATCGCCGCATCGCCTGGAGCGTCGGCATGGCCGCGTTCGCCCTGCGGCTCGAAGTGAATCGCCTGACGCGCTAAACCATCAAGCCTTAGAAGGCGCCCCCCCGACGATGACGTCGGGGGGGCGCCTTCTTGGGGCCGCGTCCTCACCGCTCGGCTGAGTGATGGTGCGCCTTCCTAGCAGACAGAAGCCAGGGGGATGGCCTACCATATCAGTTGGCGGGCATCGTCGCTCTGCCGGCTACGCGCGAAAGAGGCTCTCGACCCATGAACGCAGAATGGCTCCGGTACTTCGTCGCCCTCGCCCAGGCCCGCAACTTCCACGCGGCGGCCGCCGAGCTGCACATCACGCCTCAGGCCCTGAGCAAGGCGATCGCCGGGCTGGAAAAACAGCTCGACCTGAGGCTCGTCGAGCGCAGCCACCGGGTCGAAGGGCTCACGGCCGCAGGGGAGGCCTTCTTGCTGGAGGCCAAGACGATCCTGCGCAGCATCGAGAACGCCGAGCGCACCATGGCCGAATGGCAAGGATCCGAGCCCATGGGGCCCGTGACCATCGCCGGGGACAGCCTCTGGAACCATTACCTGCTGCCTCCGATCCTCGCCGATTTGACCCAGCGCTTCCCGAAGATTCGACCGAAGCTGCACGAGATGCTGCAGGACGACGTCGAACACTGGGTGGCTGCCGGCAAGGTGGACGTGGGCCTGTTGCTCTCCCCGCCCAAGCGAGCGGAGTTCGAGTGGGCGGAGGGCCTCAGCACGCCCTACGTCATCGCGGGAAGGCCCCAGGAAGGCAGCACCTGGCAAGACCTAGGCTACATCGTGCCCCGCTTCTTTAGGCGCGAGACGACGAGCAGCCTGGACGGTTGGCCGGAAGAAACCCACCCGCGGCGGATCGTCGCGGAGGTTGAACTGCTGGAGACCGCCATCCATCTATGCGAGGCAGGGGTGGGCGCGGCCTTCCTGCCGGCGCTGTCCATCCAGGACCGGATCACGCAAGGGACGCTCGCCGTGGTGGCCGAGGCCCCGTGCGCGTTCGTCGATCACCTCTTCATCATCTGGCGCAAAGGGGTCCAGCCGACGGCCCCGACCCGCGAGATCCTAAAGGCCCTGAAGGCCCTCTGAGCCGGAAACAGGCCTTATCAACCAATCGTTGACGACAACCCAAGATTTCATCGCTTTCCATCCCTCTCGAACGAACCTATGATGGCCTCAAGGCTATGGTTGAGTTAAGAGCTCGCCTTCGTCTCGCCGGCGAACGTCCTGCCGATAACGGCTGAATAAAGCCCCCCACTCCATACGAGCTCATGCAACAGGCACGGCCCTTGGCCCGTGCCTGTTGGCTTCTGCGTCCCAAGACCCCGTACCGGCTATTCCCGAGAGAGGCTATCGACCCATGAACGCAGAATGGCTCCGTTACTTCGTCACGGTCGCCCAGGCCCGCAACTTCCACGCGGCGGCCACCGAATTGCACATCACGCCTCAGGCCCTGAGCAAAGCGGTCGCCGGGCTCGAGAAGCAGCTCAACCTGAAGCTCGTCGAGCGCGATCGCCGCGTCGAGGGCCTCACGGCCGCGGGGGAGGTCTTCCTGCAAGAGGCCCGCGCGATCCTGCGCAGCATCGAGAATGCCGAGCGAGCGATGGCGGAATGGCGAGGCTCCGAGCCCATGGGGCCCGTGGCCATCGCCGGGGATGGCCTCTGGTACCACTACCTGCTGCCCCCGATCCTCGCCGACCTGATCCAGCGCTTCCCCAAGGTCCGGCCGCAGTTGCACGAGATGCCGCCGGACGACGTCGAACACTGGGTGGCCACCGGCAAGGCGGACGTGGGCCTGCTGCTCTCCCCGCCCAAGCGAGCGGAGTTCGAGTGGGTGGAAGGGATGCGAACGCCCTATGTCATCGCGGGGCTCCCCCAGGAGAAGCGCCCATGGCAGGAGCTCGGCTACATCGTGCCCCGCTTCTTTAGGCGCGAGATGCCGGAGAGCCTGGACGGCTGGCCGGAAGAGACGCACCCCCGGCGGATCGTCGCGGAGGTCGAACTGCTCGAAACCGCCATCCACCTCTGCGAGGCGGGGGTGGGCGTCGCCTTCCTGCCGGAGCTCTCCATCCAGGAGCGGATCGCGCAGGGGACGCTCGCCGTGGTGGCCGAGGCCCCGCGCGCCTTCGCCGATCACCTCTTCATCATCTGGCGAAAGGGAGTCCACCCCACGGCCCCGGCCCGTGAGCTGCTCAGCGCCTTGAAGGCACTCTAGCCGCCTCCTCGACCCTTCGATGGAGCTCCGGGACGATGTGCTCGTGCTCGGGCTTCATCAGGCACGAGCGCAGGACCGTCACGGTGTCCTGATCCCAGACCAGCTCGGGGGCCCGGGGGGCCACCAGACTCTTCGGGAGCTGAAGCTTGGCGAGGAAGATGGGGGCCTCGGGGGCCTCCATCAGGGTCCGGAAGATCCGATCGGCCTCCTGGCTGATCGCGCTGGCGCTCCAGCCGCCCCCCGTCGGGAAGAAGGTCACGATGTCCAGCTCCGGCGGCATCACCAGGTGAAGCGCCGTGCTGTCCGTGAGAAGCTCGGCCCAGGCCAGCGCCGCGCGGCGGCTTGCCTGGAGGCTGAGCCCGAGGCCCGCTTCGGGGGCGAAAGGCAGGCAGCGCATGGTGGCCCAGAGGGCGGCGGCCGCCGCGCCCGCGCGCGAGCACTCCAGGCTGATCTCGCCCAGGTGCAGCTCCGCCGAGGTGAAGTAGGTGTAGGGCGAGTCGTGCCGGTAGAGCACGCCGACCGACGGGTCCTTGAAGAGGACGCAGCCGCAGCCGTAAGGCTGGAGGCCGTGCTTGTGGGGATCGACCACGATGCTGTCGGCCTGGGCGATCGCGCGGAAGGGGGCCGCAGGCACCGGAGACGGCGTGAGCTCGGCGAGCAGGCGGTAGAAGCCCCCGTAGGCCGCATCGACGTGGACGCGAAGGCCCGCCTCTTTCGCGAAGGGGATCAGCTCATCGAGCGGATCGACCGCGCCGAGCCCGGTGGTTCCGAGGGTCGCGACCACGGTCCCGATGGGCTCGTGCTGCATCTTCGCGCGCAAATCGTCGAGCGAGAGCCTGCCGCGATCGTCCACCTCGATGGCGACTCCCCGAATGCCGAGGACCTCGCACATGCGCTGGTGGGTGTAGTGGCTCTGGCGGCTGAAGGCCACCGCCTTGTCGGGATGCAGGCAGCGCGCCACCCAGAGGGCTTCGAGGTTCGCGATCGTCCCGCTGCTGGTCAAGTGCCCCAGGTGCTCGGCATAGCCGAACATCCGCGCCAGTTCGGCGACGGCTTCTCGCTCCATGGCGGCGGTGGCGGGGCCCCCGTCCAGCGCGTGGTTGTTGGGGTTGATCTGCATGGCCATGTGGTAGGCGGCCATGGCGACGGGATGGGGCGGCTTGAGCATCTGCCCCGCGTAGTGGGGGTGGAAGAAGGGGTAGTTGTCCTGAAGCCTCGTCGCCAGCTCGGAGAGGACCGTCGAGACGGTCTGCGGCTCCACCGCGAGCAGCGACGAGGGCTCGAAAGGCGCGAAGGTATCCTTCCAGGCATCAATCGCCTTCAGGCCCTCGCGCAGATGGTCTAAATCGCGATCGTGCACCGAAACTCCCTCTTGTCGCTAGGCGGATGCCAGCTCGCCGGTCCCCTCGCAGCGCGCGCAATCGACCTCGCGATCGCCGTCACAGGCATCGCACATGGTCTCGCCGTAGCCGGCCGGATGATCCATCTTGCCGGAACCGTAGCACTTGCGGCAGGTCGTGACGCCCTTGCCGGCGCACGTCGAACAGGTGGTGGCCATGATGTCTCCTTGTGATAAAGTGACGCCCCTTCATCGGGGCAGGCTTCATTCTAACTCCGCCGAAGGCGATCCGGCAGGCTTGGCCACGGGCGCGAGCGTCGCCTGCACCATCTTCACCAGGTCAGCGGGCGCAAGCAGGATCTGGGTCCCCCGCACCCCGGCGCTGATGCTGATGGTGGCCTGATCCATGGCACTCTGGTCCAGGTAGACCGGAAAGCGCTTCTTGGTGCCGATGGGCGAGACGCCTCCCCGGATATAGCCGGTCACGGGCTGCACGTCCTTGAGAGGCAGCATCTCGCAACGCTTGTTACCGCTCACCTGGGCGATCGCCTTGAGGTCCAGCTCGGTGCCCGCCGGCACCAGTACCAGGAGCACCCCGGTCTTGTCGCCCTTGAGCGCGAGGGTCTTGAAGATCTCCGCGTCGCGCAGGCCGATCTTGCGCGCGACCGACTCGGCCGACAGGTCGCTCTCGTCGACCTCGTACTCGACGAGGCGGTAGGACACCTTGGCCTGATCCAGCAAACGAACGGCATTGGTCTTCATGGGTTCTCTCTTCCGAACGCGACGAGGCCGCCCGTGGAAGGGGCGGCCTCGCGGCGAAACATCCTTTTGCTAGTTGCTCCAGGTGGTGTCCCAGGGCCCCCAGGCGCCGTTGGCACCCTTGGCGTGGACGTAGACCACCTGACGCGTGGCCGAGCGAACGGCTGCGGCGGCCTTGCGATCGCCGATCTGCATCGGGGTGCCGGTGCCCGCGGCACCCGGGCGGCCGACGAAGTACTCGGCCTGGACGATGGGGGTCTCGGCCTGGAGGCTGAGCTGACCCGCGGTGCCTGCCGCCTGGACCTTGGGCCCGAAGATCGCATCCGGGTTGTCGGCGAGCTTGAGGGCGAGGAGCATCATGGGGCGGTTCTCGTCCCAGAAGCGGGGCATGCGCGAGTAGGGGGGATCGAAGCCGTCGTTGTAGCTACCGATCTCGACGGTGTAGGCGAGGGTGCCCAGCTTCTCGAAGGCCCAGTCCACGTCGTCGCCGCTGTTGACGTACATCTTGCTGCCCTGGTAGGCATCGTAGCCCGAGAGCTTGCCCATGGCCTGGCCGATGGGGGCGAGGCGCTTGTCCGGAGCGGGCTCGTCCTTCTTGTCCCAGGGCCACATGACGGCGTTGCTGAAGGAGTGGAAGGTGAGGTAGACGACGGGCTTGATGCGGAGCATGAGGTCCCGCATGGTCTGGGTCTCGGGCTCCGAGAAGGCCTTGGTGCCGCGGAAGGTGTCGGACTCGGGGTTGCCCGAATCACCCGCGGTGCCCCACGACGAGTCGTAGTTGCGGTTCAGGTCCACCCCGAGGCGGCTCTTGCCGCCGGTGACGTTGTTGGTGTTCTTGCGGTGGTTGTTGCCCTTGGCGGCGAGACCGTGGCCGTCCGGGTTGACCATGGGCACCAGCCAGATGTCGCGGTTGTCGACGGCCGCAGTCACCTCGGCGTCCTTGCCGTAGCCGTCCGCCAGGTGGTGGACCATCTTGAGCACCACCTCGGGGGTGGCGAGCTCGCGGGCGTGGTGGCAACCGGCGAACAGGACGGTGGGCTTGCTCGTGCCGGCCTTCTTGAAGTGGACCGCCCAGATGTCGCGGCTGCCCTTGCCCTGGGTCTTCTCCCATCCGTCGCCGATGTCCTGCAACTCGACCAGGTGGGGGTACTTGGCCGCGACCTCCTGGAGCTCGGCGAGCATGGTGTCGTAGGTGTGGTAGCCCTTGTCGAAGGTGTTGTTGAGGTAGCGATCGCTGCGGCGGACGATCTTGAAGCCGAGCGTCTTGGCCTTCTCGTACTGGGCCTGGTTGAGCGAGCCCTTGACCCGCATGCCCTTGCGATCCACCGACCAGATGTCGGCCCCCGCGTTGACCAGGGCGTTGAGCTGGTCGCGCTGCTTGTAGGTCATCTCGACGGCGACGATCTGGTCCTTGGAGGAGAAGGCGATGGGCGCCCCTTCCCCGTCACCGCCCAGCGGGCCGGAAGCGAGGCCGCAGCTCGCGACCATGGAGGCGGCGAACAGCGAGAGGGCGGCGCGGAGCGAACGCTTGAACAAGACGAGTACCTCGCGAGATCGAGGGGGCGACGGAACTGAGGTTAATTTTAACTTAAATATAGCTTAACCAACAAGCGATCTTGCGTCTCCTTTGAAAAAAAATCGCGCCCTGGGCCGGGCGACGGAATTCCGTTACCATGGGCCCGAGTCCCTGAAAGGAGCCGCCATGACGCCCACGCCCTCACCCGATCCCGCAGGCCCGGCCGGATCCGCCCAGGAGCCGGAGCGCATGGAGAAGGAGCCGATCACCCTCGAAGACGGCCGCACCCTGATCTACTACCGCTTCGTGCCGGAGGCCGACTGATGTCCGAGCTGCGCTGGAACCCCATCGCCGAAGAGTGGGTGGTCACCGCGACCCACCGGCAGGACCGCACCTTCATGCCACCGGCGGATTACTGCCCGATCTGCCCGACCAAGCCCGGTGGCTTCCCCACCGAGGTGCCGGCTTCCGACTACGAGTACGTGGTCTTCGAGAACAAGTTTCCTTCCTTTAGGCCCCACCCGGACGCGCCCGCGGTCGAGGGCAGCGACCTGATGCCGGTGCGGCCGGCCACAGGGGCCTGCGAGGTGGTGCTCTACACCCCCAAGCACGAGGGCACCCTCGCGGACCGCACGATCCCCGAGATCGAGCGGCTCGTTCGGGTCTGGCAGGACCGCTACCGGGCCCTCGGCGCGCGCGACGAGATCTCCTACGTCTTCATCTTCGAGAACAAGGGCGAGGCCATCGGGGTGACCCTCCACCATCCCCACGGCCAGATCTACGCCTTCAGCTACCTGCCCCCCAAGATCGAGCGCGAGCTTTCGAGCCAGGCCAAGCACCACGCCAAGACGGGCCGGTGTCTCCACTGCGACGTGCTCGAAGAAGAGCGGCGTGACGGCCGCCGGATCGTCGCCGAGAACGAGCACTTTATCGCGCTCATCCCCTTCTACGCCCGCTATCCCTACGAGGTGCACCTCTACGCCAAGCGGCACGTGGAGGCGATCGACCAGTTCGATCGCGAGGCCCGGCTCGACTTCGCCCGCATGCTCAAGACGGTGATGCGGAAGTACGACGGGCTGTTCGGCTTCAGCCTGCCCTACATGATGGTCATGCACCAGCGGCCGACCGATGGCCTGGACCACCCGGGCTGCCACTTCCACGTGGAGTTCTACCCGCCCAACCGGACCGCCCATAAGCTGAAGTACCTGGCCGGTTGCGAGTCGGGCGCTGGCACTTTCATCAACGATACCTTGCCTGAAGAGAAAGCCGCCGAGCTACGCGCGATCCCGGTGGAAAACCTCAGCTAGAACGCTCACAAGGGCTTTCGTGGGCCTGACCGAGGCGCACAGGCTCCAAGCCGGCTATGCTCCCCTCCAACACCCGAAAACCTCCCCCGAGCGGGGGATGGCTCGATAGAGGAGGATACTCCCGCATGCGTAAGAGTTTGCTCGTGCTCTCGCTCTGCCTGGGTATGACCGGAGCCCTGATGAGCGGTTGCGCCGGGATGATGCACGGCAAGTCCCAGAACGCCTACGATCAGAAGGTCGGCACCCGCACCGTCGCCTTCGAGAATAAGATCTACCAGACCCGCGGCGAGTCGCTGCCCCTCAAGGACGACCAGGTCGTCTCGCTCGGCATCGTCGAGGGGCTTGAGGTCTTCCAGCTCAAGGGCGGCGGCGGTGGCCAGGGTCAGGCCGACCTGATCTACGTCAAGACCGTCGACGGTCGCTACCAGCCCCTCGTCCGGATCATGTAGCGCCTAGTTCGTCCCCCCGGAGGCCCCCCTGCATGCAGGGGGGCCTTTGAGCGTCTGATGACACTTTTCCTACGATCCGCCCAGGGCGGCCAACAGCCGTCACATGCCCGGTTTCGTCGGCTGCGCCCGCGCTGGACGGACCCTTCGAAACGGCTTAAAATCCCCAGATGGCGCCCCTGCGCGCCAGAAAGGGAAGAACGTGGAATCGACCGGAGTCCTGCTCATCAACCTGGGCACCCCCAACGCCCCCGTCACCGCCGAGGTCCGGGACTACCTGGCCGAGTTCCTGGGGGATCCGCGGGTGCTGACCATGCCCACTCCGGTGCGCCTGATGCTCCTGAACCTCGTCATCCTGCCCTTCCGCTCCAAGCGCTCGGCAGCGGCCTACCGGGAGATCTGGACCGAAGAAGGCTCGCCCCTGCGCTTCCACAGCCGGGACCTGCTCGCGCTGGTGCGGGAGGCCCTGGGGCCCGAGGTGCCGGTGGAGCTTGCCATGCGCTACGGCTCCCCCTCGATCGAGTCGTCCGTGCACGTCCTGCGCCGCAAGGGCGCCAACCGGATCGTGGTGCTGCCCCTCTACCCGCAGCACGCCTCGTCCACCGGGGGCTCGTCCTTGCAGGAGGTCTACCGCGCCGCGGGCACCTGCAACAACGTCCCGTCGTTGCAGGTGGTGGCGCCGTTCTACGACCACCCGGCCTTCGTCCGGGCCTTTTCGGCGATCGCCCAGCCCGTCATGGAGGACTTCTCCCCCGACCACATGCTCTTCAGCTTCCACGGACTGCCCGAGAGCCACCTCAAGAAGGGGGACGACACCGGCAGCCACTGCCTGGCGAGCGCCGGGTGCTGCGATCGCATGACCAGCGCCAACCGCAACTGCTACCGCGCCCAGTGCTACGCGAGCGCCCGGGCGATCGCAGGGGCCCTTTCGCTACCGACCGAACGGTACAGCGTCTCCTTCCAGTCGCGCCTGGGTCGCACCCCCTGGATCCAGCCCTACACCGAAGAGACGCTCATCCAGCTCGCCAAAAAGGGCGTCAAGCGCCTGGCCGTCATGTGTCCCGCCTTCACGGCGGATTGCCTCGAGACGATCGAAGAGATCGGCATGCGCGCCAAGGAGACCTTCATCGCGGCGGGTGGCGAGGATCTGCGCCTGGTGCCCTCGCTCAATTCGCACCCCGCCTGGGTGGAGGCCGTGGTCGAGCTGCTCGCTCCCCACCTGCCTACCGAGCGCTCAGCTGCTCTCGCTCTGCCTTCTTCAGGCTCTTAACAACCAGCTCGTAAGAGTGGGCGACGAGCTGGAGCACCAGCTCGTCCGATAAGCTTTCGTCCAGCGTCAGCGTGTTCCAGTGACGCTTGTTGAGGTGATAACCCGGCTGGATGGCGGGATAGGTCTCGCGCAGGATCAAGGCGCGCTCGGGATCGCACTTGAGGCTGACCCGCAGGGGCGCGCTATCCACCGCCACCAGGGCGAACATCTTGTCCAGGACCTTGAAGACGTGCGCCTCCGGCCCAAACGGGTACGAGGCACTCACCCCGGGTTTGGCCATGCAGGCGGCTTCGAACGTGCGTACATCCATCGCTAGTACCCCTGAGAGAAGCGCAGGAACCAGGCCCCGTAAGGGATGGCCTGGGGCGAGGCCAAGAGCGTATCCCCCGAGACCGTCCGCTGGAGGTAGGCCGCGCTCTGGCCGCCGCGGTAGCCGAGCTCGATCACGTTCGAGCCGAAGCTGGCATGAACACCCGCCTCGTAGAAGTCGGCGGCCCGGTTGAGGCCGTAGACGTAGTGGCCGTAGGCGTTCACGTTGCGCCAGTCCAGGAGCTTGTAGCGCGCGCCGAGCATGGGGCCCACGGTCAGGCCGAGGCCGTACAGGCCGTCCTTGGTGGCGGTGAAGCCGGCGGCCGTCCCCATCCCGACGCTCAGGTAAGTGCGATCGCCCAGGCTCCAGAGGGGCTCCAGCTCGCGGCTCTCGTGCTTGGTGCCGACCAGGTTGTAGCCCAAGAGGGCGCTTGCGATCGGCATGAGGGTGTTCATCGGCGCCTGGGGGTTCTGCGGGTCCCGGGCGATGCCGAAGAGCCGGGGCGAGAGCATGATCCCGCCCAGGTGAGCAGCCGCGTAGAAGCGACGATCCCAGTACGACCACCCGGCCAGATCCGCCGTGTAGGCGTCCTCGCCCTGGACCTGGCCGACACCGACGAAGCCGAGGACGTGCGCCGCCTGCATCCGGTGGCGCAGCTCGGGGCGCGCCTCGAGCATGTAGGGGTCCAGCTCCTCTGCGCTCAGACGGACATCCGCCGCCAGCGCCCCGCTCGCCGTCCCCAGGACAAAGAGCATCGAGAGTGCGAGCGCCGTCTTCATCGCGCCACCTCCTCGACGACCCAGGGCAGATCGGCGGTGACCGCCTCGCGCAGGGTCACGTTCAAGCGATCCAGGGCCTCGTCCATCCGGGCGGCCTCGCTGCGGGTCCGCAGGTCGCTCGCGCGACGCATGAGATAGGCGGGGGTGGCGTCGGCGCTGCCGGTCGCGTCGTAGGCGTCGACCCAGTCGGCCTTGAAGGGCGAGCGAATGATGCGGCTCGAGACCTCGAAGCGGGTCAGGGCCTTCACGTCCCAGCGGACCTTCACGAAGACCGGCAGGACGGCGCCCTGGTAGTAGCCCTCGGTCTCGGGCGAAACGCTCGGCGGCTCGAAGGGCAGCGAGGCCATCAGGAGCACCGAGTCAGAGGCGGGGGCGGGCACGACCCGGACGTCCTTGAGGCCGAAGGGCTTCTCCTTGAGGCCCACCAGCGCCCCGGCCGCCGCCTGGCGCGCCGTGGCGTCGCTGACGTTCTTGAAGAGCAGCGGCTCGTGGGGGATCCCCTCCTGCCAGCCTCCCCAGGCGAGGCGCCAGGGGACCAGTACCGCGCACCCGCTCGTCGCCAGCAAAGCGGCGAGCGAGAGCGCTCCCAAGCCAGAAGAAAGCTTCATCGCGGGTCCTTACGTCGAGCTGATCAAAGCAAGCTAAAGGATTATATCAGGCGCTCAGGCGAAAACGACCCGCGTATCCTGGGCCTTCACGAGGATGCGCTCGCCCTCGAAGTCCAGGGTCTCGTCGTAGTCCCCCGCGTTGACGGCCACCAGGGCGCGGGCAGTGTCGCTCTCACGCACGAAGGCCACCGTCTTGGTCCGGTTCGAGGCGTGGACCCAGCGCAGGCCTCCCTCGTCGAAGACCGCATGGGCCCGGCGCAGCCCCAGGAACTCGTCGTAGGCCGCGCGCACCGAGCGGTCCCACTTCCGGGGCTCCCAGACCATGGGCGCGCGCGCCGCGTGCGAGTCCCGGGCGGTCATGCCGATCTCGTTGCCGTAGTAGAGCTGCGGGGTGCCGGGCAGGAGGATCTGGAGGGCGAGGGCCAGGCGCAGACGCCGTGCGTCGTGGGCGTGATGACCGAAGTAGCGCTCGGTATCGTGGTTGTCCAGCAGGTTCCAGCAGTGGCGCAGGGCTTCCGGCGGGTAGGCGTCCAGGTAGGCCGAAAGGCGCCGGACCATGGTCTCGGCCCCGATCTCGCCGCGGAAGAAATCCACCACCGGCCGCCGGAACTGGAAGTTGAGCACCCCGTCGTAGAGGCCGTCGCGCAGCTGGGTAGGGACCGCCTCCCACTCTTCGGCGATGACGATCGCATGAGGATTCTGGGCCTTGAGGCGTTCGCGAAAGCGCCTCAGGAAGCTCGCGGGCAGGTGCTGGGCCGCATCCAGCCGCCAGGCATCCACGCCCGGCCAGCGATCGATGACTTCGAGGAGCTTGTCCTGGGTCTCGGGGTCGTCGGTGTCGAGCTTGGGCAACACCCCCCAGCCGAGCCACGTCTCGGCGTTGCCATCGGGCTTCAGGCGGTAGTGCTTCTTGCGCAGGGCCGGGTCCCGGTACCAGGGGTGCTCGAAGCTGGTATGGCCGAAGACCCCGTCGAGGGCGAGCTTCATCCCGCGCGAATGGAGGTCGTCCACCAGGGCCCTGAAGTCCTCGTCGGTGCCCACGTGCGGATCCAGGCGCAGGTAGTCGTCGGTATCGTAGCGGTGGGTCGAGCGGCTTGCGAAGATAGGGGTGAGCAGGACCACGGTCACGCCCAGCTCTTGCAGGTAGGGCAGGGCGTCGCGGATGCCCTGGAGGTCGCCGTTGTAGAAGGTGTGCTGGTGGGTGCGATCGCCCGTGAGCTCGCGCTTGTTCTGCGAAACGGCGACGGGCTGGCCGTGGAAGTGGAAGCTCGCGGGCCGCACGTTCAGGGCCGGGTTGCCGTTGCGGAAGCGGTCCACGAAGAGGTGATAGACCACCTCGTTGCCCCAAGCCCTCGTCTGCCCTTGCACGCTGATTCCCCTCACGTCCTGAAAATGCCCCGCTCTCCATTCTTCCCCAAGCGTGCGAAGGCGCAACGGGAAAGAGGCCTGCGAGGACGATCCTCGCAGGCCTCTGAGTTGAAAGTCGGGCTAGGCGCCGAGAACGTCGCCCAGAAGGTCGACGAGGCGGTTGACGTCGATCGCCTTCTTCATGTAGTGGGTGTGCGGCTTGGCGACGAGATCCGAGACGTCGTCCCCCTGGTCCGCGGTGATGAAGATGATGGGCAGGCTCTTGTACTTGGCCTGCTTGCGAAGGGCCTCGTAGATCTCGCGGCCCGTCAGCTGGGGAAGGTTCACGTCCAGCAGCAGGGCGTCGAGCTTGTTGGCCTGGGCGAGGTCGAGGCCCTTGCGGCCGTTCTCGGCGGTCAGGACCTGATAGCCATGCTCCTGGAGGACCTCTTCAAAGAATTCGAGGGCGTCCGGATGGTCTTCAACGATTAGAACGGTCTTCTTCATGGCTTCCTCCTGCCCCTATGCTACCCGAGGAAGCGGGAAACGAACAAGAGGAGGCAGGTCAGGGGGCCTCGCTCCCCCTGACGCTGTTGAGGTTGGCATGCACGAAGGCTTCGAGCTGCATCAGGCTCGAAGCGATCGCCGAGAGCTCCTCGGCGAGCGCCGGGGATGGGGCGACCTCGACCTGCGAGCGGGCCGTGCGCAGCCGGCCCTGGGCCTCATCCAGCAGGCGGCAGATCTGGGTGGAGGCCATCCAGGTGAGGCGGTACTGGAGATCCCGCTGGGCCCTGGCCTGGGCACTCTCCAGCTCGGCGTCGAGCGCCTGCTCGGCCAACAGGGCGTTCTGGATCGCGACCGCCCCGTAGGCGAGCGCGCGGCTCCAGCGATCGCGCCGCAAGAGCCCCGGCCCGTGGAAGGTAATCTCGCCGAAGGACTTGCCCGCCGCAACGAGCGGGTGCTTCTGGCGCGCGGGGGTGCGCACCTCGCCGTGGTGGACGTGGATGGCCTTGTGCTCGGGCCCCTCGTGGACCCGCACCGCAACCCCCGAAGCCCCCGAGAGGCGCGACAGGTGCACGGCGATCACGAGGGCCACCTGGGCGGCGCTGCTCTGGGCCGCAAGCTCGGTTCGCAGGCGATCCAGCCCGCCGTCGTTCAGGCGGGAAGGGCGCGACCAGGGAGTCGGCAGGAAGCGAGGCCACATGGCCCCTAGCCTACGACAGGCGCGGGCCTGGGTACAAGACCGTCATGTGGAGAATCCCCCGCTTTCGCAACCATCGCAGCCTCCAGGCCGTGCTCGCTACCCTCGACGGCCTTCCCGGCGAGGAGACGACCCTGCTCCAGGCCCTGGTCGACCACCTGGGCTTCGAGCAGGCCGGCCTCTACCGGCGCGAGCCCCAGGCACAGGTGCTCAGCTGGGTCGCAGGGGCGGGCCCCGGCGATCGCGGCGCGCGACGCGAGCTGCCCCTGGAGGCCATGGAGAACGGCCTTGCGCTCGTTGACGGCTTCGTGTCGGGCCTCCCTCTCAAGGGGCACCGCCAGACCGTCGGCCTCCTGGTGCTGGGCCGCCGCAAGGCGGGGGTCCGCCTCTCGGAGGCGGAGCGCCAGACCCTGGCGCAGGCGTGCGCCCTCTTCGCCTTGGGGCTCGAGAACCAGTGGCTCGGCCGCGCTCGGATCGACCAGCGCCTCGCGGCCCTCAAGGCCCAGGAAGAGAGCGAGCTGCAGCAGCGCCTCAACGCGGTGGTCTCCCACCAGCTCAAGACGCCGCTCCTCGTCGGCCAGGGCATGCTCAAGGACGCGATCGACGCCATCGACGACCGCACCCGGGTCGCCAAGCGGCTCGACAAGCTCATCACCTCGCTGACGCGCTTCGAGCGCAACGTCATGCAGAACTTCGACCGCAACGGGATCGCCCTCGACCGCTACCAGCTCGACGTGCGCGCCGTGCCCCTCGCAGCGCTGATCGGGCGCTGCCTGGACGATTTGCGCTACCCGCTCAAGAAGCGCGAGGGCCGGCTCCTCATCGAGGTGCCGAGCCACGTCGAGGTCCTCGCAGACCGGGCCCGGCTCGAGATCGTCTTCGACAACCTGTTCTCAAACGCCCTCAAGGTCCTGCCCACCGGCGGCAGCCTAGAAGTCAGCGCCCACCTGACGGACGACCATGCGGAGATCCGGGTGCGAGACACCGGCCCCGGCATCTGCGAGGCGAGGCGCGACGCCCTCTTCGAGCGCCAGCCCCCCAACCCGCAGGACCCCACCTCGACCGGGGTCGGCCTCTCCATCTGCCGCGAGTACATGACGGCCATGCAGGGCGCGATCGCCCTCGAAGCCACCGGGCCGGAAGGGACGACCTTCCGCCTCACCCTCCGGCTTGCATAAAAAAAGCGCCGCCTCCACGCGGGAGGCGGCGCCAATCGAGCCGTGAGTTAGTTGGCCGGGGTCATGGGGATCATCAGGCTGGTCTTCTTGCCCTTGAGCACGCCGAGCCCGGTCTGCGAGGCGCCCTTGAAGCCGCCGAGGCCCACCGTCAGCGAGTAGGTGTCGGGCTCGAGACCCGAGAACTGGAAGTTGCCCGTCCGGTCGGTCTGGGTCCGGTACAGGTAGCCGGTGCTGCCCGCCTTGGCGACGACCAGGGCGCCGACGAGGCCCTGCTTGTTGCTCGCGATGTAGACGGTGCCCGCGAGGCGGCCCTTGAAGAAGAGGTCCGTGACCGACTTGAAGGTCGGGATGGTGATGATGTGCTCGACCATCAGCTGGCCGTTGGCCATGACGATGCCGCGCAGCACGACCTTGCGGTTGAGGTAGCCTTCAATGCGGCGATCGCGCTTGCCGTCGCTGCCGGTGACCGAGATCTGGGTCGTTTCCTTCTTGAGGGTCAGCATGTACTTGCCGTCCTCGATGGAGCGCACGTAGCCGATCTTGGTGGCGCGCTTGACCGAGAAGTAGCCGCCCGCGGGGGAATCGAAGAGGCCCGCGGTCTGGCGCTCGGCGGTCGACAGGGTGGTCGCCGTCCGGCCGAGGGCCGTCTCGAACTCGCCGAACTCCTTGCTGTCGAGATCGCCGCTCTGGTTGAGCTCGGAGGCCTTCAGGGCCTCTTCATCGGTGAAATCCTGGGCGCTGGTGTCGATCGCTCCCGAATTGCTCTGGTAGAGCGCGGTGGGCGAGCCCTGGGGGGACATGCCGCACGCGCTGATGGCGATCGCCATCACGAGCGAGAGGGCCGGGATCAAGAGCTTGCGAGCTTGCAGCATCCGATTCATTCTCCTTTGGAAGGCCGGACGATTCCGTTAAGAATTTCTTATAACCGATCCGCCGACTTTAATCAAGATTTAACTTCACCTGACCTAAGCTTAATCTTCTTTCCAAAAAGACACCGAGGCCCCCTCCGGGTGGAGGGGGCCTCGGATGTTCTTGGGAGTGGGGCGACTAGGCGCCGCGGCGCGAAGGCTCGGGCTCGAAACCGACGTAGCTCTTGAACTTGCTATCGCGATTCTTTTCGAGGTAGCGCAGGCCTTCCTCGGTGAGCTGGAGCGCCTCGTCCTCGGTGGGCTGGACCAGGTTTTGATCCAGCATCCAGCGCTCGGCGCTGTGGACGCGATCGCCGAAGATCTTGCGAAGCAGGCGATCGGCCGTGCGGCGACCGACGATCCCGCTGGCCATGACCATCACATCGAGGAAGCCCACCAGCTGCTTGCGGTTCTCGGCTTCGTTGAGGGGAGGGACGTAGCTGGGCATCGGCTCGCGCGTCGGAGCGAGGGGGGCACGCCGCCCGGGCTGGCGAGCGGGGGCCGTCGAAGGGGCGCCGCCCAGCTCGCGCAGGGTTTCCTCGAGGACTTCGCGAACGCGCTCGGGGCTCTCGGTGAGGGCCGCCTGCATCGCGCGGCTCAGCACCAGGGCGAGCCGTTCCCGTTGAGATTGATTCATGGAATGCCTCTGGGTGGGGGGTACGACGTCCCCATTATGCCGAGGATCCGAGCGAAGGGCAACCATGCCTACGAAGCGAGGCGCCGAGCTTGAGTTTCGGCGCGGAACGTGAGACGATGATATTTCTTAATAAAGTCTCGTCACGCGCCTTCAGCGAAGATGGAGCGGCCATGAAGCAGACAAAGACTGAGGAAGACCGGGGCGCGCAGGGTTGGACGGATCGCATGTTCGCGCTTTCCCCCGAACCGATCTGCCTGATGAGGCTCGACGGCGTACCCGAGCAAGTCAATCCGGCCTTCACCCAGCTCCTCGGCTACACCTCCGAGGATCTCGCACGGGTCATGCTCCTCTCGCTGGTCCACCCCGACGAGCGCGCCGCGACGCTCGCGATCCGCGACCGGCTCCGCGCGGGCGAGGCCGTCACCGGCGTGACACACCGCATGCGCGCCAAGGACGGCCACTACCACCGTATCGAATGGAGCGCCTGGCCCGACCTGGAAGAGGGGCGGGTGTACGTGCTTGGCCGCAACGCCCAGCGCCTGCAGCAGCGCGCGGATCTCCAGGCCCACGACATCCCCCTGGATACCCTGATCGAGGCCCTGCCCGACATGGTCTTCCTCAAGGACGGCCGCGGGCGCTGGGTGCTGGCTAACGCGCAGGGCCTCCACCTCTTCCGGCTGGATCCCGGCACCTACCAGGGCAAGACCGACCTGGAGCTCGGCGTGCAGAACCCGTTCTTCCAGGAGGCCCTCGAAGGCTGTTACCTCACCGACGAGGAGGCCTGGCACGCACGAGAGCTCCGGCTGGCCGAGGAGACCATCCTCCAGCCCGACAGCCCGGATCGGATCCTCGAGACGATCAAGGTCCCCCTGTTTCACCCGGACGGCAGCCGCAAGGGGATGCTGGTGGTCGGGCGCGACGTGACCGAGCGCAAGCGCGCCCAGGCCGAGCGCGAGCGCCTGCTCGTCAAGGAGCAGAAGGCGAGCAGCGAGCTCGAAGCCGCCCGGCGCCTCGGCGATCTCAAGAACAACTTCGTCAACGCCGTCTCCCACGACCTGCGCGTGCCCCTGACCTCGATCATGGGCTACGCCGAATTCCTGGCGGATGGTCTGGGCGGCTCCCTGAGCGAGACCCAAGAGGCCTACGTCCAGCAGATCGAGCAGAGCGCCCGGCGCCTCGAAGCGCTGGTGAACGATCTTTTGGACTTCGCCCGCATCGATGCCGGCACCTTCCGGCTCAAATCCGAAGAGGCGGACCTGAGCCTCATGATCCGCGAGAGCATCGAGTGCCTCCACCCGCAGCTCGAAGCCGCCCGGCTCGGCCTGGAGCTGGAGCTGCCCAAGGCGCCCCTGCGCGCGCCCATGGACCCGCAGCGCATCGAGCAGGTGCTCATCAACCTGCTGAGCAACGCCATCAAGTTCACGCCCGAGGGCCAGAGCGTCCGAGTCCGCGCCCAGGCGCGCGACGAGAGCCTGTACTGCGAGGTGGTGGACACGGGCGAGGGCATCGCCCCCGAGGAGCTGCCCAAGCTCTTCGCCCGCTTCAGCCAGCTCGAAGGCGGCATCAAGAAGGGCGGGACGGGCCTCGGGCTGAACATCAGCAAGACCATCGTCGAGGCCCACGGCGGCCACATCGGGGTCGACAGCATCCCGGGAGAGGGCAGCACCTTCTGGTTCACCCTGCCCCTCTCGCCTCTTAAAGAAGACTAGTCGGCTGGACGAGGGCCCGGTCGCACGGGTAGCATGAGGAGGTTGCCCGCCTTGTGACGAGGTCCCTCCGATGCCCATCGCCCCCATGCCCCCCGCGATCCCCGCACCCGAGCCCGTCCAGTCCACCCACCTGGTGCTCGGCCTTGCCAACCCCGAGTGGCTACACCTGGGAGTCGAAGGCCGCCGCGGCCGGCTGGGCTACTCGCTCGCAGCCGGTACCCTGGTGCTCGCCCACGACGTGACGGGTACTGCCCGCTACTTCCTGAGCGATCAGACGGGTGGCTTCTTCGCCGAGGCGGGGATCACGGCACTTCGCATGGCCTCGATCAGCGACCAGACCCCCGGCGACTGGTTCGCCATGGGCATGGTGGGGGTCGGCTACCAGATGGTGGTGGGCCGCATGGTCACCAACCTGGGCATCGGCCTCACCCCCTTGCCCCTTCCCCCTTCCAACAACCAGCCGATGTTCTCGTCGAACGCAGCCGCCCTGCCCCGCGTCCTGCTGCAGGCAGGCTTCGCCCTCTAGGAGACACGAGCCATGCGCCGCCTCGCCCTTGCCCTCGTCGCCCCCGCCACCCTCCTGGCCCTCACCGGCTGCCCCACCCCCTACGAGATCCGCAACGGCGATCTCGACAGCGGGCTCGTCTCCGATGCGAGCATCAAGGCGGATCTCGTAAGCGTCACGGTCCCCGCCCCCACCGCGCAGCAGAAGGCGACCCCGGTGGTCATCGCGGTCCACGGCTTCACGGCGACCCCCTTCGAGATGCAGGACGCCGCCACCTACCTGCGCGGCCAGGGCCTCCTGGTCTCCAAGGTGCTGCTCGGCGGCCACGGCACCAGCCTCTCCAAGTTCGAGCAAGCCACCTGGAAGGACTGGCAGGCGCCCATCCTCGACGAGTACAAGGCCCTCAAGGCCAAGGGCTACCAGAAGATCACCTTCCTCACCGTCTCGACCGGCGGCACCCTGGTGCTCGAGGCCCTCAGCCGTGACGCCTTCTCGCCCCAGCCCCCGCGCATCGTGATGCTCTCGCCCATCGCCGAGTTCAAGGACAAGCGCGCAGGCTACCTGGTGCCTCTCAGCTGGCTTGGTGTCAGCGCCGCCCAGAAGGTGAGCGGCACCGGCCTCGGCCACTGGTACCGCAACCGGCCGGTCTCGACCATCGCCTCACTCATCGACCTGACCGAGATCGTCAAGGACCGCCTGCGCAAGCGGATCGTGCTCGCCTCCAGCACCGACGTCCTGATCCTCCAGCCCAAGGGCGACCAGACGGTCGACCCCGTGAGCGCTCCCTTGATCGACGAGGGCCTCAAGGGCGGCGTCCACAAGGTGGAGATGATCGAGTCGGACCTGCACGTCCCCATCCGCCCGGACGGGGTGGACGATCACACCTACACGCCCGCCGAGCTTGCGACCAAGCAGATGCTCCTCGAGAAGATCCTCCAGCACCTGACGTCCTAGGCAGGCCGACCTCTACAAGCCGGCTTCTCACCAAAGCCCCCGCGAACCGATTGGTTCGCGGGGGCTTTATCAATCTTTGGTTGATGAAGTATCAATATTCATTCGCTTCAGCTTTCCAGGTAGTTTGCGATATACCTAACAACAGTTAAGTTTTAGTTTAAGAAAGGACCTGAGAGAGATGAAGAAGTTCGCGATCGCCGCCCTCGTATTGACCGCCGCTCTCGCCGGCTGCGGCACGGTCCCCGGCTCGCTGGGCACCACGCAGCAGGCCATGCAGGCCAGCAGCGCACAGGGCGCGCTCGAGCTCACCGTGATCAAGGGCCTTTCGGATTACACCACGAAGGGTCCCGGCGAAGGGAACGCCTTCGTGTTCCGCGGCAAGCAGGGCAATCGGGGCTTCGAGCTGCACGGGACCTACAGCAAGGCCGGCCCCAACCCCAAGTGGAAGCCCGGCCCCAGCTTCCAGGAGCCCCACTTCAGCGAGAACCTGTACCTCCAGGCCAACTTCGAGGACGTCTCGGACGTCGCGCAGCTGAACCAGATCGTGAAGGCCCTGCGCAGCGCTCGCGTCACGAACGCGGCGGACAAGGCCATCGTCGAGGCGACGGCCGGGCTCCTCGACCAGAAGCGCGACCTGGTGAAGTTCAAGCGCACGGGCCTGGAAGGCGTTCAGCCTCGCCCGCTGACCATCACCTCCGTCCAGCAGGGTGAGATCAAGGTGGCGCCTCCCGTTTCGCAGTTCCCCAGCGTGCTTCGGACCTACTTCTACACGGGCAAGGACGCCAGCGGCACGACGACCTTCCAGGTGCAGACCTGGAACCAGTCGCAGCTGACCCAGGTGGCGCGAGTGCAGATCAACGGCAAGACGGTGAAGGACCGCGCCGCGATCAAGCAGCTGTACGCCAACCTGAAGTTCGCCATCATCCCTGATTCGATCGAGGACAACTACATCCTGGCCGAGCTCTCCAAGCTCCGCTTCGCCGCCGACGAGCGCACCCAGCTCGTCGACCTGCCCTAAGGCTCAACCCACCCAAAAATGAACAGGGGCGGTCGAATGACCGCCCCTGTTTCACGTCCGATGCATCAGCTCAAGGCGAGCGCTGCGTCCGTCACCCCCGCCTCGGCGAAGCCCTTGGCCCGCAAGAGGCACGAATCGCACGTGCCGCAGGGCGCCTCGCCACCCTGGTAGCACGACCAGGTCAGACCGTAGTCGGTGCCGACCGCCAGACCGTGCTGGATGATCTCGGCCTTGGTCCAGTGCAAGAGGGGGGTCTCGATCCGGATCGGCTGCCCCTCGACGCCCGCCTTGGTGCCGAGGCGAACGGCCTCCTGGTAGGCCTGGATGAACTCGGGGCGGCAGTCGGGGTAGCCCGAGTAATCGAGGGCGTTGACCCCGATGAAGATGGCCTCGGCGCCCTTGGCCTCGGCGTAGGAAGCCGCGAAGCTCAAGAACAGGATGTTGCGGCCCGGCACGTAGGTGACGGGGATGGTCTCTTCCATCTCGGCCACGTCGCGGCCGGTGGGCACGTCGAGATCCGCCTGGGTCAGAGCCGAGCCGCCCCAGCGGGTGAGGTCGAACTTCATGACGATGTGCTCGGCGGCCCCCACGGCCTTGGCCACGGCCCGAGCCGAGTCCAGCTCACGCACCAGGCGCTGGCCGTAGTCGAAGGAGAGGGCATAGACCTCGTAGCCCTGGGACTTGGCCAGGTAGGCGCAGGTGGTGCTGTCCAGGCCTCCCGAGAGGAGGACGACGGCTTTCTTCGACATGATTCTAGATTCCTCGCTTGTCGCCCCACAGGAGGCGATGGAACTGGGGCAGGGCGCGCCACTGGTAGGCCGCCCAGAAGGGATCGGCGAGCAGGTGATCCTCGACCATGGCGCGCATGCCTTCGAGGTAGTCGCCCGCACCCTGCTCGGAGTTGCCGACGGGCTGGATGATCACCGGAACCTTGCGCTCGGCGATCGCGGGGAACTCGGAGAGCAGCGCCTTGACCACCGCCAGGTCCTCGCCGCCGTTCACCACGAACTTGAGCTGGAGCTTGTGAGCGTAGTGGGTCAGGAACTCGCCGATGACGCGCTTATTGGGCTTGTGACCGCTGGAGCCGAGCTTGGGGCTGATGCTCCAGAGGTCCACCCGGTCGTAGGGCTTGAAGATGGTGCCGTTGGTCTCGATGGTGACGTGGCGATCGCCGACCACGGCGAGCACGGGCGCGAGCTCCTGCATCATGGGCTCGCCACCGGTGAAGACCACGTCGTTGGCGTGGACCTCTTCGAGGATCCGCTCGGGGGACATCTCGGTCCCCTCGACCATCTCGCCTTCCTTCCAGGAGTAGGTCGTGTCGCACCAGGCGCACTTGAGGTTGCAGCGCAAAAAGCGCACGAAGGTGCTGGGCACGCCGATGCGGGTGCCCTCGCCCTGGATGCTGGTGAAGATCTCGCAGACCTGGTAGGTCGAGGTCGCCACGGTCATGCCTTTAGGCCTCCTCGAAGCGGCACCAGGAGTTGGGCCCTTCGTGGACGGTCACGGCGCAGACCTCGGGGATCTGGGCCTTGAAGCGCTCGTAGAAGTGGCGCGAGAGGCCCTCGGCGGTGGTCTGGATGCCGGGCAATTCGTCGTTGAGGTAGGTGTGGTCGGGCAGGAGCTTCTCCAGCGCCTTGAGAGCGTTGAAGTCGATCAGGATGCCCAGGGCGTCGAGGTCGGTGCCCTTGACCTCGACGTCCACGAAGTAGGTGTGGCCGTGCAGGCGATCGCACTTGCCGGGGTGACCCGGAATGCGGTGCGCGGCTTCGAATTTGAGGCGTTTCGTCAGCTTGTACATGCTTCCCATCTTATCAGATGAGAAGACGAAACCCCAGTGTTGGCGTGGTTCTCGGGGGTGGCGGGCTAGTATCCGACCGCCAGACCGCCCTTTCGGGGATCCGCCCAGCCCTCGAGGGTGCCGTCCGGCTTGCGCACGATGGCCTGGGCATCGCCCAGATACCGCACCTTGATGGTGTGACCCATGGCCATCAGCTCCGAGAGGACCTTGGGGTCGAAGCCGTTGGGCTCCACGTCGATCTGGTCGGGCAGGCCCTGATGGTGGAAGCGGGGCGCGACCACCGCCTGACGGGCGTTCATGCCGTAGTCCAGGACGTTGAGCATGACCTGGAGGGTGGTGGTGGGGATGGTCGAACCGCCGGGCGAGCCCACCGCCATGAGGAAGCGGTCCTGCTCGTCCAGGACGAGGGTGGGCGACATGGAGCTGAGCATGCGCTTGTTCGGCGCCACCGCGTTGCGCTCGCCCTGCACCAAGCCGTAGAGGTTGGGGGTGCCCGGCTTGGCGGCGAAGTCGTCCATCTCGTTGTTGTAGAGGACTCCGGTGCCCTTGGCGACGATGGCGTTGCCGTAGGCGCCGTTGAGGGTGTAGGTGTTGCTCACCACGTTGCCCTTGGCATCGGCGACGACGAAGTGGGTGGTCTCCAGACGCTCACCGAGGCCGGGCATCTTGGAGTACTCGGGAGTGGAGCGCTCGGGGTCGATGGTGGCGCGGCGGGCCTTGAGGTAGGCGGGATCCATGAGCTGCGCGATGGGGTTCTGCACGAAGTCGGGATCGCCCAGGTACGCGTTGCGGTCCGCGTAGGCGCGGCGCTCCACTTCGGTGACCAGGTGCATCATGGGCGCGGTGTGGTAGCCCAGGGCCTTGAGGTCGTCGCCTTCGAGCATCTGGAGGATCTCGGCGAGCAGGATCCCGCCGGAGCTGGGCGGCGGCATGCTGATCACGCGCTTGCCCTTGTAGGTGAAGGCGATGGGCTCGCGCCACTTGGCCTGGTAAGCCGTGAGGTCCGCCTCGGTCATGATGCCGCCGTTCGCGGCCATGTCCTTCGCGATCGCCTTGGCCACCGGCCCGGCGTAGAAGCCATCGGGGCCCTTGTCGGCGATGAGGCGCAGGGTCCCGGCCAGGTCCTTCTGCACGAGGCGATCGCCCACCTTGAGGGGCTTGCCGTTCTTGAGGAAGATGCGCGTCGCCTCGGGGTCGCGCCGCAGATCCGCCTGGTACTTGTCAAGCGAGGTGGCAAGGCCCTGATCGACGATGAAGCCCTTCTCGGCCAGATCGATCGCGGGCTGGACGAGCTGCTTCCAGGGCAGGTGACCGAGCTTGCGGTGGGCCTCGTAGAGGCCGCGCACCGTGCCGGGGGTGCCGGCGCCCAGGCGATGGGTGAGGCTGAGGTCGGTCAGGTTGCCCTGGGCGTCCAGGTACATGTCGCGGGTGGCCTTGGCCGGAGCCGTCTCGCGGTAGTCGAGGGCGTAGGTCTTGCCCTTGGCGTCGCGGGCGACCATGAAGCCGCCGCCGCCGATGTTGCCCGCCTCGGGCCAGGTCACGGCCATGGCCAGGGCCACCGCGACCGCCGCGTCGAAGGCGTTGCCGCCCTTTTTCATGACGTCCACGCCCACCCGGCTTGCGATCGCCGAGACGCTGGAGACCAGGCCGTGCGCGGCCTTCACCGGCTCACCCGTCGCCTGGTAGCGCCAGGCAGCAGGGATCGGGGTGGGGTTCGCCGCGAGGGTGGCGCCGGGGGCGCTCACCAGGGCGGCGAGGACGAGGGAGGCGGCAATGAGGGTGCGTGACACGAAAGCGACTCCTTCAAAAGCAAGCAGGGCTCCCCACATCCTACCCGGACTTTTCAAGCACGGCCAGGCATGCTAAATTAATTACGACAAATCGTTATTGAATCAAAAACACCCACCGCACGCCCCCCTCTTCGCTTCAGGAGGTCGCGCCATGACATCAGCCCGCCTCAGCGCCCTCGCCTTCGTGCTGGTAGCCATCGCCGGCTCCTCGTGCGCCACGCCGACCGAGAGCACCACTCTCGCGCGCAGCACGCCCCAGTCGCGCCTGATCGCGCAGGGCAAGGCGAGCGCCGAGCGCGACTTCAGCGCCGACAACTGGAGCCTCTCGGTCAAGCGCAAGGATCGCCTGCAGGTCTACATCGCCGAGACGCCGGACTGGTATCAGGTGGTGGAGCAGGAGCTTCCGCGCTCCCAGCGGGACTTCAATACCCTCAAGGAGGCGATGGCGTACGCCAACCGGCAGTATGCCGATTGGCCGCTCATCTCGCTCGATCGGTGAGGTAGCCCGCCTAGCGGGTGGTCAGCATCAGGAATTCGGCGCGGCGATCGCTCCGGGCGAACTCCCCTTCGAAGGCGGTGGTGACCATGGTCGAGCCTTCCTTGCGGACGCCACGGCAGGTCATGCAGCCGTGGACCCCCTCGACCAGCACCGCGACGCCCCGGGCGCCCAGGTGGGTCATCAGGGCCTGGGCGATGTGCTGGGTCATGCGCTCCTGGATCTGGAGGCGACGCGCGAAGCAATCCACCAGACGCGCCAGCTTGGAGAGGCCCACCACCCGGTCAGAAGGCAGGTAGGCGATATGGGCGCGCCCGTCGAAGGGCAGCATGTGGTGCTCGCAGGTCGAGTCGAAGGGGATGTCCTTGAGCAGGACGAACTCCTGGTACCCTTCGACCTCTTCGAAGGTCGTCGAGAGGATCTCGGCGGGGTCCTGATGGTAGCCGGCGAAGATCTCGGTCCAGCTGCGCAGGACCCGGTCGGGAGTGTCCTTGAGACCCTCGCGGTCGGGATCCTCGCCGATGATCTCGAGCAGCGTCCGAAGCGCCTGACGCGCGCGCTCCTCTTGACTCATCGGGACTTGGGTTTCGATCGCCACGGCGGCCTCCTTGTTCTGACCCTGATCTTTCGCTTCGGCCCTGGGTTCTAAGCTCTTGAGCGGGCACTCGCCCCATTATACCGCGATTTCGAGAGAGGAGACGCCAGATGAGCACGCTTCAGACCCTCGCTTCGACTTTTGCCGTGTACAAAACCGCGCGTCGGCTCGAACTGCTGGAGGTGCATTGCCGCGTACGCCTCACGGGACGCCCCTATCTGCTTGGCGAGCGCCCCCTCTTGGCCCTCTGCCTGAGCGAGCGTGGGCACGAGACGGCGGCGCTGGTGGAGTGGGACGAGAGCATCTGGTGGGCCGAGCGCTTCGGCCACTGGAGCCTGCTCGCCAGTTGCCTGGGGCTGATGGCCCCTTACTTCCCGCGCGAGGCCCTCGGCATTCTCGACGGGCTAAAGGGGGCATTCCCCCCGAGCGCGCGTCGTTACTGGAGATCGCGCCTTCTTGCTGCGAACCGGCGCCACGCCGAGGCCAGCGCCTCCATGCCGACTGTGATCAGAACCACCGACAGGCAGCGAGATCGGTTGCTAGTTTGAGGCTTGGGGCCATATCCCCCAGGAGGCACTGATGGAACCATCGAACCAGGGAACTCCCCAAGGGCGTTCAGGACGCTCGATCTTCGACATGGCCGAGATCCGGGGTGGCTGGGGATCCGGTCGCTCGGCGGCCCGCGGCGGCTCCGCCGAGCGCGCACCCGAGCCCCAGCAAGAACGCCCTGTGGATCGCACCGTGGATCGCGCCATGGATCGCACCGTCGAGCGCCAGCCGGATCCGCGCACCAAGTCGGTCGCCCTCAATGATCGCCAGCTTGCGCTGACCATCGGGGCCATCGAGCACGTCATCGGCGAAATGCGCCGCCTGCCGGGCACCGAGGCCACGCTCAAGGAGTTCGAAAGCTGCCTGTACCCGCTTCGCCAGGCCCTCGCGATCCTGCCCCCGGCCTCGACCAAGTAGGCCCAAGCGGCAAATCGATCAAGGCCAAGCAGCAGCTCGGGCAATTCTTCACCCCTGCCTCCCTCGCGGGTTTCGCGTGGGAGGCCGTTGCGTTGCTGCAGTCGAAAGGCGCCTCGCGCCGCCCCACCGTGACCCAAGGCGCGCTCGAACCCGCCATGGGGGCGGGGGTCTTCCTGCGCGAGGGCCTCGCCCGTGGCCTCGACGCCTCCACCCTGGTTGGCGTGGACGTGGATCCGACGCTCGGCCCCCAATGGGAGGTCCTTTCCCAGGCGCATCCCGCCCTGCGCCTGGTGCGCTCCGACGCGCTCTTGCCCCATCCGGTCCTCGAAGGGCCCTTCGATGTGGTGATCGGGAACCCGCCCTACGGCTCGGCGGGCCTCGAAGCGATCGCCACCCCTGAGACCGACGAGGCGCTCGCGCTCGCCCAGGCCGTGCGGGAAGACTACGACATCCATCGCAAGCCGGGTGCGCCCCTTCGCCCCGAGCGGCTCCATTCCTTTCCCATCGAGTGCCTCTTCGTCGAGCGCTGCCTGCGCCTGTGCGCCGAGGGCGGCTTCGTCGCCCTGGTGCTGCCCGAGGGGCTCCTGAGCAACCAGCGCCTCCAGCACGTTCGTGACTGGGTGGAGCGCCACGGTACCGTCCGCGTGGTCGTCTCGCTGCCCCCCGGCACCTTCCGCACCGAGGGGGCCACGGCCCGCACCGCCCTGGTCGTGATCGAGAAGGCCCAAAGCCACGAGCCGGCCATCCTGTTCGAAGCCCCGCGCGCCACGGCTTACCCGGGCATCCTGGACGCCCTCGAAGCGAAGCTCAGGGGCGCCGAGGCGTCGGTCGCTCTGGCCCCGTCACTCTTGGGGCAGCGCTGGGACCCGAGGTTCTGGTCGCCTTCCGTTGCGAGGCCCCTCGACGCCATCGAGGAGCGCTACTCCTTCGCCCCTCTGGGGGACTTCCTGGCCTTCATGACGTACGGCCCCATCGTCACGGGCCGGCAGCGCGAGGTGAGCCCCGGTGAGGTGGTGATCCTCAACCAGGCCGAGCTCGGCTTTTCAGGTCTGGAGTGGTACCGAGCCCAGCGCGTCGCGGCCGACTCGCCCTACGACCCGCCGCGGAGCAGGCCCCAGCCGGGAGATCTCCTCTTCGCGCGATCGGGAGCAGGCTCGCTGGGCAAGGGCCGCATGGCTGTGCTGGAGGAGGCGATCCGGGCGAACGTGGGGTGCTTCGTGGACATCCTGCGCTTTGATGGGCTCGATCCCCATTTCGCCTGGCTGTATCTCGCTTCGCGCTTCGGGCAGGGCCAGATCCGACGCCTGATCAACGGGGTGGCGACCCCAAACCTCTCCTTCAAAGAGCTTCGGAGCCTGCGCGTGCCGGTGCTCCCCCCGGATCGCCAAGAGGCCCTCGCGCGGCTCTACCGGGTGAGCGTGCGACCGCTGCATCGGGCCCTCCAGGAAGCCGCGGCCGATCCCCTGCGCCGCAAGGCGGCCGAACAGGCCATGCGCGAGGCGATCGCCACCTTCGAGCATCGCCTGGCCCATGAGACGGCGGAGTAACACCCGCTCCGGCTAGGTCGCAGCCTGATAAGCGTGCAGCACCTCGTCCGAGAAGCACACGAAGCGAACCAGCTCGATCTCCGGATGCTCCGCCATGAAGCGCTTCACCTCCCCTACGGCGATGCGCGAGGCCCGTTCGAGGGGAAAGCCGAAGATCCCGGTCGAGATGGAAGGAAAAGCGATCGAGCGAAGACCGTTCTCGCTGGCGAGCGCCAGGGCGTGGCGGTAGGCGCTGGCGAGCAGCTCGTCCTCTCGGTGGGTGCCGCCGCGCCACACCGGCCCGACCGCATGGATCACGAAGCGCGCCGGTAGCCGAAAGCCCGGGGTGATGCGGGCCTCGCCCGTCGGGCAGCCTCCCAGGGCCGCGAGGGCCAGCAGGATCTTGGGCCCCGCCGCGCGCTGGATGGCCGCAGCCACCCCGCCCGCGCCGATGAGGGTCGTGTTGGCGGCGTTGACGATGGCGTCCGTGTCCTGCCGGGTGAGATCCCCCGGCACCACTTCGAGACGCCCCACGGCCCTAGACGCGGAGCATGGCGTAGAGCTCGCGCCGCCCGGGCGTGCCCTCCACGTCGGTGAACTCGCTGAGGATGAGTCCCGCCTGCGGATGGTAGGTGTGGGCGCTCGAGCCGTTCTCGTTGACGGTCGAAAGGCGCAGGCAGCCGTGGAAGCGGCCCGCCTCGACGTCCACCGGCCCCTCGACGAAGTAGAGCTGGAAGCTGACGGTGGTCTCGTCCAGCTCCTCGGTCCAATCGCGCGGCTGAATGGGGAAGCGCCAGATCCAGTCGTGCGCCACCAGGTTGCGCTTTCCCTTGACCTCGGCCGCCACACCCTCGGCGGTACGGATCACGTCGTAGGTGTAGCGATCGCCCCGGGCCTCGCGCTGCTCGATGGTCGCGCGCGCCGCGGCCCCCTCTTGGCCCGCGAGGACCTCGAAGGTCCCCCAGCCGCTCACTTCGCCCTCGACGGTCTCCTTGAAGACCGCGAGATGCCCGGGCGTCATGAGGAAGTAAGACGCCACTTCGCCTTCCGCCGGAGCCTGCCAGTCGCCTTCGTGCCGCGTGGCCTCGGTCGTGAGGCGCGCGACGGCCTCCGGATCGAAGCCGCAGACTTCGAGAGCAAATTCGAGGGTTTCGGGGAGGACAGGAAGAGACGGCTCGCGCATGGGCGCAACTCCTTCGGAAAGAGGCAGAAAGGGAAAAGGGCATCAGCAAATTGCCCTTCGCATGCTAACACGGGCCCCCACGCGCGGCACGGCGCGAGGCGTGATCTATGTCATCAACAAAACTCTGTTACAAACCGTAAAGGTTTATATCTTGTGATAACGACACTGACATGGTTATACTTGGAACGCTCGGTTACCTGAAGCTCCGTCACCAGCCCATTCGCCGCCTCATCCTTGCCCAAACCGGAGGCCACTCGTGGAAGAGACCCGCAGCACCGGCGAAATCGCGCCGGCCGTCAGCGCTCGCATCACCCCTGAGGATGCCCAGTACCAAGACGTGGTGCAGCGCCTGTTCGTGCAGAACGAGGCGCCGAGCACGACGCTCGATCACGACCGCCTCAAGGTGAACCTGATCGCCAACGTGAGCCACGAGCTGCGGACGCCCCTGTCGACCATCGTCGGCTTCGGCTCCATCCTCGACGACGAGAGCATCGGGAGCCTCACTCCCTTGCAGCGGGACTGCGTGCGCAAGATCCTCGAAGGCAGCGAGACCATGCTGCGGGTCGTCTCGGACCTGCTGGTGTTCTCCCAGCTCGAGGCCGACGCCTACGTCCTCCACAAGACCATGGTCGCCCCGGTCGAGACCATCCAGGCCACCCTCAAGGCCATGCAGCCCGTCCTCGACGCCAAGCACCAGCGCCTCGAGGTCAAGCTCGATCTGCCCCTGCCCGCGCTCTACGCCGATGGCGAGCGCCTGGTGCAGATCTTGAGCAACCTGCTCGACAACGCCTCGCGCTTCACCCCGTCGGGCGGCCAGATCGCCCTGCGCTGCGGCAAGGAAGGCAACGACCTGGTCATCGAGGTCGCCGACCACGGCATCGGGATGGCCCCCGAGCACCTGGAGCGGATCTTCGACCGCTACTACCAGATCCGCGACCAGCGCCTCAAGCGCACGGGCGGCACCGGCCTGGGCCTGGCCATCGTCAAGCGCCTGGTCGAGCTCCACGACGGGGCGATCGCCGTCGAGAGCGCTCCCGACCGAGGCAGCCGCTTCATCGTTCGCCTGCCCGTCCTGCGACCATAGCGCACCCCGTAACCGACAATCAGGAGGCGACGCGTTGATCTGGACTGAAGTGGATCCCAGAACGCGGCTCATCGCCTTCGCCCCGGGTGAGTCGTTCCTCGACGGCCTCCTAAAACTCGCCGCAGAAAAGCAAATCCAGGCCGCGCGCTTCACGGCGATCGGTGCCTTCAGCTCGGTGACCCTCGGGTACTTCGACCGGGCGCGCAAGGACTACCAACCGAACACCTGGAACGAGCAGGTCGAGGCGTGCTCCTTGATCGGCAACATCAGCCTTTTCGAGGGGCAGCTGAAGGTGCATTGCCACGCGGTGATCGGCACGTCGAACGGGAGCGCCCACGGGGGCCACCTGCTACAGGCCATCGTCTGGCCCACCCTGGAGGTTTTCCTGGACGTGCTGAGCGTGCCGCTCGCTCGCACGCGGGATCCGCAGACGGGCCTAGCGCTCTTCCCCTCGGCCGAATAGCCCAGCGCGGAGCAGCACGGGGATCAAGCCACCAACCCCTAGCGCGAGCAGCCCCATCCACCATAGCAGCGCCATGCCTCGCGACGTCCCGAAACTCAACGCAGGCAGGGACAGCAAGCACAGGACAAAGGCCAAGCCCAGTAAGCGCCACCTCATGCCACGCTCCTAACGAAACAGCCACAGGCACTAGAGCGCAGGACGGAGCGCCGCCAGCAGAAGGCTCCCCGCCCCGCACAACAAGCCCATCACGAGCGTCCAGGGAATCGTCTTGCGCAGGACCTCCCCCTCGTCACCGGCATTCCCCGCCGTCGCCGTCCCCAGCACCACGTCGGCCGGCGCGATGGCGTTGCCGATGGCGCTGCCGGTGCAGTGAGCCGCCAACACGGTCGAGACCGGGAGGCCCTCGAGGTGCGCGACCCGCATCTGCAGCGCCCCGAAGAGGGCGTTGGAAGCTGTCGTGCTCGAGGTCATGAACGCCCCCAGGACCCCAAGCCAGCCGCTCGTGAACGCGTAGACCGGAGGCGAGGCGACCTGGGAGATCCCAAGGGCGAGCACCTCGGTCTGGCCCGAGTGGCTCATCACGCAGCTCGTCACCAGGAAGCTGATGACGGCCACGGAGGTGGGCACCGCCTCGCGCGTGAGGCTTCGAAACAGGCCCTCTCGCCCGTGCTCTGCGGCGTAATAGCCGCAGCGGCGATAGACCGCGTAGCTCAGGCCCGACGTCACCAGCAAGTAGGCGCCGGGGTGCGCGAAGGGCGAAAAAGGCGAGTAGGGCGCTGCTCCCGCGGTGACGAGCCCGAAGCCGGTCCCGACGCTCGGAAACGAGAAGCCGAACTGAAGCCCCTTGAAGAAGGCATGAAGCGGCGGATAGGCGCTCACCAGGACGGCCACCAGGGTCAAGACCAGGTAGGGGAACAGGGCCATTCCGAGGCCCATCGCGGGCGCTGCGGCACCCTCTTGAGGCTGTCTCCGCCGCATGATGGGACTCGGCCCCAAGCCCTCGAAGGGCCTTGCGAAGCGCTTCCAGCGGGAGAGGGGGTAAAGCGCCAGCAAGGCCACGAAGGACGGGAGGAAGGCCGCCAAAGCCGGATCCCAGAGGGTCACGAGGATCTGACCGCCCCCCATGAGGACGCTGCCTATCGCGAGCAAGGGCCAGCTCTTGCGCAGGACCGGCCCCCTGCCGTACATCCAGGCGATGCCCGCCCCCGCTCCGAAGACGGGGATGCACAGCAGGATGGCGGCCTGAAGCGCCGTCGGGCCCGGGTCGGTCAAACCGGTCACGCGAAGCAGGGTGAACCAGGATGCCGCCAAGGTTCCGAACAGGTGGCCCCAGGCGCTCCCGATGAGCGGGATGGCCACCGCGTACAGGGGCGCCACTCCGAGGGCGATCAGCAAGGGGGCCACGATGGCGATGGGGGTGCCGAAGCCGGCGACGCCCTGCAAGAAGGAGTTGAAGACCCAGCCGAAGGCCAGGACGAGAAAGAACTCGTTTTGGCTGAAGCGCATGAGCCCCTGGCGCAGCGCATCGAAAGCACCCGCTCGCCGGGTGATCTGGTAGAAGAGGAGCGAGGGCCAGATCACGTAGAGGATGAAGAGGGCATCCCAGACCCCCTTTCCGCTCGCCACCGCCAGGGTGTGCCAGGGCGTCCGGAAGGCGACGAGCGCGATCGCCGCCGCCGCGAACATCCCGACCGGACCCGCCTCCACCCCCTTCCAGCGGAAGGCCGCGAGCAGCACGAACAAAAGGACGATGGGCAGCAGGGCCAAGGCCCAGTGCAGCGGATCGACGGGAAGCTGCATGCGCCCTAGCCCCGCCTGCGCTGCATGGCCCCCCAGGCCAAGAGGCCGGCGATCGCAAGCGCCCCCGCCCCGACCATGAGGGGGATGCGGGATAGAGCGCGGGCTTCCTCGCCGATCGTCTCCGCTTCGGGCTCGGCCAGTCGCCCCTCGGCGCGCAGGCCGTCGCGGATCACCTCCGCCAGGTGAAGGGCATGGCGGCCCGTTCCCTGGGCGATCTGCTCCCGGCAGCTGAAGCCGTCCGTCACGACGAGGACCTCGTCGCCGGCCTCCCTCACGGCAGGCAAGAGCAAGCGCTCTCCGACCTTGATCGAGACGTCGCACTTGTCCTCTTCGAACCCGAACGAGCCCGCCATGCCGCAGCAGCCCGTGTCCGGCTCGTGCCAGTCGAGGCCGAGGCGATCGATGAGGCGACGCTCCGTCCTGAAGTCCAGGACGGCTTTGTGGTGGCAGTGGCCGTGCACCACGGCTTTCCCCGAGAGCGCGGGCAGTTCGAAATCGGGTGCCTTCTGGTCCAGGAACTCGCTGAGCATGAACGCCTGCTGCTTGAGGCGCTTGGCGTCTTCGTCATGGGGAAAGAGGTTGGTCAACTCGTCGCGGAAGACGGCCATGCAGCTCGGTTCCAGGCCCACGATCGGGATGCCGGCCCTGATCTCCGGCCTCAGGACCTCGAGGATCTGCGTCAGCTGAGCCTCGGCCTTGTCGAGAAAGCCGTAGTCGTAGAGGGGGCGGCCGCAGCAGAGGGGCTCGTCGGGCACGACGACCTGGAACCCGGCCGCTTCGAGCACCTCGACGCCGGCCTTGGCCACCTCCGGGTGGAAGTGGTCGTTGAAGGTGTCCGCCCAGAGGATGACCCGCGCCTCGCCTTCGTTTCGGCGCTCGCGCCGGCGGAACCAGGCCCTGAAGGTCTCGGGGGCGAAGGCCGGAAAGTCGCGCTCCGGCGCGATACCCGCCAAGCGCTTGGCCAGCTCGGAGACGATCGGCGCCTGCGTCAGGAAGTTCGCGATCGCAGGCAGGCGAGAGGCCAGACGTGCCCACCGGTTGATGAGGCCCATCGCGTACGCCGAGCGGGGGCGCAAACGGCCCTCGTAGTAGTGGGAGAGGAACTCGGCCTTGTAGGTGGCCATGTCCACGTTCACGGGACACTCGGCCTTGCAACCCTTGCAAGAGAGGCACAAGTCGAGCGCCTCCTTCACGTGCGGGTCGCGCCAGCCGCCCTTCAGGACGTCGCCCTGCAGCATCTCGAAGAGCGCATGGCCCCGGCCGCGGGTCGAATGTTTCTCCTCGCGGGTCACCATGAAGCTCGGGCACATGGTGCCGCCCTCGATCCGGCGGCACTTGCCGACCCCCACGCAGCGCAGGGCCGCATGGGCGAAGCTGCCGCCCTCCTCGGGGAACTTGAAGTGGGTCTTCGGGTTCGGCGGGTTGTACCCGGTGCCCAGCCTCAGGTGCGCGTCCAGAGGGTAGGGATTCACCATCTTGCCGGGGTTCATCTTGCCCTCGGGATCCCAGATGGACTTGAACTCCCTAAAGGCCTCCATGAGCTCCGGCCCGAACATCTTGGGCAAGAGCTCGGCCCGGGCCTGGCCGTCGCCGTGCTCGCCCGAGAAGGAGCCGCCGTAGCGGACCACCAGGTCTGCGGCTTCCTCCATGAAGGCGCGGTAGAGCTTGATGCCCTCCGCCGACGCCATGTCAAAGTCGATCCGGCAGTGCAGGCATCCCTGCCCAAAGTGGCCGTAGTAGGCACCGTGATAGCCATACCGGTTCATCAAGGCGCGCAGATCGCGCAGGTAAGCGCCGAGCTTCGCCGGGGCGACCGCGGAATCCTCCCAGCCCGGCCAGGTGTCTCCCATCCCCGGCACCATGGCCGTGGCACCGACGGCCGATTCCCTGATTCCCCAGAGCTGGACCTCCTTCTCCGAAAGGTCGAAGAGGCGCATCTCCGGCGGATTGGGCCCTGCTCGCAACGCGTCCAAGAGGGCCTTCGCCCCCCGATCGGCCTCCTCGCGGTTCTGGCCGCCGAATTGCGCGATCAGCCAGCCCCTTCCCGGTGGCAGGAGGTCCAGGTGCTCGGTGTGGAGGTGCTTCTTCTGCATGTACGAGATGAGCTCGTCGTCCATGCCCTCGAGGGCGATCGGCTCGCACGCGAGGATATCGGGCAGGCGATCGCAGGCGGTGTAGATATCCGGGAAGCCGAGGACCACGAGGCTCTTCACGGGTGGGCTATCGACCAGGCGCGTCGTGGCTTCGAGGATCGTGACGCACGTGCTCTCGGTGCCGACCAGGGCACCGGCGAGGTTGAAGCCGTGCTCCGGCAACAAGTAGTAGAGGGGATAGCCGGAGATGTTGCGCGGAATCGGCGGGAACTTCGCCCGGATGAGGTCGGCGTACTTGTCCCGCAGGGCCCTGAGGCGCCCGAAGATCTCGCCGCGCCGGCCACCCTCCTGGATGATCGCATCGAGCTCGTGATCCTCGTAGTGGTTGCGGACCCTCATGCGCAGGCCATCATAGGTCGCAATCTCGAGCTCGAAGATGTTCTCGGAGGTCTTGCCGGCCATCTGGGCGTGGACGCCACACGCGTTGTTGCCGATCATCCCGCCGAGGGTGCAGCGGCTGTGGGTGGCGGGATCGGGGCCGAAGGTGAGGTGGTGCGCCTCTGCGGCCTCACGCAGGGAGTCAAGGATGATGCCCGGCTCGACGCGGGCCCGCTTCTCGGCGGGAGCCAGCTCCAGGATGCGGTTGAGGTACTTCGAGAAGTCGAGCACGACGGCGAAGTTGCAGCACTGGCCCGCGAGGCTGGTGCCGCCGCCCCGGGAGAGGATCGGCGCCCCGAAACGGCGGCAGACGGCGAGCGTCTGCAGGACGTCCTCGACGCTCTTCGGGATCACCACCCCGATGGGGACTTCCCGGAAGCTCGAGGCGTCGGAAGCGTAGAGGGCGCGAGAGCCGGCGTCGAAGCGCACCTCGCCGGATATCGTGGCGCGCAGCTCCTTTTCGAGCTCCGCGACCGGGACCACCCGCTCCGGCCACATGGTCACGCGAAGGGACCGCAGTCTCGAAGCCGCCTCTCGACCGTCCATCACCCGCCTCCTTTGCGCCCGGCCTGGATGCGCGCCCATCATAGGAGGCGATGCCGAACCCTTAAATAGGAGAGCGAGACATCCCACAACAGGAGAAGGGCGCCCACTTGGGCGCCCTCGGGTGAATCAATGGTTGGTTGAGGTCTATCAGCCGAGCTTCTTGGCGACGAACTCGACCTCGACGGCCGCCCCCAGGGGCAGCTCGGCCACGCCCACCGCGGCACGCGCATGGCGGCCGTTGTCCCCCAGCACCTCGACCAGGAGGTCCGAAGCGCCGTTGATGACCTTGGGCTGGCCCGTGAAGCCCTCAGCGCTCGCCACGAAGCCGCCGACGCGCACGATCCGCACGTTCTCGAGGGCATCGTCCCCGCCGCCCAGCGCGCTCTTGATCAGGGCCAGGCCGTTGATGGCGCAGAGGCGCGCGGCCTGGTAAGCATCATCGACGCCGACGTCGGCGCCCACCTTGCCGGTGCAGGTCAAAGCGCCGTTCGCCATGGGCAACTGGCCCGAGACGTAGATCCAGCCGTCCAGCTCCACGACCGGGAGGTAGTTGGCGACCGCCGCATTGGGGGCAGGAAGAGAGATGCCGAGCGCCGTGAGGCGTTCTTGAACCGTGGCCATGGATCCTCCATTCAGCAAAATTTCATCGAGAAGGCGCATCCTAGCAAGGGTGGACCGTTCTGTCCAGGGCAGAGAGAGAGGGGGAGGCCCCCGCGATTCGAAGGGGTAGCAACCTGGCGTCCATCGCTTGCGCGCGCTAGACTCTTAGCCCCACCACGCTTCACGGAGGCAAAATGGCTTCACCGTACCGTCCTGCTCGCTGGACCCCGGGGCTGCAAGGCCAGTTCCTGGCCTTCTTCCTGCTGACCACCGCCGTCATCCTGGCGCTGGGATGCTGGCTCTTCTACCAGCAATCGAGCGCCTTCTCCCTGAATCAGTTCCGAGAGCGGCTGCGCGAAGAGATCAGCTTGATCAGCGCCGCGGTGGACGGGGATGCGCTCGAAAGCGTCCGGACCATGGACGATGGAGCCTACCAGAAGGTCCATCAGCAGCTCCGGCGCTTGCAGGCGAGCCACGGCAACATCAACGACGTCTACACCATGAAGCCCATCGGTGGAGACCCCCGATCCACCCGCTGGCAGTTCATGGTGGATGCGGCCAAGCCGGACTCCCCCATCTTCAGCGCGCTCGGCGCCCCCTACGAGGTCAAGGATCCCGCCCTGCTCGATGGATGGGAGCGCCCGAGCGTCAGCCGCGACCTCTACACCGACGAATACGGCACCTGGCTGACGGCCTACGCTCCGGTCCAGAGCGCCCAGGGCGTCCGCTCCCTCATCGCCATGGACATCAACGCCAAGGGCTTCCAGCAGAGCCAGATGTCCCTGCGTGACGTTATCCTCCAGATGTACCTGATCGGCATGCTGCTGGCGGCGATCGCCGCCTTCGTCATCGCCCGCCGCCTCACGCGCCCGATCCTCGATCTACAGCAAGTCGGCGAGCAGCTGGCTCAAGGCAACCTGGACCAGCACCTGAGCGTGACGATCACCCAGCGCAACGACGAGATGGGCAGTCTTGCGCGATCCTTCGAGAAGACCCTCGCCTACCTTCGCGAGGTCGGGGCGATCGCGGGCCTGATGAGCGAGGGCAACCTGAGCCGCGACATTTCCCCCAAGAGCGACGTCGATCGCTTCGGCCACGCCATCGCCCGGATGATCGCGAACCTGAGAGCGCTCGTCAGGCGCGTTCGGCAGATGGCGCACGCGGTCCAGGAGTCGGCCTCGACCATCTCGGACACCAGCCGCGCCCTCGTCGCCGGGACCGACCGCCAGTCGCAAGCCGTCGAGCGCGTCGCAGGCTCCATGGAGCGGATCGTGCTGGACGCCGACCGGGTCGATGCGAGCGTCCAGCAGCTGAGCGCCCAGGCCGGCGGGATGGGCACCGGCGTCCAACGGCTAGGGGCCGCCATCACCGAGACCCACACCGCCATCACGGCGCTGGCCGAGGCGATCCAGGGGGTCGGCCGCAACGTCTCGGATGCGGACCAGGCGACCGCTCGGGTGAGGGTCGTGGCCGAGGATGGCGCCCGCTCGGTCGGCGAGGCGGTCGCGGGTCTCGACGACACCGCCCGGATCGTCACGGAGCTCGCCGCGACCATCCGGCAGCTGGCCTCGGCCTCGGCCGAGATCGGGACCATCGTCGAGGCGATCGAGGATATCGCCGAGCAGACCAATCTCTTGGCGCTCAACGCGGCCATCGAGGCGGCAAGAGCGGGCGAGCACGGCCGGGGCTTCGCGGTGGTCGCCGACGAGGTCCGCAAGCTCGCCGGACGCGCCTCGAACGCCACCCGCGACATCCAGCAGCGGATCGGCGCCATCCAGACGGAGACGGACAAGGCCGTCCATGTGACCCAGGCGGGGGTGGAGAGCATCACCGCGGGCGCACGAACGGCCGGCCAGGCCGGTGAGGCACTCCAGCGGATCAGCACCTCGGTCGCCGAGGTTTCGAGCCGGATGCAATCGATCGCGACCGCCACCCACGAGCAGGCGCAGGCCTCCTCTCGGATCGTCGCGGCCGCCGAGCAGATGGAAAGCAGCAAGCAGCAGGTGGACGAGGCCGTCCAGCACATGGCCCGCCAGATCCACTCCGTTGCCACCGCGACCGCTCGCCAGAAGACGGAGGGCAACGACGTCTTCGAGGCCATGCAGGCGATCGCTCGGGCCGTCGAAGAGATGAGCGCTTCGACCGCGCGCGTCTCGACCATGGCCGGGGCCCTGCTGGATCAGGCGAACGGTCTGCACGAGGCGGTCGCCGTCTTCGAGCTGGGCACGGAAGAAGCGGGCGATCCGGCGGGCCGGAAGGCGCTCGCACCTGCCCTGCGCGCCGAGGGGTCGATCATGGTATAACTTAGGCACTTTCCCGCGATAGAGCCCTCAGCTGTTCCGTAAGGCAGCGAGAGACGGCGCAAAGCCAGGTCTTGCCAGAGAAAAACTCGTCTCTCGCTGTCCTGCAGGAACGTTTTTCCGGCCTAAGGAGTGCCCGATCCAATGAAGCGCGCATTGCTCGCCGCCCTCGCCCTCAGCCTCGCGATCGCCCCCGCTGCGATCGCAGCCCCCCAGGCCACGCCCTCCACCGAGGTGGCGACGGCGAGCGCTACGCTTGCCGCGAGCGGCAGCATCCTGGTGGAGAAGGACGACGACGGCCTATCGATCGACTGGTCCCGCTTCGTCCTGCGCATCAAGGGCATCGGGATGGCGCCCGAGCGGGGCGCGCTCGCCCAGCGGCGCCTGATGGCCAAGCGCATCGCCTTTGCCGACGGCTACCGACGCCTATCGGATGCCCTCGACGCCCTCCGCGTCACCTCGGAGGCCCACCTGCGCGACCTGACCGCCGTGGACGACCAGACCCGCCTCGGGGTCAACGACCTCATCCGTGAGGCCCGCGCCACCGACGTCCACTACTGGGCCGACGGCTCGGTCGAGGTCACCATGGAGGTCCCCCTCGCGGGGCCGCAGGGGCTCGCCAAGGTCGTCTTCGGCAACGCGACGGCGACCGCGAGCATCGACCCCAAGACCAAGCCCAGCGGGCTGGTCATCGACGCCCGCGGCACCGGCGCCCAGCCCGCCCTCAAGGCCCGGGTGCGCGACGCCGCCGGCCGCGTGATCGCCACCGACCTGCCGCTCGCTTACTATCACCTGCCCGATGGCGCCAAGGAGCAGAGCGGCGACAATCCCCTCAAGATCAAGGCCAAGCGCGCCTACGGCCCCACCCGTGCCGACGTGCTCCTGACCGAGGAGGATGCGAACAAGGTGAAGGCCGCCCTCAAGGACGGCGCCAAGCTCCCGCTCGCCATCATCCTCTAAGCCCCTTTCGACGTTCGAGGCCCCGAAGCGACGCTTCGGGGCCTCGGGCGTTGAAGAAAAGGGCCTAGCCGCAGATCCCGGTTTCCAGGTCGCAGCTGAAGCCGTCGCCACCGGCCAGCTCGACGAGCTCGACCGGAGGCAGGGCGCCCTGCGCGGCAGTGCCCAGCTCCCAGAAGTCGCCGCCCTTCACGGGGAAGGATCGCACGCTCCCGGCCGCGCGGAGCGCCTCCAGGGATGCGCTCGTCGCGTCGCCGTGCAGCTCGGAAAGCTCGCGGGTGGTCATGGGGCCGTAGGCCTTCAAGACGTCGGGCACGCTCCGGACGGCCTGCGCCTGGAGATCCGGCGCGAGGCGGAGCAGGACCTGCCGGAGGGTCTCGAAGTCGCGGGCTCCGTTCACCAAGAGGGGGCGATCGCCTTCGCTGGGCGAGAGCGAGTGGAAGACCAGGGTCGGGAACGAGCGCACGCCGTAGCGAGCACAGAGGACGCGATCGGCCTGGAAGGCCTGGGCGGCGGCACCGCTTTCGAGATCAGCCTCGAAGCGCGCCACATCGAGGCCTTCGACCTCGCGGGCCACGCCCAGGTAGACCGCAGGGTCCGAGGCGTTACGGCCCTCGGCCTGGGCCGCGCGGCGCAGGCGACGCAGGTAGGCCTCCCCCTGGGCTTCGCCCTGCAAGGCCGCCCCTGCGACCGCCGTGCAGGCGGGCCAGGTGCCCCAGTGCGGGTCGGTGTTCGAGCGCATGAAGCCCCCGTCGATGGGCTGGCCGGTGACCTGGGCCACGTGCTCCCAGTGTGGGGCCACGTCGGCGGTGCTGGAGATGCCGTTGGCGGCATCGACGAAGCGGGCCATGTCCTCGACCAGCCCGCCCATCACCGGGCGGATGCGCACCTGGTCGCGGTAGGTCTCCTTGATCCGGTAGAGCACGGGCTCGAGCGCCCAGCACCAGGAGCAAAAGGGATCGGTGAAGTACAGGATCTCAACGCGAGGGGTCGTGGTGGCCATGGGGAACTCCTTTCTAGGCGCGAGGGGCCGTGTTGCGGGCATCCAGGCTGAGGGGGCCCGCCCCGAAGGCGGTGACCATCAGGACGCCGCCCATGATGGCCAGGTTCTTCATGAACTGGATCAGCTGCGTCTGCTGCTCGGCGCCGTCGAAGGCCCAGAAGTTGTGGAAGATGAGGGTGGTGGGCAGCAAGAAGAGCAAGAGCGGCAGGCTGCCGATGCGGGCCTTGTAGCCCAGCAGCACCGAGACACCGCCCACCACCAGCAGCACGATCGTCGCCGCCAGGAAGAACGACACGAAGGGCATCCCCTTGGAGCCCATGTAGGCGGCATAGCCGGAAAAGCCGGTGAGCTTGCCGTAGGCGCTGTAGAGGAACAGCCAGCTCAGTAAGAGCCGGGCGACCAGGGGCGCGTAGCGATCGAGGGCGGCTTGCATGGAAGGGATCTCCTTTTCAAAAGACGAACTAAACAATCACGATGTCGAGATAATTAACCAAAAAAGGGCGAGGTTTAATCGCCCTGCTTGCCGAGCTTGCGGCACAGGGTGCGCAGCTGCTCCTGCTCGTCGGGCGACAGGGCGCCGAACACCTGGGTGATACCCGCCACGTGACGGGGGAAGACCGCCCGGATGAGCTCCTCGCCCTCGGGGGTGAGGTGGATGGTGACGACCCGGCGATCGGCGCTCTCGCGTACCCGGCGGACCAGGCCGCGCTTCTCGAGGTTGTCGAGGACCAGGGTGATGTTGCCGCTGGTGGTCAAGAGCTTCTGGCAGAGGTCGCGGGCGCACATGGGGCCGACGTGCAAGAGGATCTCGAGGGCCCCGAACTGGGAGAGGGTGAGCCCCACCTCGGCCAGGTGCCGCTGGACCCGCGCCTCGACGCTGCTCGCCGCACGCATGAGGGGGATGTAGGCGTTCAGGGCGCGGACCTCCTCGGGGAGGCCTTGGTAGCGGGTCGGCATAAATACCTCTAACTAAACTGTCTCGATATCAAGATAGTTCTTTGAAACGAAAAGATCAAGCCACCCTTCGGCGCCTTTCTGCAAAATTAACCTCGGCATACGCAAGCTCGGCGGGATCCAGGGAACAATGATTATTACGAAGTGTAAGAGAGCATCCGGACGGATCATCGCCATGCCCACCCTCTCTGGCCCCCTCTCGCTGGGGAGCGACACACAGCTGCTCGGGACCGGCCCCTTGGTCGGGACCGCCCCTTTGCTTCGCACCGGCCAGCTCGCCTCGCCGGAGCTGCTGCCCGGCACCCGGCCTTTGCCCGCGGCCGCCCCGCTGGCCTCCATCTGGTTCCTCACCTGGCCCCTGGTGCTGACGATGGTCCTGAACCTGGTCGTCAGCCTGATCGAGACCGTGATCGCGGGCCAGTTCAGCCCGCAGGCCCAGGCGGCCACGGGCCTCGCCATGCAGGTGATCTTCCTGCTGAACGCCCCGGCCACCGCCCTGAGCATCGGGGCCCAAGTGGTGCTCGCGCGCAGCCACGGCGAGAACCCCGAGGACCTGGACGACGCGCTGATCCGGCGCGTTTTGCGCTTGGGCAGCCAGCTGAGCCTGGTGATGATCCCGGTCGTCTGGATACTTGCCCCGTGGGCCTTCGCGGCGATGGGGGCCACCGGCGAGGTGCAAGAGCAGGCGGTGGACTACCTCCGGCTGATGCTCCCCGGCCTGCTGCCCATGAACCTCGCGATGGTGATCAACGGCGTCTTCCGGGCGCGAGGAGACATGTTCCTGCGGCTGGTGAACACCGCGGTTGAAGCCCTGGTCTGGATCGGGGGAGCCGTCATCCTGGGAAGCAGCGCAGGCCTCGGCCTGGGTGGCATGGGCCTGGCCTTCCTCGCGGGCAAGACGGCAAGCTTGGCCGTCGCCTGGAGCCAGATCAAGGGGCTGGGGCTCCTGCCGCGCCGCAAGGCGCCCTCACCCTTCGATCCGCCCCTGCCCTCGTGGAGCCCTGCCGAGGTTCGCCGGGTCCTGCGCGTCGGGTATCCGGTCGCACTCCAGAACCTGTTGCGCCCCCTGGGGTGCATGGCCGTCTTTGCCATCCTGGGGGGAACGGCTTTCCCCGCGACCTCTGCGGCGGCCTACACCGTCGGCTCGCGGATCGAGACGAGCTCCTTTTTGCTCGTCTTCGCCTTGAACGTGGCTGCCGCCACCTTCGTGGGACAGTGCCTGGGGGCCGGCGATCCCAGGCGCGCCGAGCGCGCGTGCTGGCAGATGACCCACCTGGCCACCGGCAGCATGGCCGTCGTGGGGCTGGCCATGTTCATCGGGGCCGAAGGGCTGGCCTCGCTCTTCACCTCGGATCCTCGGGTCATCGCGCAGACCGGGGATTACCTGCGCATTCAGGCGATCTCGGAGCCGTTCCTCGCGATCGCAACCGTTCTCTCGGGCGCTCTGCAGGGGGCAGGCTCGACCCGCAGCCCCCTCTTCATCGCCCTCGGCACCCAGTTCGCGATCGGGCTACCTGTGGCCTACCTCCTGGCGCAGCCGCTGGGGCTGGGCTCCGCCGGAGTCTGGTGGGCGCTCGCGCTCGCCAACATCAGCCAAGGGGTGCTCGTCTACTGGTGGTTCCGGCGCGGGAACTGGCGCCACAAGACGGTCTGAGGGCGCTTTAGAGCCTTACGAACCGCACGTCGTGGAAGCCTTCGAGGGCCGAGATGCGGTTAAGCAGCTCGGGGGCGATCGCGTCGTCCACGTTGAGGGCCATGACGGCGGGACCCTGCTTGTACTTGCGCCCGAGCTGGAAGCCGAAGATGTTGACCCCGTGCTCGCCGAGCATGGTCCCGATGGTGCCGATCACCCCGGGACGGTCCAGGTGCGGGGCGATCAGGATGTCGCCGGTGGGGGCCATGTTGAAGGCGTGGGCGTCGATCCGCACCAGACGCGCGTCCCCCTCGCCGAAGACGGTACCCGCCACCGTGTGCCAGGTCCCCGCCCCGATCACCGAGACGGTGATCAGGTCGGCGTAGTCCTTGACCTCACTGGAGCGGCTCTCGCGGACCTCGACGCCGCGATCGCGGGCGACCACCGGCGCGTTGACGTAGTTGACCCCTTCCGGGACGGCGTGCGAGAGGGCCCCCTTGAGGGCGGCGATGGTGAGCGGCTCCACGTTCTTCGCGGCGAGGCCGCCGTGGTAGAGGATCTCGATCCGCTCGATGGGGCCGTCCAGGAGCTGCGAGGCGAAGCTCCCGAGCTTCTCGGCCAGGCCCATGAAGGGCCGCACCGGCTCGACCACCTCGGGGCGCATGGTGGGGATGTTCACCGCCGAGCGGGCGCTGTCGCCCTTGAGGACCGAGACGATCTGCTCGGCCACGTCCACGGCGACCTTGATCTGGGCCTCCTCGGTCGAGGCCCCCAGGTGCGGGGTCAGGACGACCTTCTCGCCGAGGGCGCGCAGGGGGCTCTCACCCAGGGGCTCGGTCTCGAACACGTCCAAGGCAGCACCCGCCACGTGGCCGCGTGCGATCGCCTCGGCCAGGGCCGCCTCGTCGATGATCCCGCCGCGGGCGCAGTTGATGAGGCGCATGCCCGGCTTGCAGCGCGCGAGGGTGTCGGCGTTGAAGAGCTTGGCCGTCTCGGGGGTCTTGGGGACGTGCAGGGTGATGAAGTCGCTGGTGGCGATCATGGTCTCGAAGTCCACCGGCTCGACACCCAGCTCCTGGGCGCGCTCGGGGGTTAGGAAGGGATCGCAGCCGAGCACCCGCATGCCGACGGCATTGGCGACCTTGGCGACCCGCGCGCCGATCTTGCCGAGGCCGAAGACGCCCAGGGTCTTGTTGTAGAGCTCGATGCCGGTGAAGCGCTCGCGCTTCCACTCGGCGCGCTTCATGGCCCCATCGGCAGAGCTCACGTGGCGCGCGAGCGCGAACATCATGGCGAGCGCATGCTCGGCGGCCGCCACCGTGTTGCCCTCGGGGGAGTTGACGACGATGACGCCGTGCCGGGTGGCGGCCCCCACGTCGATGTTGTCCACCCCCACCCCGGCCCGGCCGATGATCTTGAGGCGCTTACCGGCTTCGATCACCTCGGCGGTGACCTTGGTGGCCGAACGCACCATCAGGGCGTCGTACTCCCCGATGATCCGCACGAGCTCCGCGGGCTCGACCGCATCACGCGCGTCCACCCGGGCCACGTCGCCCAGGATGGCGAGCCCCGCCGTGTCCACTCGGTCCAGGACCAGCACGCTGAAGGGGCCCGTCTGGTGAGTGCGCTCAGTCGCCGAAGAGGTGATGGTCATGCCGGTTCTCCCACGAAGAGGGGCGGTCCGAAAACCGCCCCGAGATGCCCGATGAAACGATGAGTTAGTGCGCGACGGCCGTACGCGCAGCGAGCTCCGCCTCGGCGGCCGCAACGCCGGCGCCGACAGGAATCTTGGCGCCCAGCTGCGTCAGGGACGCCTCCAGCACCGCGAGCATGCCGAGCATGTCCGCCGCATCGTAGAAGCCACAGTGGCCGATGCGGATGATCGAGTCGGTCAGGGGACCCTGGCCGCCGGCGACCACGTAGCCAAAGCGATCCTGGAGGGTCTTGCGCAGGGCGCTGGGCGAGATGCCCTCGGGCGGGTAGATGCCCGTGACGGCCATGGAGGCGTAGCGGTCGTTCTCGACCACCAGGCGCAGGCCCAGGGCCTTGGCACCCGCACGGATCATGCGGGCCATGAGGGCGTGGCGCTCGAAGATGCCCGAGAGGCCTTCCTTCTTGAGCAGGACCATGGCCTCTTCGAGAGCGAAGAAGAGGGAGATGGCGGGCGTCCAGGGGGTCTGGCCCTTCTTCAGGAAGTCGCGCGCCTTGGTGAAGTCGAAGTAGAAGCGAGGCATCTTGGCTTCGGCGTGCGCCGCCCAGGCGCGGGGGCTGACCGAGGCGAAGGCGAGACCGGGAGGAATCATGAAGGCCTTCTGAGCGCCCGAGAGGACCACGTCCAGGTCCCACTCGTCCACGGGCAGAGGCGCGGTCAAGAGGCCCGAAACCGCATCGACCAGGATCAGGGTGTCGGGCAGCGCGCGACGGATGACCTCTGCGATCTCCTTGAGGGGATTCAAGAGCGAGGTCGAGGTCTCGTTGTGGGTGACGAGCACGGCCTTGTAGGCGGCACCGCCGACCTTCTCGGCGACCATCTCGGGGGTGATGGGCTCGCCGTAGACGGCCTCCACCTTGTCCACGACCGCGCCGTAGGTCTCCGCGATCTTGGCGAAGCGCTTGCCGAACTCGCCGGTGATCAGGGCGAGGACGCGATCGCCGGGGCTGAGCATGTTGACGATGGCGGCTTCGAGCGCGCCGGTGCCCGAGGTCGTGAGGATCAAGACGTCATTCTGGGTCTGGTAGGCCCACCGCAGATCCGCCGTCAGGCCCTCCAGCATGGCCATGAACTCCTTGCCACGATGGTTGATCATCGGACGGGCCATGGCCCGCAGGCTCGAAGCGGGGCAGGGGGTGGGGCCGGGCAGCATGATGCGCATCTGATCGCTCACAGCGGTCTCCTTCTTGGGCGAGAACAGGCCGTTCCATTGTACCACCGGCCCGGCTCTCACTCACGAAGGATCGGCTGCTTTTGGCCCTCTCGAGGCCCTAGCCGACGCCGATCAAGCGTGAAGCGGGGGCAGCGGGCTGCCCGTGCAAGACCTCGGCCTTCTGGGCGGCGGGAAGGGCCTTCCAGAAGCGCTCGAACTCGGAGATGTAGGCGAGCTTGCGCTGCTGGCCGCCGTCGTGGAAACCGAAGGAATGCAGCTCCTTGATGGCTTGTTCGGCGCTCCAGCCGTCGCGGGCGATGCGGATGGCCGCAGCCATCGTCCCGGTCCGATCGACCCCGTGGTAGCAATGGAAGAAGACCTTGCCGTTGGCGGGATCCAGGGCCGCCTTCAGGAAGTCGAGGGTCTGCGCGTGGGTCGGCGCATCCAGCGGCGGCAACGGGAGGAAGACGGCCTTCATGCCGAGCTTCTCGACCACGTCCTTCTCGAGGTTGCGCTCGGGACGCAGGTTGATGACGGTGTTGTAACCTTGCTTGGCGAGCTCCGCGAAACCCTCGTCGGTCGGCTGCGCCCCGCGCAGGACCTTGTCACCGAGCTTACCGAGCTTCTGGAGGGCATCGCCATCGACCGCGCGGGTCTGGAAGCCATAGATCGCATGGCCCAGCTTCACCAAGCTCGGATGCAGATCGCCAAGCCGGATCAGGGCCTCGGAGCCCGCGTTGAGTATGTCGCGCTTCAGCTCCGAGAAAGAGAAACTCTGGGCTTCGGGTTGAGCGGTCCGCACGGCCGCCTTCTGGGCAGCCTGGGTCGCTTCGAGCTGAGGGGCCTGGGCGACCTTGCGCGCGAGCGGCGAGACGAGCTCGCGCTGCAGCGATCGATTGATGCCGTTGACTGCCATGGCCACCTCCACGTTCAAGAGCCGTTAACTCATTGTCGGACGAGAAGGCCGCGCCCTTGCCGCTCGGGGCCTAAGATGCGGTTAAGCTTAGCGTCAGAGCAAACGAGGCGCCCCCGTGGGGGCGCCTCGTGATGGTAGGGGATGTGTTAGCGAACTTCGCGCTTGGTTGCGCGATCGCGCGCTTCCGGTCGGGTCAGGGCGTCCACGAAGAACGGCTTGCCGTCCACCTTGTAGGCGAGGACCGCCTCCTTGAGCTGATCGTAGCTCAGGCCGTTACGCACGCGCTCCGCGTCGTTGATGAAGAGCTGCGTCGCCGACGCATACTCGAAGACGTTAACGCCGTTGTCCCGCTTGTCGAGCTGGCGGTTCAGATCGGCGACGAGCTTCTTGTCGTCGAGGGCTACGCCCTTCGAGAGCTCGGCCAAGGGCGTGCTGCCGTGATCCGCCGTCAGGGCCACCACCACGTTCTCCCGGCCCACCTTGGCGACCAGAGCATCGATGATCCGGCCCAGCTGCTTGTCCTGCTCGGCCAGCACCGCTCCCGCCTCGTCGGACTCGTGGCCATAGCTGTGGCCCGCGGCGTCCGTGGACTTCAGGGTCACGTACATCAGGTCGGTGATGTCATCGGCCCCCCAGCCCTCCTTCTCGATCAGCTTCACCACGTTGTCGCCGTCGAAGGCCGCGAACGCCGGGGTCACGCGCACCTTCGCGTTAGGATCGATGGGGTGATCCATCCAGACCCCAGTCCCGCCGGTCAAAGCGTCCAGGTGCGCCTTGGGGCTCGCGCCCTCCAGGTAGGTCGGCAGCTCGTAGTACTTCGAGTTGGTGGTAAGCTTGCCTACCTTCTCGTCGTAGAAGATGACCCAGGGCTTCTTGTTCCCCGCGTAGAGCGAGCCGTGGCCCGCCATCCCGATCGCCGCGCGGTCGGCATAGCAGTAGCCGGCCACCAATGCCTGGTTCTTGGTCGCGCGCAGCCAGACGTCGCCAAGAGTCGGGCTTCCCAGGAACATCGGCGAGTTGTTCACGTCACCCGCGAAGGAGTAACGGGGGCTGCCGAAGGCGCGGATCCAGAAGTTGTTACTCGAGATCCCGGTCCGCGAGGGCCAGGCCCCCGTCCCGATCGCCGCGTGGCCGATCCCGGTCTCCACGTCCACGTGGCTGACCTTCGCCGAAGTGAAGTAGGTGCCCTCACGCTTCATGGCGTCGATCCGGGGCGTACGGCCGGGATGCGCCCGGTAGTAGACCTCCCCGCCCTGGTCGAAGACCAGCGTCAGGATCACCTTGGGCTTGCGCTGGGTAGGCGTCAGTGCCTCGGTCAAAACTCGGCCGTAGGCGTCCTCCGGCGGCATCGTCCCCATCATCTGAGCAAAAGTAGGGGCCAGGTCCTGCTGGGTCGCGCTCGCGTCGGTACGAACTCCGGACTTCACGAAGCCGGGGCCCCACAGCACGATGGGAATTCGGGTATCGTACTCCCACGAGTTGCCGTGGACCGTCCCCGCATTCTGCATGGGCTGACCCTTGTAATGCGCAAGGGTCGGCTTCCGGTGCCCGCCCTCGGTCACGAAGTTGTACTTGGCCGGCAGCACGAAGAGATCGCCCGAACGCTCACCCACCGTCCAGGACGCCGCGTCGCGGAAGGCCTCCTTGACCCGCGCCGTTTCCTCGGCGCTCGGCGGCGGGTAGGACCCGAACGAATCCGAGACGACCGGAGCCGAAGCCCGGGCCATGCCAGAACCGAGCGACAGGGCGAGCAAGAAGAAGGGAAGGCCACGGAACAGGCGGCGCTGAGCGTTCAAGACTCCTCCTTAAGGCTTGAGAATACGACGAAAGCGTGATCATAACCGATCTGGCGGGGCCCGGCCACCGTCCTCGGCCCAAACGAAAAGCCCCTCGCCGGAGCGAGGGGCTTTCGAGAAGCTTAGCGCTTCGAGAACTGGAAGCGCTTACGGGCCTTCTTGCGGCCGTACTTCTTGCGCTCCTTGGCGCGGGGATCGCGGGTGAGCAGATCCTCGGCACGGAGGCTGCTGCGCAGCTCGGGATCAACCTTGAGCAGGGCGCGAGCAACGCCGAGGCGGATGGCGCCGACCTGCGAGGTCACGCCGCCGCCCGCGACGCGGACGTGGATGTCGAAGCGGCCAGCGTTGTTGGTCGCGTCGAGGGGCAGGCCGACCTCACGGATGAGGACCGAGCGGTAGCCGACGTAGTTGTCGAGCGCGCGCTCGTTGACGGTCACGACGCCGGTGCCGGGCACCAGGCGAACGCGGGCGATGGCGGTCTTACGACGGCCAGTGCCCCAGTAAGCGGTCTTGGAATTAGCCACGGACGGCCTCCTTCTTCGCGATCTCGAACACCTTGGGCTGCTGGGCGGCGTGCGGATGCTCGGCGCCAGCGTAGACCTTCAGCTTGCCGTACTGGGCGCGGCCCAGACGGTTGTGCTGGAGCATGCCGCGGACGGCGTGCTCGATGACCCGCTCGGGGTGCTCGTTGATGAGCTTGTTGAAGGTGGTCGAACGGAAGCCACCGGGCCAACCGGTGTGGTGGCGGTACAGCTTGTCCGTGTTCTTCTTGCCGGTGACCTGGATCTTCTCGGCGTTAATGATGATGACGAAGTCGCCGCAATCCACGTTCGGGGTGTAGAGGGGCTTGCCCTTCCCCCGGAGCAGGTCGGCGACGACGGTCGCCAGACGGCCAAGCGTGTGGCCTTCGGCGTCGATCACGTGCCACTGCCGGTTGATTTCTTCCGGCTTGGCGAAATAAGTTTTCACGTCGTTCCTCCTAAAAGGGTCCGAATAACCCCGCATACGGCGGGGGATAAGTCGCACTTACAAAGGTCAAACCGCATGCGGGGGCGGTCTTCGGGACCACCCTGCTTTGGCTGGGTTCGCGGTAGAGCCTCGCGAACTCTGCAACCGAAAGCTTGCCCTTGGCCACCTCCAGCGAGGCTCCGACCAGTCTCCGCACCATGTGGTACAGGAAGCTCTGGGCGGTGATGGAGAAGGAGAGCAAGTCCCCTTCCACCTCGCACGCCGCGTCGAGGACGGTGCAAACCGTGTCCCGAGGCGTCGATCCCGTGGACCCGAAGGCCGCGAAATCACAGGTGCCCACCAGGTCGGCGAAGGCCTCGACCATCCGAGGAAGCTCAGGCAAGGGCCGGGGCTCCCAGTGGCTCGAGAAGCGGCGCAGCGGATCCGGGGTCGGCCGAGCCAGCACCTCGTAGCGATACGATCGCGCCACCGCCGAAAAGCGGCTGTGGAAAGCCAAATCGACTTCCCGGGCTCCCAGGACCGCCACGTCGTCGGGCAAGGTCGCGTTCAGCGCCCTCACCCACGTCGCGTCCGGGAAGACCTTGGCAGTGTGGAAGTTCACCACCATTCCACTTGCGTGGACGCCGGCGTCCGTCCTACCCGCTCCGACCAGGCGCAACTCTTCGAGAGAGTGGCCCGTAAGGCGGACGAGTGCTTCCTCGAGCGTGCCCTGGACCGTGCGGTCCATGGACTGGCGCTGGAAGCCGGCGAAGTGGGTCCCGTCGTATGCGATCGACAGAGCGATGTTGCGCACGGCAGGACCCCTGGTTGAGGCTTACGCCTCGACGAGCATGATGATCGCCTGGGGCGCGTTGTCGCCACGACGGGACTCCGTCTTGACGATCTGGGTGTAACCACCCGAGCGCTCCTTGTACTTGGGGGCGATCTCGGTGAAGAGACGCTTGGTCACTTCGCCGTCGAGGATGAAGGCTTCGGCCTGACGACGAGCGTGCAGGTCGCCGCGCTTGGCGAGCGTGAGCATCTGCTCAGCCGACACGCGCAGGGCCTTGGCGCGGGCCTCGGTGGTGGTGATACGGCCGTGACGGAGGAGCTCCGTGGTCAGGCTGCGGAGCAGCGCGCGACGCTGGTCGGCCGGCTTGGAAAGCAAGTTCTTAGCCTTGCGATGACGCATGTGTTAATCCTCTCTCGCAACGGCGAGGTCGTCCGAAGGCTCACCCGAAGCCATGTGGAACCCGAAGGCCCGCATGCGCTCGATGACTTCCTCGGCGGACTTCTTACCGAAGTTCTTGATGTCCATCAGCTCGCGCTCAGACTTCTTGAGCAGGTCGCCGACGGTGTAGATGTTCGCGCGCTTCAAGCAGTTGTAAGCGCGGACCGAGAGCTCGAGCTCCTCGATCGACATATCGGTGGGCTGGGGCTTGCCCGGCTCGCCGACTTCAGCCTTCTTGCCGCCGCCGGGCAGGCTCTCGCGAGCCAGATCGGCGAAGGCGTCGAACTGACGGATCAGGATATCCGCAGCGCGGCTGATCGCCTCGGTGGCATCCACCGAGCCGTTGGTCCAGAGCTCGAGGTTGAGCCGGTCGAAGTCCGTCATCTGGCCGACGCGGGTGTCTTCGACGCTGTAGTTGACCTTGCGGATCGGCATGAAGATCGAGTCGACGGGGATGACCCCGACGGCCTGATGAGGCTTGCGGTTCTTGTCCGCGGGCACGAAGCCCTTGCCCTTTTCGATCTGCAGCTCGATCTCGAGCGACGCGCCCTTGTCCAGGGTGGCGATGGGCCACTCGGGGTTCACGACCTCGATGTCCGAATCGGTCACGATGTCCGCCGCCGTGACGACGCCCTCGCGGTGCACGCTGATGTGCGCCGTCTTGGTGTCGCCGGCGTGCATCTTGAGCACAACGCCCTTCAGGTTGAGGATGATGTCCACCACGTCCTCGACGACGCCGGGGATGGTGGTGAACTCATGGGGCACGCCCTCGATGCGGATCGCGGTGATCGCGGCGCCCTCGATATCGCTGAGGAGCACGCGACGCATCGCGTTGCCGAGCGTCGTGCCGTAGCCGCGGTCGAGCGGCTCGGCGACGAACTTGCTGTAGGTTAGGCCTTCGGGAGTCTTGTGGGACTCCATGAGTTCGATTTTAGGCTTATCCATTCGTTCCTCTTAGTTACCTCGCCCATGCGGGCGACTGGATTCCCGGTTGAAGGGGATCAGGTCTTAGCGCGAGTAGTACTCAACGATCAGGTTCTCGCGGACCGGGGCGTCGATTTCCTCGCGCGCCGGGATCGCGACGACCGAGCCGGTGAGCTTCTCGGTATCGACGGTCAACCAGTTGGGAACCTTGGCGACAGGGGTGATAGCAGCGGAGCGCTTGCCGAACTCCGTGCTCTTCTCGGTGAGCTGGATCTTGTCACCGACCTTGACGCGGAAGCTCGCGATATCGACGCGGCGGCCGTTCACCAGGACGTGACCGTGACCGACCATCTGACGGGCAGCAGGACGGCTGGGAGCGAAGCCCAGGCGGTGGATGACGTTGTCCAGACGGGTTTCAAGCAGCTGGAGGAGGCGTTCGCCGGTGACACCCGCCTTGCGGGTGGCCAGTTCGTAGTAGCCGAGGAACTGCTTCTCGCCGAGGCCATAGAAGCGACGGGCCTTCTGCTTCTCGCGAAGACGCAGGCCGTACTCGGAGACCTTGTGGCGGGCCTGGCCGTGCTGGCCAGGACGGTAAGCGCGACGAACGACGGGGCACTTGCCGGTGTTGCACTTCTCACCCTTGAGGAAGAGCTTGATGCCTTCCGCGCGGCAGAGACGGCAGACCGGTCCGGTATGACGAGCCAAAGTCTGATTCCTCCTTCAACTAGACGCGACGGCGCTTGGGGGGGCGGCAGCCGTTGTGCGGGATGGGAGTCACGTCCTTGATCAGGCTGACTTCCAGGCCGGCGGCCTGCAGCGCGCGAACCGCGGTCTCACGACCCGAGCCGGGGCCCTTCACGTACACCTCAACCGTGCGCATGCCATGCTCCATGGCGCGCGTGGCGGCCTGCTCGGCAGCCTGCTGGGCGGCGAAGGGGGTACCCTTCTTGGCACCCTTGAAGCCCACGGTTCCAGCGGAACCCCAGGAGATCACGGCCCCGTTGGGGTCGGTGATCGAAACGATCGTGTTGTTGAAGGTGGACGCGATGTGGACCACCCCGCTGTGAACGTTCTTGCGTTCACGGCGCTTAGGCTTAGCAGAAGGCTTAGCCAAGGGAAACTCCTTTCAAAACAGATAACGCCGTCATCCCGGCTGTCGCGACAGGTGCCGCGGCACCCGGTTTACAACGCACGCAAGGCAGCCTGCCCGCGCGCTCTTTGGCGATTGTCTTACTTCTTCTTACCGGCGACGGTCTTCTTGGCGCCGCGGCGGGTACGGGCATTGGTCTTGGTGCGCTGACCGCGGACGGGCAGACCACGACGGTGACGGATGCCGCGGTAGGAGCCGATCTCGATGAGACGCTTGATGTTCATCGAGATGACCCGGCGCAGGTCACCTTCCACCTGACGGTTGCGGTCGATCTCCTCGCGGAGCTTCGCCACTTCGTCCTCGGTGAGGTCGCGGGTACGGGTGTCAGGGTTGATGCCCGTCTTGGCCAGGATGTCCTGGCTGGTCTTCAGACCGATCCCGAAAATGTACGTGAGTGCGATCTCGATCCGCTTCTCGCGGGGCAAGTCGACACCAGCGATACGTGCCATTGATCCTCCTAAACTAACCCTGGCGCTGCTTGTGCTTCGGGTTCTCGCAGATCACCATCACCTTGTTATGGCGCTTGATGACCTTGCACTTGTCGCAGATCGGCTTTACCGATGCACGAACTTTCATTATACCTTACTCCTTCCATAACCTTCGAGCGACCATTGCCCTCAAACCCGCTTGGTTAGCGGGTTCTAGAGAGTTTCTCGAAGGATCTCCTCAGCGCATGCGGTACGTGATGCGGCCGCGCGTGAGATCGTAGGGGCTCAGCTCCACCTTCACCTTATCACCAGGAAGGATTTTGATGAAGTGCTTGCGCATCTTGCCCGAAATGTGAGCGAGCACGCCGTGCCCGTTGCTCAAGACGACGCGGAACATCGCGTTGGGCAGGGCTTCGGCGATCACGCCCTCTAATTCTAGCGTATCCTCTTTGGCCACCTAGCGGCCCTCCTCTCGGGTCAGGATATAGGGCCCTTCGGGGGTGGCGAGCACCGAGTGTTCGAAATGGGCCGACCACGACTTGTCCTTGGTCACCACGGTCCACTTGTTGCCGAGGACCTTGACGCCCGGGCCGCCGATGTTGACCATCGGCTCGATGGCGAAGGCCATGCCGGGCTTGATGACCGGACCGGTGGCAGGCGTTCCGTAGTTGGGGACCTGGGGCGGCTCGTGGAGCTGGCGCCCAATCCCGTGACCCACGTAGTCGCGGACGATCGAAAGGCCGTTCGCCTCGACCAGGGTCTGCACCGCGTGGCCGATGTCGCCGATGCGCTTGCCGACCTGGATCTGCTCGATGCCGCGGTACATAGCCTGCTCGGTGATCGCGAGCAAGTTCAATACCGCCGGGTCGGTAACCTCCCCGACCGGCACCGTGATCGCCGCGTCGCCGTAATACCCCTCCACGATGGCACCCATGTCCATCGAGATGATGTCGCCGCTAGCAAGCTTGCGACGATTCGGCAGCCCGTGGACGACCTCCTCGTTGACCGAGGTGAGGATCGAGCACGGGCAGCCGTAAAGGCCCTTGAACGCGGGGATCGCGCCCTGATCGAGAATGAACTTCTCGCCCAGGGCGTCCAGCTCGCGCGTCGAAATGCCGGGAACGACCAACGAGCGCATGTAAGCCAAGAGCTTGCCGACAACTTTGCCTGCCGCCTTGATGCTATCGATCTCCCGGTCGTTCTTGATGGTGATCATAAGTTCCTATCGGCGTTTGAGGCCGATTACTTGCGGCTGAGGAGCACCTGCTCCAGATCCGCTTGGATTTCGTCGATGCCACGCATCCCGTCCACCGGATAGAGCAAGCCCTTCTCGCGGTAGTAGGCCGTGATCGGAGCGGTCTGGGCGTGGTAGACGTCCAGGCGCTTCGAGACGGTCTCGACGTTGTCGTCAGGCCGCTGGTAGAGCTCCCCACCGCAGTGGTCGCAGACCCCCTCCTTGGAAGGAGGCGCACTGACCAGGTGGAAGGACGCGCCGCAGGCGCGGCACACCCGTCGACCGCTGAGGCGACGGACCAGCTCCTCGGTGGGCACCGAGAAGTCGATCGCCACCTGGAGCGGGCTGCCCACTTCGGCGAGCATGGCGTCGAGGGCACGGGCCTGCTCGAGGGTTCGGGGGAACCCGTCGAGGATGTAGCCCTTCAGGCAATCGTCGCAGCCGATCCGATCGCGGATCAGATCGACCATGAGCGCGTCCGGGACCAGCTCGCCGCGGTCCATGTAGCCCTTGGCCTCGACCCCGAGGGGGGTCCCCTCGCGCACGGCGGCGCGGAGGATGTCCCCGGTCGAGATCTGGGGGATGTGGTGCTTTTCGGCGATCAGGCGCGCCTGGGTACCCTTGCCGGCCCCTGGAGCCCCTAGAAAGACGATCCGCATTGGCGTGAGCCTCCCATTATTTCATGAAACCTTCGTACTGTCGAGCCAAGAGCTGCGTCTGGAGCTGGTTGTGCAGGTCGATGGCGACACCGACCATGATCAACAGCGCCGTGGCGCCCAGGCCCTGGAACGTCGTCACCCCGGTCGCGTTCTCGATGAAGTTGGGCACGATGGCCACGATCCCGAGGAAGAGCGCGCCGATGAAGGTGATCCGGTTGAGGACCCCTTCGAGGTAGTCCGCCGTCGGCTTGCCGGGACGAACGCCGGGGATGAAGTTGCCGAACTTCTGGAGGTTCTTCGCCAGATCCGCCGGGTTCAGCACCAGGCTCACGTAGAAGAAGCTGAAGAAGAAAATCAGCGCGAAGTACAGCACGGCGTAGAGCCAGCCGGACGGCGAGAGCGCCGCCAGGGCGTGGTTGAGGCCCTGCTGCAGGACGTTCCGGATATTATCCCACTGCCAGGCAGCCCCGGTGTTGAAGGCCCAGTTGACCTTGGCGGTCGCGGCTTGCGCCTGGCCACCCAAGAGCTGGGAGATCGTGACGGGGAAGAGCAGCAAGCTCGAGGCGAAGATGATCGGCATAACGCCGCCCTGGTTCACCTTGAAGGGGATGTAGCTGGAGCGCTGCTGGTAGACGCGGCCTCCGACCTGCTTCTTGGCGGCCTGGACCGGAATCTTGCGCGCCCCTTCCTGGACGATGACGATCGCGACCAGGATGGCCAGGAACGACAGCATCAGGAGGGTCACCTGCCACCAGGCGAAGGCGCCGCTCGTGAGACCCTGCTGGGTGGTCTCCCAGTAGCTCGGGATGCGCGAGAGGATACCCGCCATGATCAGCAGCGAGGCGCCGTTACCGATGCCGCGCTCAGTGATCAGCTCGCCGAGCCACATGACGAAGACCGTCCCGGTGATCAGGACGAGCATCGTCGGGATGAAGAAGGTCCAGGGGAAGGGCCCCATGGCCGGATGGCCCGCGACCAGCCCCGATTTCCAAAGCCAGCTGGTGATGCCGTAGGCTTGGACGGTCGCAAGGACCAGGGTGAGGTAGCGGGTATACTGGGCGATCTGCTTGCGCCCCTGCTCGCCGCCTTCCTTCTGGAGCTCCTCGAGCTTCGGAAGGACCGAGGCCATGAGCTGCATGATGATGGAGGCGTTGATGTAGGGGGTGATGCCCAGCGCCAGGATCGAGAACTTCGCCAGCGCCCCGCCCGAGAACAGGTCGAGGAAGCCCCCGAGCAAGTTCCCGGCACCAAATTTGCCGGCGAGGGCCGCATGGTCCACGCCGGCAATGGGGATGTGTACGCCGAAGCGTAGCAAGGCGATCATGGCGAGGGTGAACAGCAGACGCTCCTTCAGGCCGGGAGCCGACCAGAGGTTACGCAGCGCCTGCTGAGCCTGCGCCATATTGATCATTAGCCGAGCACCTCGGCGGTACCGCCGGCGGCCTCGATCTTCTCCTTGGCACCGGGGGTGAAGTAGGTCGCCTTGACCGTGAGCTTCACCGAGAGGGTGCCGTCGCCGAGGACGCGCACGCCGTCGAGCTCCTCGCGGATGAGGCCCTTGGCCACCAGGGCCTGGGCGTCAACCGTGCTGCCCGCCTCGAACTTGGCGAGGTCGCCGACGTTCACGATGGCGAACTTCGCCATGTAGCGGAGGGGCTGCGAGAAGTGGTGCTTCTTGGGGATGCGGCGGAAAAGGGGCTTCTGGCCGCCTTCGAAGCCGATCTTGATGCTCTCGCCCGAGCGCTGGCCCTGGCCGTTGGCGCCGCGGGTCGAGGTCTTACCGTGGCCCGAGCCGTGGCCGCGACCAACGCGCTTCTTGCGCTTGGTGGCACCATCAGCCGGCCTGAGATCCGACAGGTTCATTGGAACTCCTTATCCTTCGATTTTGAGCCGCGGGCGCTAGACCTCGGTAACCTTGACCAGGTGCGTGACCTTGAAGATCATGCCCCGGATCATCGGGCTATCGAAGTGCTCGACCGTGCTGTTCATCTTGCCCAGACCCAGGGCCTTGACGACCGCCTTCTGGCGCTTGTCGTAACCGATGGGGCTCTTGACGAGCTGGACCTTGATCTTGTTGTCAGCCATGAGATGCCTCCTAGCGGCCGAGCAGCTGCTCGACGGTCAGACCGCGGAGCGCCGCCACATCCTCGGCCTTGTGCAGGCGCGAGAGAGCGTTGAGGGTGGCACGGGCGTTGTTCAGGGGGCTGTTGCCGCCGAGCGACTTGGACAGGATGTCCTTGATGCCGGCGAGCTCGAGCACGGTGCGGACCGAACCGCCCGCGATAACGCCGGTACCCTTCGAGGCGGGCTTGATCAGCACGGAGCTGCTGCCCGCGATGCCGGTGATCGCGTGGGGGATGCTGGTCTCGACCATGGTGACGGTCAGCAGGCTCTTCTTGGCATCCGCCACGGCCTTCTGGATCGCCACGATGACTTCGGCGGCCTTGCCGACGCCGACGCCGACCTGGCCCTTGCCGTTGCCGACCACGACGGTCGCGCGGAAGGACATCTTCTTACCGCCCTTGACGACCTTGGTCACGCGGCGGATCTGGACGACCTTCTCCTGCCATTCGGACTCTTCGCGCTCACGCTCCCGAGGGGGGCGGGTGCCGCGGCCCTGGCCGGGACCCCGGCCGCCGCGCGTTTCCTTATTATCCACAATTGCCTCCAAACAGCTTCGTTAGAACGAGAGTCCGCCTTCGCGGGCGCCTTCAGCCAGCGCCGCGATGCGACCGTGATACAGGAACCCACCACGGTCGTAGACGACCGACTCGATCCCCTTGGCCTTGGCGCGCTGGGCGACGGCCTTGCCGACGGCGGTGGCCGCCTCGACCGTACGGCCGTTGGCGATCTGGCTCTTCACCTCGGCGTCGAGGGTCGAAGCCGACACCAGGGTGGTGCCAGCGACGTCATCGATCACCTGGGCGTAGATGTGCTGCTGGCTGCGGAAGACCGCGAGGCGAGGGCGCTCGGCGGTGCCGCTGATGCGCTCGCGCAGGCGGACGTGGCGCCGGGCGATTTCGTGCTTGCGTACTTTCTTCTTGATCACGGCGTGCCTCTACTTCTTCTTGCCGCCGGACTTACCGGCCTTGCGACGGACGACCTCGCCGGCGTACTTGATGCCCTTGCCCTTGTAGGGTTCAGGCGGACGCACCGCGCGGATCTCGGCGGCGATATCGCCAACCAGCTGCTTGTCCGCGCCCTTGACGTGGATCTTGTTGGCGCCCTCGACGGCGATCTCGATGCCGGCGGGGGGGTCGATCTTCACGGGGTGCGAGTAGCCGATCGCGAGGTTGAGCACGCGGCCTTCGAGGGTGGCGCGGTAACCGACGCCGACCATCTCGAGGCTCTTGGTGAAGCCGTTGCTGACGCCTTCGACCATGTTGGCCACCAGGGTGCGCGAGAGGCCGTGACGGGCCCGGGCATCCTGCGAGTCATTCACGCGGGTGACGTTCAGCGCGCCGTCCTCGACCGAGACCGAGACCTCGGGGAGCAGATCGTAGCTGAGCTTGCCCTTGGGGCCCTCGACCGACACCTTGCGACCGTCGACCGAAACCTTGACGTTGCCCGGAATCGAAACCGGACGCTTACCGATACGCGACATTGAGTTCCCCCTTACCAAACGTAGGCGAGGACTTCGCCGCCGACGTTGTCGCGACGGGCCTGCTTATCGGTCATGACGCCCTTGGGGGTCGAGACGATCGCAATGCCCAGGCCGCCCAGGACGCGGGGGAGCTCGCTCTTGCCGGCATACACGCGCAGACCGGGCTTGGAAATCCGCTTGATGCCCGTGATGACGCGCTGCTTGCCAGCGGCGTACTTCAGCGAGACGCGGATGCGGGGGTGATCGTTGGCGTCGGTCACGGCCTCGAAGCCGTGAATGAAGCCTTCCTCCTTGAGGACGCGCGCGATCTCAAGCTTGAGCTTGGAGCTCGGGATGTCCGTGGTGGGCAGGTAGGCGGTGTTGGCGTTACGGATGCGGGTGAGCATGTCCGCAACGGGATCGGTGACTGGCATGAAACCTCCAATGAACGGGGAGTATCCCTCTGGACTTCCCCGTGAAGCCGGGCGAAACGCTTCGCCCGGCTGGGCCTACAGTATCCAGGCTGGACTTACCAGCTGGACTTGACGACCCCGGGCAGCTTCCCCTCGTGGGCCATCTGCCGGAGCTGGTTGCGGCACAGGCCGAACTTCCGGTAGTAGCCGTGGGGACGCCCGGTGAACTGGCAACGGTTGTGGAACCGCACCGGGTTGGAATCGATCGGGAGCTTCTCGAGCTTGGCGCGGGCCTCGGCGACGGACTCCTGGGACTCCGCCTTCTTCATGATCGCCTTGAGCTCGGCGCGCTTGGCGGCGAACTTCGCGATCAGCTCCTGCTGGCGCGCGTGCTTCTGCAACTTGGACGTCTTGGCCATCGTTCGCTCCTTAGTTCTCGCGGAAGGGCATGCCGAGCTTCTTGAGCATGGCGCGCGCCTCTTCGTCGGTCTTCGCGGTGGTGACGATGGTGATGTCCATCCCGCGGATCTTATCGACCTTATCGTACTCGATCTCAGGGAAGATCAGCTGCTCCTTGATACCGATCGAGTAGTTGCCGCGGCCATCGAAGCTCTTGCCCGAGATGCCGCGGAAGTCGCGGATGCGGGGCAGGGCCAGGTTCATGAAGCGATCGAGGAACTCGTACATCCGGCGGCCACGCAGGGTGACCATGGTGCCGATGTTCATGCCCTGACGGAGCTTGAACGTCGCGATCGACTTCTTCGCCTTGGTGATGACGGGCTTCTGGCCCGCGATCTTGGTGAGATCGCCCACGGCGTTCTCGAGGGCCTTGGGGTTCTGAATGGTCTCGCCGAGGCCCATGTTGATCACGACCTTGACGATCCGGGGGACCGCCATGACGTTCTCAATGCCGAAATCCTTCTGGAGGCTCGGCACAACCTCGGTCTTGTACTTCTCGTACATGCGCATCGAAATCAGGTCCTCACTTACTTATCGAGCTGCTCGCCCGAGGTCTTGGCGACCCGGACGCGCTTGCCGTCGGCGAGCGTGGTGACCCCGACGCGGGTCGGCTTGCCAGAGGTGGGGTCGACGGGCATGAGCTTGCTCATGTCGATCGGCGCTTCCTTCTGGACGCGGCCCCCCTGGGGGTTGGCCATCGAGGGCCGGGTGTGGCGGGTGATCACGTTGACGCCCGCCACGATCGCCGTGTTGTCCTTGGGGGTGACGAGCGTGACCTCGCCCTTCTTCCCCTTATCCTTGCCGGCGATAACCATGACGGTATCGCCCTTCTTGATCCGGTTCATGTGGTGTCGACTCCTCGTTCCTACAGGACCTCGGGCGCCAGCGAGATGATCTTCATGAAGTTCTTGTCACGAAGCTCACGAGCGATGGGCCCGAACACGCGGGTCCCGCGAGGGTTGTTGTCCTTGTTGATGATGACGACCGCGTTCTCGTCGAACTTGATGCGGCTGCCGTCCGCGCGGACGACCGAATGCTTGGTCCGGACGATGACGGCCTTGACGACGTCGCTCTTCTTGACCGGCATGTTCGGGGTGGCGTCCTTGACGACGGCGACGATGATGTCGCCGACGTGGGCGTAGCGGCGGTTGCCGCCCAGGACGCGGATGCACATGACTTCGCGGGCGCCGGTGTTGTCGGCGACAGCCAGGCGGGTTTGGACTTGAATCATCGCTTAAACCCTCCTACTTCGCGCGGTCGACGACTTCGACCAGCGACCAACGCTTGTCCTTCGACAGAGGACGGCTCTCGACGATCCGGACGGTGTCGCCGGTGTGGGCGGTGTTCGCCTCGTCGTGGGCCTTGAACTTGTTGGTCGACTTGATGATCTTGCCGTAACGGGGGTGCGGGTGACGCGACTCGACGGCGACGACGATCGTCTTGTCCATCTTGTCGGAAACGACCTTCCCGGTGATCTCTCTACGGGGCATTACTTGGTACCTCCGGCGGCCAGTTCCTGCGTGCGCAAAGCGGTCTGCAGCTGGGCAATCTTGGTCTTGGTCTCGCCGATCTTGGCGGTGTTCTCGAGCTGACGGATGGCCAGCTGGAAGCGCAGGTTGAACAGCTCTTCCTTCGCCGCCTTGAGCTGGGCCTGGAGTTCGGCCGGGCTCAGGGCCGCGAGCTCACTAAACTTCTGCTTCGACACGGGCAGTGCCTCCTTCGGCCGCCTCGGCCTTGGTGATGAACTTGGTCTTGATGGGGAGCTTGTGGGCCGCAAGGCGCATGGCCTCGCGCGCAACTTCCTCGCTCACGCCGTTGATCTCGAACATGACGCGGCCGGGCTTGACGACGGCCACCCAGTACTCGGGCGCACCCTTACCCGAACCCATGCGGGTCTCGGCGGGCTTGGCGGTGACGGGCTTGTCCGGGAAAATCCGGATCCAGACCTTACCGCCGCGCTTGATCGAGCGGGTCATGGCGCGACGCGCGGCCTCGATCTGGCGGGAGTTGATCCAGGCGGGCTCGAGGGCCTGAAGGCCGAACTCGCCGAACTGAACCTCGACGCCACGCGTTTCATGACCGGTCATGCGACCGCGATGCTGGCGGCGGAACTTGGTGCGCTTAGGCATGAGCATGAGCGGAGTCCTCCTTGTTCGTCAGGCTGGGACGGGTGGGGAGCACCTCGCCGCGGTAGATCCAAACCTTGACACCGATGATGCCGTAGACGGTCGTGGCTTCGGTGAAGCCATAGTCGATGTCGGCGCGCAGGGTGTGCAGGGGGATGCGACCGTCGCGGGCCCACTCGGTACGGGCGATCTCGGCGCCGCCGAGACGGCCGGCGACCATGATCTTGATGCCCTTGGCGCCCGACTTCATGGCGCGCATCATCGCCTGCTTCATGGCGCGGCGGAAAGCGATGCGCTTCTCGAGCTGAGCGGCGACGTTCTCGGCGACGAGCTGAGCGTCGGCGTCGATCTTCGAGATCTCCTGGATGTTGATCTGGACCTTCTTGCCGGTCATGCCGGAGACGTCACGACGCAGCTGGTCGATGCCCTGGCCGCCGCGGCCGACGATGATGCCGGGCTTGGCAGCGCTGATGTTGACTTCGAGCTGGTTGCTCTTGCGCTCGATGTCGATGCTGGAGATGCCGGCGTTGAAGAGCTTCTTCTTGACGAAGAGGCGGATCTTGCGGTCCTCGAGCAGGTTCTTCGAGTAGTCCTTGGTGGCGAACCAGCGGCTCGACCAGGGACGCGTGATGTTGAGCCGAAGCCCGATGGGGTGAATCTTCTGTCCCATGTTCTCCTCTTCCTACTTCGTGCCCACGACCACGTGGATGTGGCTGCTGCGCTTCATGATGGGGAAGGCGCGGCCCTGGGCGTGCGGCTGGAAGCGCTTCATGGTCGGACCACCGTCCGCCCAGGTCTTGGTGACGACCAGGGTGCGGGGGTCGACCTGGTGGTTGTGCTCCGCGTTGGCCATGGCCGAGGCGAGCACCTTGGAGACCACCTGGGCGGCGCGCAGGTTGGTGAAGCGGAGGATGGTCATCGCTTCGACGCAGTTCTTGCCGCGGATCAGATCGAGCACGCGTCGCGCCTTACGGGGCGACATGTGCACGTATTTTGCAATGGCTTTGGTTTCCATGTCTTCTAATCTCTTCCTTTTACGGTTCGAGAGAGTCCCGCGTTAGCGGGACTTCTCCGAGCCGCTGTGGCCCTTGTAGAGGCGCGTAGGGGCGAACTCGCCCAGCTTGTGCCCGATCATGTTCTCGGTGATGTAGATGGGCACGTGCTTACGACCGTTGTAGACGGCGATCGTGTGACCGATCATGTTGGGCAGGATCGTCGAGGAGCGGGACCAGGTCTTGATCACGCGCTTCTCGTTGCGCTCGTTCTGGCCTTCGACCTTCTCGAGCAGGGCCGTCTGGACGAAGGGCCCCTTCTTGATGGACCTAGACATTTGTAGGGTGCTCCTTCTTAAGACTTGCGCGACTTAACGATCAACTTGTCGCTAGGACGCTTGCCGCGGCGGGTCTTGTAGCCCATCGCAGGCTTGCCCCAAGGCGTCTGCGGCTTACCGCCGATGGGGCTCTTGCCCTCACCGCCGCCGTGCGGGTGGTCGTTCGCGTTCATCACGACGCCGCGGTTGTGGGGCTTGAAGCCGAGCCAGCGGCTGCGACCGGCCTTACCGATCGAGAGGTTCTTGTGCTCGAGGTTGCCGACCTGACCGATGGTAGCCTTGCACTCGATGTGGACCTTGCGGACCTCGCCCGAGGGCAGCTTCAGGGTGCAGTAGTCGCCTTCCTTGGCCACGATCTGGGCGCCGGCGCCGGCCGAGCGGATCATCTGGCCGCCCTTGCCCGCCTTGAGCTCCACGTTGTGAACGGTGGTACCCAGGGGGATGTTGCGCAGGGGCAGAGCGTTGGCGGTGCGGATGTCCGCCTCGGGGCCCGACATGATGGTCTGACCGACGGTCAGGCCGAGGGGCGCCAGGATGTAGCGCTTCTCGCCGTCCGCGTACACGACCAGCGCGATGCGGGCGTTGCGGTTGGGATCGTACTCGATGGTGGCGACGCGGGCGGGGATGCCGTCCTTGTTGCGCTTGAAGTCGATCACGCGGTAGGCCTTCTTGTGGCCGCCGCCGCGGAAGCGGGTGGTGATCTTACCCTGGTTGTTGCGGCCCGCCTTGCGGGTCAGGTAGCGCACCAGGCTCTTCTCGGGACGATCGGTGGTGATCTCGTCGAAGCCGGAGACGCTCATCCCGCGCGTGCCGGCGGTCATGGGTCTGAACTTTTTGATAGGCATGGACGTCTCCTACTAGGTTCCGTAGATGTTGATGGTCGAGCCTTCGGCCAGGGTGATGACAGCCTTCTTGCTAGACTTGGTCTCACCGATCCTCGCACCCACGCGTTTCGTCTTGGACTTGATCGCGCTGGTGGTGACGTCCGTGACCTTCACCTTGAACAGGAGCTCAGCCGCACGGGCGATGTCGATCTTGGTGGCCTTGCGCTCGACTTCGAACACGTACTTGTTCTGCTCGCCGAGCATGGCGCTCTTCTCAGTGACCAGCGGCCGCTTGAGAACGGTGTACAAATCGCTCATTTATGCAAAAACCTCTTCGATCCGCTGCAGGGCGGCGGGAGTAACCACGATTTTATCATGGTTTAGCAGATCTTTAACATTAAGATTCTGCGCGAGAATCACGGTCACGCCGGCGATGTTGCGGGCCGACTTGGTGACGACCTCGTTCACGGCGTCGAGGATGATGAGAACCTTGCCCGTGGCGCCGATCTTCGTCAAGAAGGAGGCGACGGTCTTGGTGCTGGGGGCCTCGAGCTTCCACTCGGTCAGACCGATCAGGTCGTTGACCTTGGCCGAGAGGGCCGAGCGGAGCGCCAGGCGGCGCATCTTGCGGGGCATAGCCTTGGTGTAGTTGTTGAAGGGCTTGGGCCCGAAGACCACACCACCGTGCCGCCACAGGGGGCTGCGGCTGGAGCCGGCGCGAGCGCGGCCGGTGCCCTTCTGCTTCCAGGGCTTCTTACCACCGCCGGAGACCTCGGAGCGGGTCAGGGTCGAGTGGGTACCGGCGCGCCAGTTCGCCATCTGGCGAACGAGGTGCAGGTGCATGACGTGGGTGTTGGGCTCGATGGCGAAGACGGCATCCGAGAGGGCGCGGTCGCCAGCGGCGTTGCCCGAAAAATCAATCAGCTTAAGCGTAGGCATCGTCTTCTCCTTTACCGGCCGACCTTGACGGCGGGACGGACCGTGACCAGGCCGCCCTCGGCCCCGGGGATGGCGCCCTTGATGAGAAGGATACCCTTCTCGGCGTCAACCTTGACCACCTTGAGGTGGCGGACGGTGACCTGCTCGTTGCCCATGTTGCCGGGCATCTTCACGCCCTTGTAGACGCGCTGGGGGGTGGTACCGGCGCCGATGGAGCCGGGGTGACGGTGGAACTTCGAGCCGTGGGACATGGGACCGCGGCCGCTGTGGAACCGCTTCATCATGCCGGCGAAGCCCTTACCGATCGAGGTACCGATCACGTCGATGACCTGACCCTCGGTGAAGATGTCGGCCTTGATCTCCTGACCCAGCGAGAAGCTGGACACGTCGTCGAGGCGGAACTCCTTCAGGTGGCGGAGGAGCTTGCCCTCGCCGGCCTTCTTGAGGTGGCCCTGCTGACCCTTGGTCAGGTGCTTGGCCTTGGCATCGGTGAAGCCGATCTGGATGGCCTTGTAGCCTTCCTTCTCGGTGGTCTTGATCTGGGTGACGAAGCAGGGGCCCGCTTCGACGACGGTCACGGGGATGACCTGACCGTTGGCATCGAAGATCTGGGTCATGCCCAGCTTCTTCCCAAGAATACCTAGGGACATTGTTGATTAACTCCTTGTGTGCAGGGGCTCAGCGTTCGTTTCGACGGCGAGATCGGGGTCTAGGCGACCCCGATCCGACGTGCGATTTCCAACCGCACGGGCTGCTTGCGGCAGCCCGTGGCCCCGTAACCGATTACAACTTGACTTCGATGTCGACGCCGGCGGGCAGATCGAGCCGCATGAGCGCATCGACGGTCTTGGGGTTGGGCTCCATGATGTCGATGAGGCGCTTGTGGGTGCGGATCTCGAACTGCTCGCGCGACTTCTTGTCGACGTGCGGCGAACGCAGCACGCAGTAGATCGACTTGGCCGTAGGCAGGGGAATCGGCCCGACGATGCGGGCGCCCGTGCGGCGGGCGGTGTCGACGATCTTCTCAGTCGAGGCGTCGATCAGCTTGTGATCGTAAGCCTTGAGCCGGATACGGATTTTCTCTTGCATTGTTCTCTCTAATCTCCAGTGAGAGCTTAGCCCATGATGCTGGCGACGACGCCAGCGCCGACGGTGCGGCCGCCCTCAC